>NZ_JAFCTT010000009.1:0-145494 GCF_049896165.1 Brevundimonas sp. TWP3-1-2b1 | reverse complement strand
GCCGCCGGCTGGCCAAGGACTTCGAGGCCACCATCGCCTCGGCCACCGCCTGGGTCTTCGTCGCCCATATCCGCCTGCTCACCCGCAGACTGGCAAGAGCCTGATATCCATCAGAATCATTATGAGTCAGACTCTTAGGCCTCTGGCCCAGCTTCGACTGTCGGAAGGTGTTCCAGCACTCCATTTCAGACAGAGTTAGGGGCACCAGCAGCTTCACGAGGGCCAGATCGGCCTCAGATTGAGACTCATACCGTCCGGTCCAATCACCGCGAAACAGCCGGCCCAGCTCGCCTGTATCAGCCGCAGCGTGGGCAGCCGCGCTCCAGTCCACGCAATCGTCACCGACCAGTGCGACAGGAACGGCCGACGACTGCGGCATCTGAGCCAGCATGTTGGACAGTTCGGTCTGACGGGCGACGATTGGCCGATCTCGGTAGACGTCGCCTGTGCAGATTATGAAGCGATTTTGGCTGTACACCTCCACGGAATCCCGCCGCCGACCCGCACCAGTCTCCCCATAGACCCAAACATGCCAGCCGCGCCCGGATAGGGATCGCTCCGTATAGCTGTCTAAGGTTTCGATGATCGCGGCGTGACGCGCGATGACCTCAGGAGAAGCATCGTCTTTCACATCGAGATCGACGCAGGTCAGGCCGTCGTCAGCGGTGATAACATACCCGATGGCTCTGCCCGTTCGCCGGGCAGCAGCCGTGACCGCCTCAAAGTCCGTCCAAGTCTCTGGATCATTGACCTTGGCTGGACCGCCAGCGGCATCGAGCGGCTGTTTATTCGGTCCGCCGAGACACCACTGTGGTCTTCGCCGCATCTCCAGCGGCAGCCGCTCCCAGTCATCGGCGGCGGTGTACCCTTCGGCACCGGCGGCCTCCGGCTGTAGCGGCGGCTGTGCCGCCTGTGGGGGTGGTTGCAGGCTCGGGACGGCCTGTCCTACGCTGTGGTCGGTCATTGGTGTCTCTGTTCGAAAGGGGCCAAGCCGGTAGCCGCCGTCGCAAGCCTGAGAACAGCCGGGAAGGTCCCCCGGCTGTTTTGGTGACCGGGCGTACGGTTGGCGTGCCGCGTCCAGCGCGCGTCGCACAAGGTCCGCAGCATCAAGCGGATGCTCGGTCGGGCGCGCAGCTATGGGATTTGGTGTGGGTTCTGGCGGCCGCGCTGCAAGCGCTTGTGCTGGCGAACGACTGCTCGTCCAGCCACGCGACCACGTCTTCCTCGGCGTAGCGAACCGGTGCTTGTTTTCCGGCTCCCAGCTTGCGGAAGCGCGGACCCTTTCCGTGGAGACGCCAGATTTCCAGCGTGTTCCCTTTGACGCCGAGCATGTCGGCGGTCTGCTGATTGGTTAGAAGTTTCATGTTGCGACCCATCTGGTCGCCGGTTTCCCAGCGCCTGAGGTCCGCCGCGCCACCATGGGCGCTTCTCGAAAACCGGGCCGACTGCCAAAGCAGCGAGGAGCATCACGCACGGCCCGGTAAGGCGAAGTGCAGTAACTTTATGCGCCTCGGGGAAAGGTCCGCAATGCTTTATTTTGCTTCCCCAGCGAGCGCTGCTTCCGGCGTTGGTTCGTCAGGCTCTAGATTCTCGAAGAGGCGCTGAAAGCTCATCATCACGTATGTGCATGGAGCTTGTGCCATTGGGGCGGCGTACGTATTTCGCGGCTCTTTATGTTTCTCAAACTCGTACCGCCACTTGAGCGAGTTGAAGAAATCCTTGTCGAGGTACAGTTGGGCCCGGCCATGTTCGCCGGCTCGGATCGCCTTCCGCGCTTGCCTCTCCATGTCTTGCAGCTGGGCGAACGGCAATCCGAGGCTGTTCAATGAGAAGTGGTTGCCGCTCGCGGATAGGTGCTTCAGGTGGTCGTGAAATGGGTTCAGCCCCTGAGTGACCATTGCGTAGGTGTCCAGACCAAGAACATCGCGATAGGCCTGATCAATTAGCGGGAGGACGCGTAGAATCTGCTCCGGCTCGTAGGTGTAGTTGACGTCTGAGTCCCAGGTACCAACAGACCAGCCAGCTTTGACAATCACACTGTCCGCGAACGACACGAAGGCCAAAGTTGGGTTGGCAGCAGCGATGGCGTCGATCCTTGCCGTCAGGTCTGTCACCCGGTCGGGCGTAATTGTGCCAGCGGCAAGAGCAGCCTTCACTCCGTTGGCATCGACCATCGCGAAAGCTGAATGGGAGCGCATATGCAGAGCGGTCAGCCAGTCGCTTCTAACGAAAATGTGGGGCTTCTCGTCGATGTCCCAGCAGTGGACGCAAGTCACAAATGCATCGGCGGGAAGGTGAACTCGCATTTCATGAAAACGCGTGTTGATGTTCGGGTACCAAGATAGCTCGACACCAGAAGCCGAAGCTGCGTGCGCCGACGCGTAGCTGATGCGCCCGACATTCTCGAAGTCGCCACCGGCCAAACAGGACTTGAGGGCGACCGCATAGGCTTCCATCCAGACCTCATCCATGAGGAAGATGTCTCGGTCTAGAGGCACATCAGCGATGCCGAGGACTGCAATATCTGGATGGTCAAACATAGTACCAGCATACTGGCTTACTCGATGCCGCAAGCCACCAAACCCGCTGCAAACGATCCATCAAGCGGAATGGCCTCTCGTGAACCATCACCGTTGATCTGACCAACTGCTGACGCCCCCGCTCCCGGGAGGCCATATGACGCCGCGGCCTGTTTCTGCCGGAACAAGAGCGTCCGACCCTCGCGCATTTCTTGCAGCATCTCAGCCGCCTCGCTGCCGTCAGCGACAGTGCTGGATGCTGTGGCAGTCTCAATCATCTCCTGCTGCATGCGGGCAATGTCGGCGGGCGAGCGGCCCGGAGTGGCGAACGCAGACGCCATGTCCGTAACGCTGCGGCCGATCTCGCGGAACGGCTGGTCGTCTACACGCCAAAGCACCTGACCGACTGGAACACGGTATTGCCCGCCCGAACTCACACCGACCAAGAGGCCCCGTTCACTGTTCTGCTCTACGATTGGATAGAGCACCAACGACCGGGTAAAGTTGAAGCCTCCTACTTGATCCGGCGCGGCTACAACACAGCTAGAAATGCCCGTGATCGGGTCGCTGGATCGGATGACCTGCCAGCGCGTGGTAGAGCCGGGCGTTGTCGCGCAGCCACCAACAGCAGCGCTAAATAGGGCGAGAGCAGCAATCGCGCCCCTCTGAATCATCCGCATAACGTTTCCCCAACTCAAGTTCACCGAACCTTGGGTGTACGACAGGCCTCGCGCGGGGTCCAACTCATCGTTGTGCGTTTTTACGCCGCCATTGCGATCACGTTTTGCCCTACCGCTCTGGCGGCCGCAGCAGCAGCTTCATGCTCGACCCACTTACCAATCTTGTCGGCCTCGGGCTTCAACCATTGGAGGTTTGTCGTGTCGAAGTAGTGCTCCGCAGTCACGTCACGGGTGATGTGGTTTGTGAGCAGGTCTGTCCGAAACTTCTCGATGCGGCAGACGCGCAGAGCGATGTTCGTAAAGGTGCGTCTCAGGTCGTGCGGAGTGATCTTGCATCCAGCGACGCCGCTGAGCTTTGTCATGGTGTCACGAGGGCTGACGATGTGCCCCGCCGCTCCCCATGACGGGAACACGAACGGGTTCCCTTCAACCCGTTGTCGAGCCGCCAGTAGGGCCGACGCCTGAGTCGAGAGGGGCATTGTCACGGCATGCCCGTTTTTCGGATTCGGTAGGTGGAACGACGCCTCTTCCAAGTTGACCCGATCCCACGTCAGCTCCGACGCCTCACTGATCCGGAGGCCCGTCAGCATAAGAAATCGCACGAGGTCGATACTCGACGCTGTGTCGCGGTTGTGGGCGGCAGCAGCCCATTGCGAAAGGGCCAGCCAGCAAGCGCCGACCTTGGGATCGAGGATGCGGCTGGTGCGCGGCTTGAGGCGAACCTTGTCGTCCTTGAGGGCAGCGACAGGGTTGCGCGTGATCAGCGGCGACCCGTCGGCGCGGCGGTACTGGCGACCCGCGTAGTTGATCAGCGCACCCAGCACCGAGAAGCCTTGGTTGGCCTGCCCTGGTGCAGGTCCATTGCCGCGCAGGCCTTTGGTCAACATCTCGCGGTAGCGTTTGCGGCAGTCGTCCTCCGTGATCGCGATGATGGGCCGATCCTTCCAGGCTGCGAACGTCATCGTCACGTGGCGATTGATGGCGTGCTTGCTCGTCTCCTTCAGTTTTCCGGGGCGGGCGACATAGGCATCGCAGACGTCCTGAAGCGTGACCCTCATCGCTTCGTCAGCCTTCCGAGAGTCCCGTGGGTCAATACCCCGGCGCATGGACCGCAAGTGTTCGCGGGCGTCGTCACGCGCCTCATCGACGGTGAAAACGCCGTATGCCCCGATAGTGATGCGGATCGCCCCTTCACTGCCGTCCACCCTCCCCTGCACGATGAACGTGACCTTGCCTCGGGGCGTGACCCTAAGACCGAAGCCTTTCACCTCAGCGTCCCAGTGGAACTCATCCTTCGGGCCGGGACATATCCTATCGACGTAGCTTTTCGTGAGCTTGGCGCGGTTTGGGGCGGTGGTCATGGAGCGTCCTCATAAGCGTTTCATACGCCGTGCAAGCACAGCTACGAGAAGCTCCATAAAACTACGATCCGGCCTAATGCATTGATTTTCTGATAGTAATAAAGCTGCGACAGGCTGCTCAAAGCTGCGTAAAGCTCAGGACACGCAAACTTGAAAACCAGCGACGGTGAGAGCCGTCCGTGGGTTCGAATCCCACCGCTTCCGCCACGCCGCTGGCGGTCTCAGGCCGGCCGCCGAACGGGCTAGACCAGCCGGCTCTGCACCATGGCCGCCTCGATGAAGCTGGCGAACAGCGGATGCGGCTTGAACGGCCGGCTCTTCAGTTCGGGGTGATACTGGACGCCGATGAACCAGGGGTGGTCGGTGCGCTCGACCGTCTCGGGCAGGATGCCGTCGGGCGACAGGCCGGCGAAGATCAGGCCCTTGGCCTCGATGGCCTCGCGATAGTTGATGTTGACCTCGTAGCGGTGGCGGTGTCGCTCGCTGATCGAGGTCGTGCCGTAGATCTCCGCGATCCTCGATCCGGGGGCGAGGGTCGACTCATAGGCGCCCAGCCGCATGGTGCCGCCCAGGTCGCCGCCCTGGGTTCGCAGCACCCGCTGATTGCCCTGGGTCCATTCGGTCATCAGGCCGATGACGGGCTCCTCGGTCGGGCCGAACTCGGTCGAGGAGGCCTTGGGATGGCCGGCCTGGTTCCGGGCCGCCTCGATCACGGCCATCTGCATGCCGAAACAGATGCCGAAATAGGGAATGTTGCGCTCGCGGGCGAAGCGGGCCGCCTCGATCTTGCCCTCGGCCCCGCGCTCGCCGAAGCCGCCGGGCACCAGGACGGCATGCGCGCCCTGGAGCCGCTGTTCGCACAGTTCGCGGTCGCCCTCGAAGGTGTCCGCCTCGACCCAGTCGATGTTGACCTTGACCTGATTGGCGACGCCGCCGTGATGCAGGGCCTCGATCAGGGATTTGTAGGCGTCCTTCAGGACCGTGTACTTGCCGACCACGGCCACCGTGACCTCGCCGTCGGGCTGCAGACGCCGGCGCACGATCTCGTTCCAGCTCGACATGTCCGGCTCGGGCGCGTCCGTGATGCCGAAATGCGCCAGAACCTCGGCGTCCAGGCCTTCGCGGTGATAGTCGAGCGGCACCGCATAGATGTCCTCGGAATCCATCGCCTGGATGACGCCGGAGGGCCGCACGTTGCAGAACAGGCCGATCTTGCGCTTCTCTTCCTCGGGGATCGGGAATTCACAGCGGCACAGCAGGATGTCGGGCTGGATGCCGATCGAGCGCAGCTCCTTGACCGAGTGCTGGGTCGGCTTGGTCTTCATCTCGCCGGCGGTCTTGATGAAGGGCAGCAGGGTCAGGTGGACGAAGCAGGACTGGCCGCGCGGCAGGTCCTGGCCCAGTTGTCGGATCGCCTCGAAGAACGGCAGGCCCTCAATGTCGCCGACCGTGCCGCCGATCTCCACGAGGACGAAGTCGACGTCCTCGCCCTCGTCCGTGAAGGCCGGCGTCAGGCAGAAGGATTTGATCTGGTCGGTGACGTGCGGGATCACCTGCACGGTCGCGCCCAGATAATCCCCGCGCCGCTCCTTCTCCAGGATGGTCGAATAGATGCGGCCGGTCGTGACGTTGTCGGACCGCGCCGCCGAGACGCCGGTGAACCGCTCGTAGTGGCCGAGGTCGAGGTCGGTCTCGGCCCCGTCGTCGGTCACGAAGACCTCGCCGTGCTGATAGGGGCTCATCGTGCCCGGATCGACGTTCAGATAGGGGTCGAGCTTGCGCAGGCGGACCTTATAGCCGCGCGCCTGAAGCAATGCGCCAAGAGCCGCCGACGCCAGCCCCTTGCCCAGCGAGGAAACCACGCCGCCCGTGATGAATACATATCTAGCCACGGGGGATCACCTTAGCCCTGATTCGGGCGCCGAAGGACCGCTCCGCGATCCGTCTTGCTGAAAAGTCGCGGATCGGCATGCGATCCACCTGTTGAAAACAAAACTCCGCCCCGGCGCAGGGCCGGAGCGGAGGTGTTGGTGGCGGGAGAAGCGGCGGAGGTTGTCCCCGCCGTCACCTTATTGAGCCGGCGCGGGGGCCGGGGCGCTGCCGGCCGTCGGCAGGCTGGCTTCCAGATCGTCGAGGGACGGCGCGGCCGGGGCGGCGGGCGCCGTTTCGGCCGGAGCGGTCTGCTGTCCGGCGGCCGGAGCCGTGTCCAGTGCGATGGAACCGACGGCGTCGGCGTCGACGACCGAACGGCTGGCCCGTTCCATATTGCCGACGATGGTCAGGCTGATGGCGCAGATCACGAAGAGAGCGCCCAGCCACCAGGTCGTGGTGGTCAGGAGGTTGCCCGCGCCACGCGCGGTCATGAAGCCCGAAGGCCCGCCGCCCATGCCCAGGGCGCCGCCTTCGGAGCGCTGCAGCAGGATCACCCCGGACAGGGCGATCGAGATGATGATCATGGCGACGAGGAGAATGGTCTGGAGCATGGCGGCTTACATGTGTGGCGGACGACCGCCGATCAAGCGGCGGCGTCTATCATCCTTGTCCGTCGGCGGCAACGACGGCCGGTTCGGCCGCTCGAATGATCGCGAGGAAATCGGCCGCCTTCAGCGAGGCGCCGCCGACCAGGGCGCCGCCGACCTCGTCCACCGCCAGGATGTCGCGGGCGTTCCCCGGATTGACCGAGCCGCCATAGAGAATCGGCGCGGCTCGCCCGCCATCGCCCAGCCGTTCGACCATCGCGGCCCGCGCAGCGGCGTGAATTTCAGCGATCTGTTCCAGCGTCGGCGTCAGACCGGTGCCGATGGCCCAGACCGGTTCATAGGCCAGGGCCCAGTCCTGACCGGCCAGATCGTCATTGAGCGAGCCGAGAATCTGGCCGTGCACGACCGACGCCGCCTCACCGGCCTCCCGCTGCGCCAGGGTCTCGCCGACGCAGATGATCGGCGTCAGCCCGGCCCGCAGGGCGGCGCCGACCTTGTCGGAGACCAGGGCGTCGCTCTCGCCGAACTCCTGACGACGCTCGGAGTGGCCGAGGATCACCAGTGTCGCCCCGGCGTCGGCCAGCATCTCGGCCGACACGCCGCCCGTGAAGGCGCCCTTCGCCTCGACCCTGCAATCCTGGCCGCCGACTTCGATGTGGCTGGTGCGAACATCGCGAGCCAGCCGATCGATCAGGGTGGCCGGGGGACAGATGCCGACGCGGCATTGCTGCGGCTCGAGGTGGACGTCATGCAGCAGGTCAGCAACCGTCGTCGCCAGATCGGCGCCGAGGCCGTTCATCTTCCAATTGCCGACGATCATCTTCACGGATTGTTTCATGCGCCCCTGTCTAGGCGCCGTCTCGCCTGCTGCCAAGTCTCGGGCGCGTCGAGCGCTTGCGGGGTGACGGCCCCCTCCCCTATACGGCCCGTTGGCGCTCTTCGCCGTCCGACCGTCAGGCCCTCTCGATGATTTCCGTGTTCCGCGACTTCGCCAAGTCCAAATGGGCCATCGCCCTGTTCGCCCTGCTGATCATCAGCTTCGCCGTCGTCGGCGGATCGCAGACCGACGTGTTCAGGGGCCTGGGCGCCCAGCATGTCATTTCCGCCGGCGAACGCTCTGTGGACGCTGCGCAGTTCCGGGCTGACTTCGAGCGGATCCGCACCAATGCCTCCGAACAGGAAGGACGCCCCCTGACGCTTGAGGACCTGGTCACAGCCAACGTCCACGTCCGCTATCTGGAAGGCCAGACCCAGCGCCTCGGCTTCCTGGAATGGGCGCGCCGGGTCGGCATCCGCCCGGACGAGTCGCTGATCATCAAGCGCATCCGCGAGATCCCCGCCTTCTTCAATCAGGTCACCGGCCAGTTCGATCAGGCCCAGTACGAACAGACCCTGGCGCAGCAGAACTACACGCCCGTCCAGCTGGAGGAAGAGTTCCGCGACACCGCCGTGACCGAACATTTCGGCAGCGCCGTCCAGGCCGGCATCCGTTCGCCCCGCATCTTCGGCGCCCTGATAGCCGGTCGCGCGCTGGAACTGCGTGACGGCCGCTGGTTCAACGTGACCCAGGCCATGGCCGGGACCGCCGGCGCCCCCACCGACGCCCAGCTGACGGCCTTCATGAGCGAGAACGCCGCCCAGCTGCGTCGCCCCGAATTCCGCATCGCCTCGGTCGTCCTGTTCAACGATGCCGCCGGCGCCGCCGCTCCTGCCCTTCCCGAGGCCCGCATCGTCGAGCGGTTCAACTTCCGCAAGGACGGGCTGTCGACCCCGGAACGCCGCACCTTCACCACCCTGACCGCGCCCGACCGCGCCGCCGCCGACCGGATTGCGGCCGCCCTGCGCGCCGGCCAGTCGCCGACGGCCGTGGCCGAGGCCAACCGCATCCAGCCCGCCGAATACGCCGCCCAGCCGCAGAGCGCCGTGCCGGACCCCGCCGTCGGAACCGCCGTCTTCGGCCTGACGACCGGTCAGGTCTCGGCCCCGATCCAGGGACGCGTCGGATTTACCGTAGCGAAGCTGGTCTCCATCGCCCCCGGCGCTCCCGCGACGCTGGAAGGCGTCCGCGAGGCGATCGTCACCGAACTGCAGCAAGAGGACGCCAAGGCCCGCATCTTCAGCCGCGTGGAGGCCTATGAGAAGGCTCGCACCGACGGCAAGCCGCTGGCTGACGCCGTGCGCGAAGTCGGCGCTCGCATCGTGCAACTGCCGCCCTTCACCCAGGACGGTCGCCTGCCTGACGGTCAGCCGATGAACGCCCCGCCGCAGATCACCCAGAACGCCTACACCCTGACCGAAGGCGCAGAGTCGGACGTGATCGACGCCGGCCAGGGACAGTATTTCGTCCTGCGGCTCGACGACATCCAGCCCGCCGCCCTGCCGGCGCTCGCCGACGTGCGCGAACCGCTGGCCCAGCAGTGGATCATGCGCGAGAACGCCCGTCGCCTGACCAGCAAGGCCGAGGAACTGGCCGCCCGCGTGCGCGGCGGCGAGGACATCGCGGCCGTCGCGACTGCGGCCGGCGCCACCCTGACTACCCGCGCCGGCGTTCAGCAGAATGCGGCATCGCAGGCCTCACTCGGCGACGGCGTGCTGGGCGGCCTGTTCGGACAGGGTCGCGGCCAGGTCTTCACCGGCCCGGCTTCGGAGACCGCCTTCGTCGTCGGCCGCGTGGATGCGGTTCGCGCACCTACGGCCGCCCTCGCCGCGCCGATCGCCGACCAGATCCGTCCCCGCCTGGCCCAGGAGCTGATCAACGGCGCCGGCGAGGCTCTGGTCGCCGCCGCCGCCCGCGCCGCCAAGGCCGAGAACGATCCCGCCCGCGCCATCGAGGCCCTGGGCGTGACGCCTCCGGCCGCCGGCGCAACCCCCGCCGCCCCCGCTCAATGAGGCAAGGCGGCGCGGACCCCGACCGTGCGGACATTCTTGCGGGACTGACGCAGGGCCGACCCCAGGTCGTCGTGCGCCGGATCGTCGATGATCTGGAGACCCCGGTCTCGGCCTATCTGAAGGTAGGCTGGGGCCGTCCGCACGCCTTCCTGCTGGAATCGGTCGAGGGCGGTGCCTTGAACGGCCGCTATTCGATCATCACCCTGGAGCCCGACGTGGTCTGGCGCTGCCGCGACGGCGTCGCCTCGATCGCACGTGGTCCCGATGTCGCCGCCAAACGCTATTCGACCCAGGACGGCGGCGCGCTCGACAGCCTGCGGGCCCTGATTGCCGAGACCCGGTTCGCCCTGCCCGACGGCCTGCCGCCCATGGCCGCCGGTCTGTTCGGCGTCTTCGGCTACGACATGGTCCGCCTGCTGGAGCCGCTCGGCGCGCCCAATCCCGATCCGCTCGACCTGCCCGACGCCGTGCTGACCCGGCCGTCGGTCGTGGCCGTGTTCGATTCGGTGAAGCACGAGATCGTCGTCATGGCCCCGATCTGGCCCGGCGCGTCGGACCCCGCCGCCGCGGTCGATGCGGCCGAAGCCCGGCTGAACGATTTCGAGGTTCGCCTGCACCGTCCCCTGGTCGCCCGGGGCGCCGCCGAGCCCGCCGCAACCCTCGCCTTCAAGTCCCCGGTCGATGCCGCCGCCTATGGCGATCTGGTCGCGGCGGCCAAGGGCTATATCGTTGCCGGCGACATCTTCCAGGTGGTCCTCAGCCACCGGTTCCGCGCGCCGTGGTGGGGCGATCCGTTCGCCTTCTACCGCTCGCTGCGCCGCCAGAACCCGTCACCCTATCTGTATTTCCTCAACTTCGACGACTTCCAGCTGGCCGGTTCCAGCCCGGAGATCCTGGTCCGCCTGAAGGACGGCGGCATCACCATCCGTCCGCTGGCCGGCACCCGCCCGCGCGGCGCGACGCCGGAGGCCGACAAGGCGCTGGAGGCCGAACTGCTGGCCGATCCCAAGGAGCGCGCCGAGCACCTGATGCTGCTGGACCTGGGTCGCAACGACGTGGGCCGCGTCGCCGCGCCGGGCACGGTCAAGGTGACCGAGAGCTTCGTGGTCGAACGCTACAGCCAGGTCATGCACATCGTCTCCAACGTCGAGGGCCGGGCCCACCCCGACATCGACGCGGTCGACGCCCTCCTTGCGGCCCTGCCCGCCGGCACCCTGTCCGGCGCGCCCAAGGTCCGGGCCATGGAGATCATTGACGAGCTGGAGACCGAGAAGCGCGGCGTCGGCTATGGCGGCGGCGTGGGCTATATCTCGGCGGGCGGAGAGGCGGACATCTGCATCGTCCTGCGCACCGCCATGTTCACCGACGGCCAGGTCTTCGTTCAGGCCGGGGCCGGCGTCGTCAATGACAGTGATCCCGCCGCCGAATACGCCGAGACCGAGGCCAAGGCCCGCGCCCCCATGCGCGCCGCCGAAGACGCCTGGCGCTTCGAACTGGGCGCGCCGTTGAACACGCCAGGCGAAATCTAGAAGGTCTGGCTCGCCGAGCGTGGCCCATCCTCGATCGCGACGCCCGGCCCCAGGACCATCACCCCGGCCAGCAGCACGGCCGCACAGGCGGCCAGACTGGCGGCGGCCAGGGTCCCCATCACGCCATTGCGCGCCTCGGGCTCGCTCAGCGCCACGCGGGCGGCGTCAATCTGGACCTGGGTCTCGCGCATGGAATCGAAGGCTCCGATGGAAGACCCGATTTCAGGCCGTGATCGTTAACGATCCGTTGCGCACGCGTCGGCTTGGCGTCGGCGCGGTCCCGCTCTAGAAGCGCCGCATGATCCTCGTCGTCGATAACTACGACAGCTTTACCTACAACCTCGTCCACTACCTCGCGGAGTTGGGCGCGACGACGCATGTCGTGCGCAACGACGACCTGACGACCGGGGAGGCCTGGGCCCTGAAGCCCGAGGCGATCCTGCTGTCGCCCGGCCCCTGCGCCCCGGATCAGGCCGGCATCTGCCTGCCCCTGATCGACACCGCGCCGCTGGACATGCCGATCCTCGGCGTCTGCCTGGGTCACCAGGCGATCGGCCAGGCCATGGGCGGCCACGTCATCCGCGCCAAGGCCCTGATGCATGGCAAGACCTCGCCGATCATCCATGAGGGCAAGGGCATGTTCGCCGGCCTTCCCTCGCCCTTCACCGCGACCCGCTATCACTCGCTGGCGGTCCAGCGCGAAACCCTGCCCAACACCCTGAACGTCACGGCCTGGACCGAGGACGGCGAGATCATGGGCTTCCAGCATCACGAGCGGCCGATCTACGGGGTCCAGTTCCATCCCGAGTCCATCGCCACCGAACACGGTCACGAGATGCTCGCGAACTTCCTCGACCAGGCAGGCGTCAAGCGTCTGGCGATGGTGTGATTCAGTCCGCTCCCCGATACCGTGCATCCCCGCGAAGGCGGGGACCCAGTGCTTTGGGCGATGGTTCTCACAGGTCCAACGCACCCGCTCATCCCGCGCGCTCTGCCTCACTCAAGAACTGGGTCCCCGCCTTCGCGGGGATGCACGGAGGTTAGGGTGTCCAACGGTTTCAAGCCGCTGCTCGCGAAGCTCGTTGAAGGGCAGTCGCTCACCACGGCCGAGGCCGGCGACTTCTTCGCCGCCTGCCTGCGCGGCGAACCGACCCCGGCCCAGGTCGCCGCCGCCGTCACCGCCCTGCGCATCCGTGGCGAGACGGTCGAGGAGATCGCCGCCTTCGCCCAGGCGATGCGCGACGCGGCCATGACGCTGGACCATCCCTATGACGTCATCGACACCTGCGGCACCGGCGGAGACGGGGCCCACACCTTCAACATCTCGACCGCCGCCGCCCTGGTGCTGGCCGGCGCGGGCCTGAAGGTCGCCAAACACGGCAACCGCGCCATGAGTTCGAAATCCGGGTCATCGGACGTGCTGAGCGTCCTCGGCGTCGACCTGACCGCCGGACTGGCCCAGCAGCGGCAGGCGCTCGACGAGGCCGGCATCGCCTTCCTGTTCGCCCCCGCCTACCACGGCGCCATGCGCCACGTCGGACCTGTGCGGGCAGAGATCGGCTTCCGCACCGTCTTCAACCTGCTCGGGCCCCTGTCCAATCCGGCTGGCGCCAAACGGCAGGTCATGGGCGTCTATGATCCGCGCCTTGTCGAGCCGCTGGCCGAGGTGCTGGGCCGGCTCGGCGCGACCCGCGCCTGGACCGTCCACGGTCAGGGCCTCGATGAACTGACCACCACGGGACCGACAGAGGTGGCGGAGTGGAAGGACGGCGTCGTCCGCCGCTTCACCGTCACGCCCGAGGACGCCGGCCTGCCTCGCGCAGACATCGAAGCCCTGCGCGGCGGCGACGCGGAGCACAACGCCGCCGCACTGACCGCCCTGCTGGCGGGTCAGACCGGCCCGTATCGCGACATCGTCCTGCTCAACGCCGCCGCCGCTCTTGTCGTCGCCGACAAGGCGCCGGACCTCAAAGCCGGCGTGGCCCTGGCCGCCGTCGCCATCGACGAGGGCAAGGCGGCCCGGGCGCTCGCAGATCTGGCCCGCATCACCTCGACGCCGCCGCCCGTTGCCGAAGACCCCGCATGACCGACATTCTCGACCGGATCGCCGCCTACAAGCGGGAGGACGTGGCCGCCCGCAAGGCCGCCCGGCCGCAGGCGGAGATCGAATCCCTGGCGCTGATCGCCGGCATGCCGCGCGGCTTCCGCAGCGCGCTGGAGCGCCGCGCCGCGCCCGGCCGCCCCGCCCTGATCGCCGAAATCAAGAAGGCCAGTCCATCGAAGGGCCTGATCCGTGCGGACTTCGACCCGCCGGCCCTGGCGCAGGCCTACGAGGCCGGGGGCGCGGCCTGCCTGTCGATCCTGACCGACGGCCCCAGCTTCGAGGGCGCCGACGACTATCTGGTCCAGGCTCGCGCCGCCGTCGCCCTGCCCTGTCTGCGCAAGGACTTCCTCGTCGATGCCTGGCAGGTGGCCGAGAGCCGCGCCCTGGGCGCCGACTGCATCCTGATCATCCTGGCCATGATCGACGACGTCCTGGCCGGCGAGATGCTATCCGAGGCGAAACGCTTCGGTATGGACGCCCTGATCGAGACCCACGATGAGGCCGAGATGGCCCGCGCTGCGGCGCTGCGCGGTGATCTGGTCGGCATCAACAACCGTTCCCTGCGGACGTTCGACGTCAATCTGGGCGCCACGGCCCGCCTGGCCCCGCTGTCGCCGGCGGGGTCGCTCCTGGTGGCCGAAAGTGGGCTCTTCAGCCCTGCGGATGTCGCGGAGGTCGCGGCAGCGGGGGCTTCAGCCATTCTCGTGGGCGAGAGCCTGATGCGACAGGCCGACGTGACGGCCGCGACCCGGGCGCTGCTCGGCTAGAGTCTTCCTTCTCCCGGTGGGAGAAGGTGGCGAGCGAAGCGAGACGGATGAGGGTCGGGCCTAGCCTGTAGCGCACGGCCCTCACCCTTTCGCGCAAGACCGATCGCTAGCGCTCTCTGGCGCTCAAGCCCTCTCCCAGCGGGAGAGGGAGCGACCGTTCTGCCGTTAAGTTGACATTAGGCAAGAACACTTACAGAACATCGGCAACGGTTCACGACTTGTTCTGGAGGCGATTTCCACCATGCTGACGCGCAAGCAGCACGAACTCCTGATGTTCATCCATGAACGGCTTAAGGAGACCGGCGTTTCGCCGTCGTTCGACGAGATGAAGGAGGCGCTGGATCTGGCGTCCAAGTCGGGCATCCACCGGCTGATCACGGCGCTGGAGGAACGCGGCTTCATCCGCCGCCTCGCCCACCGCGCCCGCGCCCTTGAGGTGACCAAGCTGCCGGAACAGGCGACGGCGGGGGCCGTGCGTGGCCGCGCGGGCTTCACCCCGGCGGTCATCGAGGGCGGCGGGCGCAGCGCTGCCGCCGAGCCCGCCAACGACACCCGCGAACTGGTTCTGGTCGGCAAGATCGCCGCCGGCGTGCCCATCGCCGCCCTGCAACAGGACCACGGCCGCTATCAGGTGCCCGAATCCATGCTGGGCGCCGGCGAGCACTACATGCTCGAGATCGAAGGCGATTCGATGATCGAGGCCGGCATCCTCAACGGCGACCTGGTGGTCATCAAACGCGTCGACACCGCCTCGTCCGGCGAGATCGTCGTGGCTTTGGTTGAAGGTGAAGAGGCAACGCTCAAACGCCTGCGCAAGAAGGGCAATTCCATCGCCCTCGAACCCGCCAACCGCAACTACGAGACCCGCATCTTCGGTCCCGACCAGGTCGAGGTCCAGGGCAAGCTGGTCGGCCTGATCCGCCAATACCACTAGACGCCGTCACCGAGGCCCGCATCCGCCGCATCGGGATCCCCGATGCGGCTCCACGGCCTGTCGCCCCGCACATCAGTGGCCCAGACCGCGCGCCAGCCCTGCGCGGTGCGCCACAGCTCGACAGAGCCGCCCCGCGCATAATCCAGTCCGTCCAGCACCAGGTTGCCATCACAGCCTGGCGGCAGGGCCTGGACAATGGCTCGGACGCTGACCAGCGGCGCTGAGGCGCACAAGGCGGCGAGCTCGCCGGCGTCCGGCGCGGCCTTCCCCCACCACAGGGCGATCGGCGCGCTATCGGCCTTGGCCGGAGCGCAGTTTGATCGTGCGCACACCCATCCCTCATCAGGCCTCGGCGCCAGCGTCAGCCCCCGCCGCCGCGACCACAGGTCCGCCGCGAACTGGCGCACGCCCGGCCGCACCACGACCGCCTTGCCCGCCTCGCTGAACGCCGCGTTCGTTCCACCATCCCCGATCCAGAGCGTCGGCGTCGGCGCGCGAGGCCAAAGCAGGACAGCGCAGGCGAAGGGCAGGCCCAGCCACCGCAGCCGCCCCTGCCACAGGCACAGGAACAGGACGCCGAGGAAGGAGATCGGCAGCACATGGTCCGGCGCGCTGGCGATGGTCTTCACCGCCCCCGGCAGCGCCGCCGTCCAGTGACCGATGGCCAGCATCAGATCGACGCCCTTGCCGGCCACCCACAGGAACGGCCCGCCCAGCCCGATGGGCTCCAGCAGGGCTCCCAGCGCAAGGGCCGGCATCATCACGAAATCCGCGATCGGCGAGGTCGTCAGGTTGGCGAGCAGCCCATACATGGCCGCCCGGTTGAAATGCTGGACCGCGAACGGCCCGGTCGCCGCGCCGGCCACCAGACTGGCCGTCACGGCGATCAACAGCCAGTGCCGCGCCGACTGGAACCCCGCGATCGGCCAGGGCACGGACAACTCCCGTGTCCTAGACGGCCAGCCCTCCGACAAGGCCACCAGGGCCGCTGTCGCCGCGAACGACATCTGGAAGCCCGGCGTCACGATGGCCTCAGGCTGAAGGATCAACACAACCATCGCCGCCAGCGCCAGCGCATGCATGGTGATTGCCGGCCGGTCCAGCAGGATCGCCGCAAACGCCACCGACGCCGTGATCGCCGCCCGCTGCGCCGGCGGGGGCGCGCCGGACAGCACCAGATAGCTCCATACGGCGACCAGCCCCGCGACCGCCGCCACCTTCTTTCCCGACACCCTCAGCGCCAGCCACGGCCAGGCGGCGACGCCGAGCCGGACAAGGAAGAAGGCGAACCCGCCGACGATGGCCATGTGCAGACCCGAGATCGACAGGATGTGCGCCAGGCCGGAATCCCGCATGGCATCGAGGTCTTCGCGCGCGATCCAGGTCTCATGGCCCGTGGTCATGGCCGCCGCGATCCCGCCCGTCCGCTCGCCCAACCGGTCGACGATCCGCTGCGCCAGGGCGAACCGCGCCCCGTTGACCGCCATCGCCAGCCGCAATCGCCATGGCGCCGGCGCCAGATACGCCTCCCGCGTCTCGCCCAGTGCGAAAGCCGTGCCGCCGAGCCCCTGAAACCACGCGTTGCGGCCGAAATCATAGGCGCCGGGACTGGCCGGGGGCGGCGGCGGATTGAGGATGGCGAACAGCCGGATCGCCGAGTCCGGGGTCGGCGGCTCCCCCCGCACCGTCGCCCGCAGCCGGATCGGCGTCGCCTCGGGCTCCAGCCCGCGGATCCGCACCGGGGCGAGGACGATCCGGTGACCCCGGTCGCCCGGGCTGTCGACGTCGACCACCCAGCCCTCGACGACGGTCGGCTCCGCCAGCGCCGGCGCGATCGGCGCCGCCACCGCCTCCGCCCGCAACCTGGCTCCCGCGAGCCCCAGGAACAGGCAGGCGACCAGCATCAGCGGCAGGGTAACCGCCCGACCCCGCCCCAGCAGCCTCGCGCCCAGCCACACCCCCGTCGCCGACACCGCCGCGACCGCCAGTGGCCACAAAGGCGGCTCCTGCCTCAGCGCGAAATAGACCGCCGCCCCGCCGCCGAAGGCCACCGGCGCCCACAGCCGCCAGCGCATCGACTGGGCCAGCACCTCGTCCCGGACCCAGGCACGAAGACGCGCCGACAGGCTGGGCTTTGCCGCATCGGGGGGTATAAGGGCGGCCCGTTCGGACCCCTCCCCCATGCCCGCAGACTCGTCTCCCCAGGTCGTCACCCGCTTCGCCCCCTCGCCCACCGGCTACCTCCATATAGGAGGCGCGAGAACGGCGTTGTTCAACTACCTTTACGCGAAAGGGCGCGGCGGCAAGTTCCTCGTCCGCATCGAGGACACCGACCGGGAGCGTTCGACCGACGACGCCGTCAAGGCGATCTTCGACGGCCTGAGCTGGCTTGAGCTGTTCGCCGACGAGGAGCCGGTTTTCCAGCACGCCCAGGCCGACCGGCACCGCGACGTCGTGGACCAGTTGCTTGAGCTCGGTGCCGCCTATCGCGATTTCACGACCGCGGAGGAGACCGGACGCATGCGCGACGAGGCCAAGGCCGAACGCCGGACCTTCGAATCGCCATGGCGCGACCGCCAGCCGACCGTCGACGACCTGTCCCAGCCGCACGTCGTGCGCTTCCGCCGCCCCCTGCCAGGCCGGGTCGTGGTGCTGGACGCCGTCCAGGGCGAGGTCAGTTGGGACGCGAACGATCTGGACGATCTGGTCCTGCTGCGCTCCGACGGCGCCCCGACCTACAATCTCGCCGTCGTCGTCGACGACCACGACATGGGCGTGACCCATGTCATTCGCGGCGACGACCATCTGAACAACGCAGCGCGCCAGTCGCTGATCTATGACGCCCTGGGCTGGAACCGGCCCGTGTTCGCCCACATCCCGCTGATCCACGGCCCGGACGGCGCCAAGCTTTCGAAGCGCCACGGCGCCCAGGCGGTCCATGAATATGCCGACATGGGCTATCTGCCCGAGGCGATGCGCAACTATCTGGCCCGCCTCGGCTGGGCCCATGGCGACGACGAACTGTTCGGCGACGAACAGGCGCGGGACTGGTTCGATCTGGACGGCGTCGGCAAGGCGCCGGCCCGACTGGACTTCGACAAGCTGGCCCACGTCAATTCGCACTGGCTGCGTCTGGCGGCCGACGAGCGGCTGGCCGGCCTGACGCTGGACGCCCATCTCGCCAGGGGCGCGCCCCTCAACGAGGGCGACGAGGCCCGCCTCCAGCGCGCCATGCCGTTCGTCAAGGATCGCGCAAAGACGCTGCTGGAACTGGCGGATCAAACGGCGTTCGTTCTCAAGACCCGTCCGCTCGAACTCGACGAAAAGGCCCGCGCCCTGCTGTCCGGGGAGACGGTCGAACGGATCGCCCGCGTCCGCGCGCGTCTCGCCCTGTTCGAAAGCTGGGACGTGTTCGCCCTGGAGGCCGAGCTCAAGGCCTTCGCCGAGGAAGAGGGCGTCGGCTTCGGCAAGATCGGCCCGCCGATGCGCGCGGCCCTGACTGGCGGGACCGCTTCGCCCGACATCGCGCGCACCCTCTCTGCCCTCGGACGCGAAGACGCGCTCGGGCGCTTGGATGATGCGCTGCAACACACTAGACCTTAATCGGCTGAGGGGGAACTGCTTCGCAGTTCCGCTGAAGCCGTGAATCAAGGTCCAGCTTGATTCACGGGGCGTGACGTGGCCGTAAAACCGCTCACACTTTTCCGCGTCACGCCCTATGTGAACGTCCATAACAATCGGGTTCCGGGTTATCCCGTCCGGACCGAACGCAATCGCAAGGGCGCCTGATGACCGAAGCCTCCAAACTCGCCGGATCGGCGACCCTGACCTACGGCGACAAGTCCGTCGAACTGCCGGTCCTGTCCGGCACGACCGGACCTGACGTCATTGATATCCGCAAACTGTACGGCGCGACCGACGCCTTTACCTTCGACCCGGGTTTCACCTCTACGGCGGCCTGCGAAAGCGCCATCACCTATATCGACGGTGACGCCGGCATCCTGCTGCACCGCGGCTATCCGATCGGCCAGCTGGCCTCGAAGTCGAACTTCATCGAGGTCTGCCATCTGCTGTTGCACGGCGAGCTCCCGACCGCCGCCGAGTACGCGGCGTTCGAGGAGACGATCACCCGTCACACCATGCTGCATTCGCAGTTCGACCGCTTCTTCGAAGGCTTCCGCCGCGACGCCCATCCGATGGCGATCATGGTGGGCACGGTCGGCGCCCTGTCGGCCTTCTACCACGACAGCCTGGACATCCACGATCCGGTCCAGCGCAACATCTCGGCCATCCGCCTGATCGCCAAGATGCCGACCCTGGCGGCCCGCGCCTACAAATATCATATCGGCCAGCCGTTCGTTTCGCCGCGCAACGACCTCAGCTACGCCGAGAATTTCCTGCGCATGTGCTTCGCCGTTCCGGCCGAGGACTATGTCGTCGATCCGAAGATGGCCAGGGCCATGGATCGCATCTTCACCCTGCACGCCGACCATGAGCAGAACGCCTCGACGTCCACCGTTCGCCTGGCCGGTTCGTCGGGCGCCAACCCCTTCGCCTGTATCGCCGCCGGCATCGCCTGCCTGTGGGGCCCGTCGCACGGCGGCGCCAACGAAGAGGCGCTGATGATGCTCAAGGAAATCGGCACGCCCGACAAGATTCCGGAGTTCATCCAGGGCGTTAAGGACAAGAAATACAAGCTGATGGGCTTCGGCCACCGCGTGTACAAGAACTACGACCCCCGGGCGACGGTGATGAAGGAGTCCGCGGACGAGATCCTCGAACTGGTCGGCGCCGACAACGATCCGCTGTTCCAGGTCGCCAAGGAACTGGAGCGCGTCGCCCTGTCGGACGAGTATTTCATCGAGCGCAAGCTGTTCCCGAACGTCGACTTCTATTCGGGCATCACCCTGTCCGCGATGGGCTTCCCGACCTCGATGTTCACCGTCCTGTTCGCCCTGGCCCGCACCGTCGGCTGGATCGCCCAGTGGGAAGAGATGCTGGCCGATCCGGCGCAGAAGATCGGCCGTCCGCGCCAGCTCTACACCGGTCCGACCGAGCGCGATTACGTGCCGATCCAGAACCGGGGCTGAGACAGCCACACAGACAAGACGCCGGGGCCCGCGCCCCGGCGTTTTTCTTTGTCTGGACACGATGGCGCGCTGTCCGGACACGACTTTGCTGGCGCACAGAGCGGTTGGGCGCCCAGGTGCCGGGATGACCCAGATCCCCGACACCCGTCCTCCCGAAACGCCGACCCCGACCGACGCGGCGCCGTCAGCCCTGGCCGAAATCATCGACACGGTTCGCACCATCGCCGTCGCCCTGGCTGCTGCGGTCGCGATCCAGACAGTCGCCTTCCAGCCCTTCACCATCCCCTCGGCCTCGATGGAGCCGGGCCTGGTGGTTGGCGACTATCTGGTGGTGTCCAAGTTCGCCTATGGCTGGAGCCGCGCCTCCCTGCCCTTCAATCCGCCCCTGCCGTCCGGGCGGCTGTTCGAGCGCCTGCCCCGACGCGGCGACGTCGTCGTCTTCCGCCGGCCGGGCAATCCGCAGGAGACCTGGATAAAGCGGGTCATCGGCCTGCCCGGCGACACGGTGTCGGTCTCGGGCGGCGTGGTGACGGTCAACGGTCAGGCCCTGTCCCAGCGGGCGCTCGGCCCGGGCCTTGATCTGGACGCGCCCGCACGGCCCGTGGAGCAGGTCGAGGAGCGTCAGGTGGATGGCCTCACCTACACCACCTTCGATGCCGGGCAGGGGCTTGAGGGCGACGATCGCCCCGCCCGGATCGTGCCCGAGGGTCAGTTGTTCGTCATGGGCGATCACCGCGACAACTCGCTGGACAGCCGCTGGTCTGCAGACGTCGGCGTAGGCCTGCTGCCGGTCACGAATGTCGTGGGACGCGCCGAACTCGTGGTCGCCTCGTGGAAGCCGGGCGCGTCCCTCTGGAAGCCCTGGACATGGTTCAACCTGAGGCAGGGCCGGATCGCCCACCGTATCCGCTAGAGCAGGATCGGCTGAGGAGGAATCGCTTCGCGATTCCGCTGAGGCCGTGAATCCTGCTCCAGATATTGGCGAGAGCCTGATTCACGCTTTCGACAGAAGCGCGAAGCGCTTCCGTCTCAAACGATCAGGCTCTACCGGGCCTGAAACTCTGCGAAGGAGACGACGCCGTCATGGTTGGCGTCCATCTGGTCGAAGGCGGCGCGGGATCCCGGCAGGGCCTGGGCGATCGACGGCGCCGCGGCCGCGCCGATGATCACGCCCGCAACTGCCGCGGCCAGCACCTGCCACGCTGTCATGGTCCGGTGCGCCTTCGGAGCCGTCGGAGCCTCGCCCTCGATCAGGCGGCGCACGACCTCGCTGGCGGTCAGGCCGGCCGCGCGGCAACGCTCCATGAAGGCGAGCTTCGCGGCGTGCGGCAGCCGGATTTCCAGCGTCTCGCTTTTCTTTGGCAGGCGAGGAGAAGTCATTCGACGGTCATCCAGAAGGATCAGCGGGCGGAATCTAGGGCGGATGCGCCGTTTGATCCAGAGGCGCCCGCGATGACCGTCAGAACCGCTTCGGCGGCCAGGGCTGACGGATCGTCGCCTCCCCGGCCCATATAGTCCAGCGCCTCCGTCTGGCGCCGGGTCTGGGCCGCCCGCGCGTCGGGATTGCGGAGCAACCGACCGACCTCGGCGGCGACCCTCTCCGGCGTCGCATCGGTCTGGATCAGTTCACGCGCGATCTCCTCGTCCGCCGCATGGTTGAACAGGGTCGCGTATCTGCCGGTAAAGAACGGCTTCATGATCGCATGGCTCAACGGCGCGAACCGGTAGGCGATGACCATGGGCGCGCCCGCGAGCGCCAATTCGGTCGAGACCGTGCCGCTGGTGGCGAGGGCCACGGCGGCCGCCTTCATCGCCGCGTATTTGTCGGTTTCAGTGACCAGGTGGGTCCGGAATGGCCAGGCGGCGATACGCGCGGTCACGTCGTCCGCGACCGTACCCGCGACGACGACCGCGACCTCCAGGCCGGGTCGCTCCGCCTTCAGTTGCTGGATCGCCGCCTCATAGACGGGCGTCATCAGGCGGATCTCGCTCGGGCGGCTGCCGGGCATGACCAGCAGCAGGGGCGCATCGGCGGCGATCCCCCGCGCGGCGCGGAAGGCCGCCGGATCAGCCGTACCCATGTCGATGTGCAGCGCCTGCGATCCCACCACGGTCGTCGCCAGGCCTTCGCGCTCGAACCACGGCGCGTCGAAGGCGTAGAGGGCCAGCAGATGATCCACGGCGCCCGCCAGAGTCTTCGCCCGGCCCGGTCGCGAGGCCCAGACCTGGGGGCCGACGTATTTGATCAGCGGCACGCCGGGCAGCACCAGCCGCAGCGCCTTGGCGACCCTTATGGTGAAACCCCAGCTATCGATCAGGACGACCGCATCAGGCCGCTCGCGCACCGCCAGGGCGACGGTATCGGCGACCCTCGCCTTGACCCGGCCATAGGCCCGCAACCCCTCCAGCCAGCCGAGGATGGACAGCTGGGCGATGTCGAACGGGCTCTCGACGCCCTCGGCCGCCATCTTCGGGCCGCCGACGCCGACGAAGGCGATGTCCGATAGCCGGGCTCGCAGGGCCTGCGCCAACCCCGCGCCCAACGAATCGCCCGAGGCCTCGGCGGCGACCAGCATGACTTTCACGACCGGTCCTCGCCCCAGACGAACAGGCCCAGCCGATCCGCAGCCTCGATGATCGCGGCCCGGTCGATCAGGATCAGCTTGCCCGCGACCCCGCCGACGCCCGCCAGCCCGGCGGCGGCGGCCATCTCGATCGTCTGTGCGCCTATGACCGGCATGTCGACGCGCAGGTCCTGGATCGGCTTCGGCGCCTTTCCCAGCGCCCCTTTCAGATGACCGGTCGTGCCGCGCAGATCGGCGGGCAGCCCCGCAACCCGAGCCAACATGGCATCGGTGCCCTCCTGGGCTTCGACCGCGAGGACCAGACCCTCGCACACGACCGCGCCCTGTCCGATATCTAGTTCACCTGCCTTTTCCGCGACATGCAGCGCCTTCCTGAGGTCTGAAAGCTGCGCTTCATCCGGCGTGACGCGGCCCAGGGCGCCGACCGTCAGGGTCTCGCCGCCCAGAATGTCGTCGGCCCCTTCGATGGCATAGCCCTCGTTCTCGAACACCGACAGGACCTTGCGCAGCAGGGCGTCGTCGCCCTTCATTGCCGCCGCGATGATGCCCGGCAGCACCAACGCGCCCTTCAGATCGGGCTTCAGAGCCTTGAAATCCGGACGGTTGACGGTCCCGGCGAAACAGACGGCGACACAGTCCGCCGCCTTCAACGCCGCCAGCACCCGACCGATCTCGGCCATGCCCGCTTCCAGTCCCGGATACCGGATCAGATGCGGGTCGGCGAAACTGGTCAGCCGCACCACAAACACGGGCCGCCCCTCGGCCTCGCACCGCGCCGCGATCGCCAGCGGCAGGGCGCCGCCGCCCGCGATCAGCCCCAGTTTGCCGGCGCTCATGCCGCGCCCTCGATGGTCGAACACGCGATTGGCGAGTCTGACGAATTTGACGTCTCGACTGATCGGGTTGGTCCCGATTCCTGGTCAGTTTGGCGTGGGGTTTTGATCATTCGCCCGGCAGGCACAAAGGCCGTTTGCCGTCCTCGCGGATGAAGGCGACGATCTCCATGATCTCGGGCAGGTCGGCGTAACCTGACTCCACCGTATCGAGCCGGTCGGCGAACACGCCGTCGCCCTCGAACAGGTCGCGATAGGCGGCGAGCAAACGTCGGATCGCAGTCTTGTCGTAGCCCTTCCGCTTCAATCCGATCAGGTTCAGGCCATGCAGCTGCGCATGGTTGCCCCAGGCCGAGCCATAGGGGATCACGTCGCGCGTCACGGCCGCGAGACCGCCGACGATGGCGCCCTGCCCCACCCGGCCGTTCTGGTGCACGGCGCAGAGGCCGCCGAGGAAGACCTTGTCGCCGATCCGCGCATGGCCGCCCAGGGTCGCGCTGTTGGCCATCACCACATGGTCGCCGACGACCGCATCGTGACCGACGTGGGCGCCGGTCATGAACAGGCCGTTGGAGCCGACGCGCGTCACCCCCGATCCCTGCGGCGTGCCCCGGTTGAAGGTGGCGTGCTCGCGGATCGCGTTGTCCGAGCCGATCTCCAGCCGGACCGTCTCGCCCTTGTAGCCATTGTGCTGGGGGTCGCCGCCGATGACGGCGAAGGGGTGGATGACGGTGCGGGCGCCGACCGAGGTGTCCTGCTGCACCACCACATGGCTGACGAGATGGACGCCATCGGCCAGCGTCACTCCCGGCCCCACGATGCACCACGGCCCGATCGCCACGTCCGCACCCAGGTCGACCGAGCCGTCGACGATGGCGGTGGGGTGGATATGGCTCATGGCGTGACGGGCTGATCGACCGTGACCACCATGGCCGCGAAGTCGGCTTCGGCCGCCAGCTTGCCGTCGATGAAGGTCTCGCCCCGGAACTTGAAGATGTCGCCGCGCTGTCGGGTCACGACCACGTCCATGCGCAACTGATCGCCCGGCCGCGCGGGCTTGCGGAAGCGAACGCCGTCGATGGACATGAACATGATGACCTTGCCCTCGACGGCGACGTCCAGGCTCTTGGACATCAGCAGGGCGCCCGTCTGGGCCATGGCCTCGACGATCAGGACGCCCGGCATGACCGGGTCGATGGGGAAGTGGCCCGGGAAGAACGGCTCGTTGTGGGTGACGTTCTTGATGCCCGTGATCGACGTGCTCGCCACGAAGGCCTCGGCCTTGTCCACCAGCAGGAACGGATAACGGTGGGGCAGTCGGCGCATGACCTCGGCGTAGTCGATCTTCACCCCAGGCTCAGTCATCCGTCCGCTCTCTTTTTCGCCCCGCCTGTTTGGACACCCAGACAGTTTCACGCAAGAACTGACGGATCGGCTTGGCCGGATAGCCGGACCAGGTTTCGCCCGCCGGAATGTCGGCCAGCACCCCCGCGCCCGCCGCGACCCGCGCGCCGACGCCGATCGTGAAGTGGTCGCCCACGCCCGCCTGGCCGCCGAACATGACGCCGTCGCCGATCGTCACGGATCCCGAGATCCCCGTCTGGCCCGCGATCAGGCAGTTGCGCCCGATGACGCAATTGTGGGCGATCATGACCAGATTATCGATCTTGGTGTTCTCGCCGATCACCGTGTCATCGAACGCGCCCCGGTCGATACAGGTGTTGGCGCCGATCGTGACACCATCCTGAATGATGACACGCCCCAGCTGGGGCACGTCCACCGGGCCGGTCGCGCCGCCGGCCGCGCCGAAGCCGGCCTCGCCCAGCCGTGCGCCAGCATAGATCTTTACCCGATCGCCGATCAGGGCGAAGCGGACGGTGACATTGGGGCCGACGTCGCAGTCGCGGCCGATCTGAACTCCGGGGCCGATGACGCTGTTGGCGCCGATACGGCTGCCTCGCCCGATGCGCGCGCCCTGACCCAGGATCGCGCCGGACTCAACCACCACGCTGTCGTCCTCGCAAACATCGGCAGCCGATGTCGCAGTCAGGCCGACGGGGCGATGCAGTGCGACGGCTGAAGCGGCCCAGGCCGCCTGGGGCGTGCGGGAGACAATGACCGCCGCCCCGGCCGGAGCGGCGTCCACGGCTTCCCTGGGGAGGATCACGCAACCGGCCGAGGTCGCCTGCAGCGCTCCGAGGAATTTTCGGTCGCCGAGGAAGGCCATGGCCCGACCGTCCGCCGTGGCGAGCGGTGCGACCCGCGCGATGCGAACATCCGAAGTGCGAACGACCTCACCGCCCGTCAGGGCCGCGAGGTCGTCGACGCTGAGCGGACTCAGCGTATCGAAAAAGCGGGCGTCGGGCGTCATGCCCTTCGCCTTATTGAGCCGCTTGAGCCGGAACCGGCAGGCGGTTGAAGCTCAGGTTCGGCAGCTGAGTGTTCAACCGCTCGATGACCACGTCGGTCACATCCATCGCAGGGTTCAGGATGAAGACGCTCTCGCGGTCGATCAGGATGCCGCAGCCGCGTTCCTGATAGACGGCGACCAGGATCGGCTCGACAGCGGCCGAAATCAGGCGACGCTGTTCCGACAGGGTGTAGCGCAGTTCGTCCTGGCGGGTCTGTTCCAGGGTCTGGGCTTCCTGGATGCGGGCCTGCAGGGCCGTGCGGCGGGCACCGTCAGGATCAGCGGCCTGACCGCCCTGTTGCAGCAAGTTGATCTCGTTCTGGATCGTGGTGGCGTAGGGCGACAGTTCGCCCTGAACTTCGGTCGCCAGCTGTTCCATGCGGGCCTGAACGGCCTGACCGGCAGTCGAGGTCGCCAGCAGGCGCTGGTTGAAATAGACGCAGACGCCCGGAATGTTCGGACCAGGATTTTGCGGGCCCTGGGTCTGGGCGACGGCGGTCGAGGCGACGAGCGAAGCCAGGGCGAAAGCGCCGATAGCGAGGATTTTCATGGGTAACCTTTTAGGGCTGAAGGGCCCGGGCTTAGAACTGGGTTGAGGTCGAGAAGCGGAAGGTTTCGGTCCGGTCGTAATCTTCATTGCTCAGAATCTGGCTGAAATCGAACCGGATCGGGCCCATCGGCGACTTCCAGTGGACGCTGAGACCGGCGGAGGCGCGCAGTGACAGGTCATCCGCAATGGAGGCGTCCGGCAGGCCGTTGGTTCCGAGGGTATAACGGTTGTCCAGAACCCCCAGTGTGCCGACGTCAGCAAACAGCGAGGTCTTGATGCCGTACTGTGCGGGCAGGCCGTTCGGCAGGGTCAGTTCGATGCTGCCCACGGCGTAGAAATTGCCGCCCAGCGCATCATTCGTTGCCAGATCGCGAGGCCCCATGCCGGCGTTCTCGAAGCCGCGGAAGCTGTTGCCGCCCTTGAAGAAGCGGTCGTTGATCCGCACCGCGTCGCCGCTCCAGCCGGACACATAGCCGGACGAGCCCGCCACGGTGACGATCCAGCTCGGGGTGATGCCGTAGTAGAGGGTCGCGTCGACCTCGGTCTTCACATAGTTCACGTCGCCGCCGAGACCCGCGAAGTCCTGGCGGATCGAGCCGGTCCAGCCGCGCGTGGCGCGCACCGGGTCATTTCGGCGATCGACCAGCAGGGTGTAGCCGACCGACGAGTTCAGCGAGGCGCCGACCTGTTCGCACAGGGCCGACGAGCCGACACCGTTGGCGTCGCAGTAGCCGATCGGCACCAGGATCTCGTCGTCCTTGATGAAGTAGCGCGTCGACAGACGGCTGTAGCCGTTCAGCGGGTAGGTCAGACGCAGGCCTGCGCCGGTCGAGCGATAGTCGAACGACGACTCCTGCTGGAAATCGTAGCGCGAGTGGAACAGGTCAAAGCCCGCGCCGACGTCACGGCCCAGGAACCGGGGCTCGGTGAAGCGGAAATCGATCTGCTGGCGCAGCGAGCCCCATTCGACGCGGGCGACCACGTTCTGGCCCCGGCCGCGGAAGTTCCGTTCCGAAATGCCCAGGTTGACCACGAAGCTGTCGACGGAGCTGAAGCCCGCGCCGACGGACAGTTCGCCTGTCGGCTGCTCCTCGACGGTGACATTGACGATCGAACGGTCCGGCGCGGCGCCGCGGGTCTCACCGACCGTGACTTCCTTGAAGAAGCCCAGCGCCCGCAGATTGTTGCGCGACCGCTCCAGCAGGGTGCGGTTGAAGGCGTCGCCTTCGGTCAGCATCAGCTCGCGCCGGATCACCGGGTCGATGGTGCGGGTGTTGCCGATGACATTGATGCGATCGACGTAGACACGCTGGCCTTCAGAGACGTTGAACGTGACGTCGATGGCGTCGGTCTCGGGATTCGGACGATAGGTCGGGTTGATGTCGACGAAGGCGTAGCCCGCCGAGCCCGCCGCAAAGGTCAGGGCGTCGACCGAGCTCTCGATCTTGTCGCTCTCGTACAGGTCGCCGGTCCGGATCGGCAGCAGCAGTTCCAGGAAGTCCGCGTTCAGGCGGTCGTTCTCGGTCACGACCTGGATGTCGCCGAAGTTGTACTTGTCACCCTCTTCGACCGTCAGGGTCATGGCGAAGGCGCTGTCGTCCGGCGCAAGTTCGGCCACAGCCGAGGTGATGCGGAAGTCGTAGTAGCCCCGGTTCGTGTAGAATTTCCGCAGCTGCTCACGATCGTAATCAAGGCGGCCGGGGTCGTAGTTGTCGTTCTTGGTGAACAGCCGCCACCACTGCGTCTGCTTGGTCACCATGACCTCGCGCAGCTCGCTGTCGGAGAAGGCCTCATTGCCCAGGAAGGTGATCGACTGGACGCCCGTCTCCGGGCCCTCGTCGATCTCGAAGATCAGGTCGACGCGATTCTGTTCGAGCTGGACCAGTTTGGGCGTCACGTTCGCCGAGATACGGCCCGACAGACGATACAGTTCAATGATCTTGCCCACATCCTCCTGGACCCGGGCACGGGTGTAGATGCCGCGCGGCGCGATGGTCACTTCCTCGCGCAGCTTGTCCTCGCTGATCGCGCCGTTCCCCTCGAACACGACCTGGTTGATGATCGGGTTCTCGACGATGCGGACGACCAGGTCGCCGTTCGGCTGCAGGCCGATCTGGACGTCGGCGAACAGCTGGGTGCGCGTCAGGGTGCGGATCGCGACGTCCAGGATCACCGGGTCGATGGTGTCGCCCGGCTGGATCGGCAGGTAGGACAGGACCGTGGTCTGGTCGATGCGCTGGTTGCCCTGAACCAGGATCCGGTTGACCACTCCGGTCTCGGACTGGGCCGTCTGGGCGGCCGGCGCGGCGATCTGGCCGGGCTGGATGGCGGGCGCCGGCGCGGTCTGCGCCAGGGCCGGCGTCCCCGCGACGAGCGCCAGAAGGCTGGCCGTGGCCACGCGGGTCCTGTGCAGGTTGCGGTCACCCGTATTCGATGCGGCGCGGAGGTCGTTCAGGATCATGCGGGAAACCATCGGGGGCTGGCGTCGGCTCAACTGACGAGCCCGCCGAGGAATTTGAACAGGTTCAACTTCTGCAGGTCGTTCCAGGTCGCGAACAACATCAAACCCGCCAGCAAAGCAAGACCGACCCGGTACCCCGCCTCCTGAACGACGGCGGCAACGGGTTTCTTCGCCACAGCCTCATAGGCGTAGAAGACCAGATGTCCGCCATCCAGAACCGGGATGGGCAAGAGGTTTAGAAAGCCGATTCCGATCGAAAGTATGGCGGCGAAGCTCGTCAGCGTCAGAAGCAGGTTCAACACGGTCGCCACGGGATCGGGATTGGCGGCCACCGCCGCGTTGGTCAGGGCCCCGGACGCCTTGGCGATGCCCAGCGGCCCGCTCAACTGATCGCCCGACTCACGGCCCGTGAATATCCGGCCCAGATAGGTCAGGGTGGTTCCCAGGATGTCGCCGGTCTCCTGGACGCCTCGGCCGACGGCCTCGACAGGGTTGTAGCGGACGTGACGGGTCTCGGCCGCCGTGGATGACAGGGCCAGGCCGATCCGACCCACGCTGACACGGCCTGCAATCGGATCCGTTTCGACCCGCCGGATGGGCGTCGCGACCAGCTGTATTTCCGATCCGGCGCGCTCGACGGTGAACTGAACGGCGTCGCCGGCCGACAGGCTGACCTTGCGCGTCACCTCGCCGGCGTCGGCGATCACGCGGCCGTTGATGGCCGTGATCAGGTCACCAGCCTGAAATCCGGCGGCGGCGGCAGGCGACCCCGCCGTCACCTCGGCCACCCGGGCCGGGCGCAGATCCACCCCGAGCAGCGAGAACAGCAGGGTGAAGATGAAAATCGCGAGGATGAAATTCGCCACCGGACCGGCGACGACGATCAGCATCCGCTGCCAGACCGGCTTGAAGTGGAAATAGTCGCGCTCGGCGCCGACACCGTCCCGCGCCACGATCTCGGACTTCAGCGTATCGAGGCCCCGGCTGTCGGGTACGCTGGACGCATCCATGTCGCCGGAGAATTTCACATAGCCGCCCAGCGGCATCCAGCCGACGCGCCATTCGATACCGTTCCGGTCGGTGCGGCTGAAAATGGCCTTGCCGAAGCCGATCGCGAACCGATCGACCTTCACGCCGAAGGCGCGCGCGACCAGGAAGTGGCCCAGTTCGTGGATGGTGACGATGACCGTCAGCACCAGCAGGAACGGCACGATGTAGATCAGGGCCTGTCCCAGCGCGTTCAGCATGCCGTCTCCATTTCCGCCGAGCCGAAGGGATCAGGCGGCGAGCGCCAAATCCCCGACGATTTCGATCGCGACCCGGCGGGCGCGAGCATCAAGCGCAAGAGCGCCGGCGCAAGCATCGTCGAAATCGGCATCCGCCCCCGTCTTCGTCATCCGATCAAGGGTTTCGGCGACGACTGCGGCAATATTGAGAAAGGCCAGACGGCGGTCAAGGAAGGCCAGGGCGGCGACTTCGTTGGCGGCGTTGAAGATCGTCGGCGCTCCCCTGCCCGCCTCGAGCGCCTCGCGCGCGAGGCGCAGGGACGGAAACCGCTCCGGATCGGGCGCCTCAAAGGTCAGCCGACCCAGGGCGGCGAGGTCCAGCTTCGGCGCCGGCCAGGCCATCCGGTCGGGCCAGGCCAGGGCGTAGGCGATCGGGGTCTTCATGTCCGGCGGCCCCATCTGGGCCAGGGTCGAGCCGTCAATGAACTCGACCAGGCTGTGAATGATCGATTCGGGGTGGACGACCACATCGATGCGATCGGCCGGCATGTCGAACAGATAGGCCGCCTCGATCATCTCCAGGCCCTTGTTGGCCATGGTGGCGCTGTCGACCGAAATCTTGGCCCCCATGCTCCAGTTCGGGTGAGCGACGGCCTGTTCCGGCGTCATTGAGGCCATGTCAGCGCGCGAGGCCTGGCGGAACGGGCCGCCGGACGCTGTCAGGATCAGCCTGGAGACCCGTTCGGGCGCCTCGGCCGGGAAGACCTGGAAGATGGCGGAATGCTCGGAATCGACCGGAAGCAACCGGCCTCCGCTCGCCTTGACCCGCTCGATCAGGGCCGAGCCGCAGCAGACGAGACTTTCCTTGTTGGCCAGGGCCAGGGTCGCTCCCGTCGCGGCGGCGGCCCAGGCGGACTTCAGCCCTGCGGCGCCGACGATCGAGGCCATGACAAGGTCCGCCGGTCGCGTCGCCGCCTCGACCACGGCCGCCTCTCCCGCCGCCACCGCGATGCCGGTCCCGGTCAACGCCGCGCGCAGTGCTTCCAGCCTGTTCGGATCGGCCGTGACGGCCACAGCGGGACGCCAGCGGCGCGCCTGTTCGGCCAGCCGCTCGATATTGTTTCCGCCGGTCAGGGCGACGACCTCGAAGGCCCCTGTCCCGGCCGCCTCCGCCTGATCCATCAGGTCCAGCGTCGAGGCGCCGACGGAGCCCGTGGACCCCAGCACGGTCACGCGACGCCGGATCACGTGCCCGCGCCGAAATAGTTGGCCAGGACCCGTCCGACGGCGACGACCACGATGGCGAACATCAGCCCGTCCACCCGATCCATCAGACCGCCGTGTCCCGGAATCAGGTTTCCCGCGTCCTTGACCCCGAACCGACGCTTCAACGCCGATTCCCACAGGTCGCCGGCCATGGTCGCCAGGGCGGCGGCGAAGCCGAGCAGTGCGCTCCACTGCATCGAACGCACGCCCGCCTCGGGCAGGGCCGACATGGCGGCGCCGGCCACGGTGCCCGCCAGCAGGCCGCCTATGAAGCCGGACCAGGTCTTGTTGGGCGAGAACCGCGGCCACAGCTTCGGGCCTCCGACGGCGCTGCCGACCAGGAAGGCCACGATATCCGACGCCCAGGCGACCACGAAGGCCAACGTCACCCAGTAGAAGCCGATCGCCGTGTTCCCGTCCCGCAGCCAGATCAGCAGCAGTGCCGGCCAGCCGAGGTACAGCACGCCGTAGGCCGCATCGATGCCAGACTGTCCGCGCACCCTCGCGAACAGGCCTGCCGCAGCGCCGCCGAAAACCAGCAGCACCAGGCTGAAGGACAGGGCCTCGTTCGGATTGGACAGCAGTGTGGCCACCAGCGCCAGGGCGACGGCGGCCGCGACGGCCTTCCAGTCGGACGGCGCGCTCATCCTGGCCCATTCCATGGACAGGACGACACAGGCGACCAGCAGGACGCCGAGAATCCAGGGTCCGCCAAACCAGACGGCCAGCATGGCCAGCGGCGCCAGAACGATGGCCGAGGCGGCGCGCAGGCCCATGTCGCGCACCTTGAACGCCATCAGCTGACCGCGAGCGCCGGCTCGACCGCAATCGCGCCGAACCGTCGGTCGCGCTGCTGGTACTGACGCACCGCATCGGCCAGGGCCTCGGCCCCGTAGTCGGGCCACAGCACGTCCTGATAAACCAGCTCGGCATAGGCCGCCTCCCACAGGAGGAAGTTGGACAGCCTCTGCTCGCCCGAGGTCCGCACGATCAGGTCCACCGGCGGTCCGCACGCGGTGGACAGGCCCAGACCCAGGGTCGTTTCATCCAGAGGCCCCGTCGCCTGGCCGGCCAGCAGCCGATCCACATAGGCCTGGGCCGCATCGACGATGTCCGCCCGGCCGCCGTAGTTGAACGCGACCTGCAACAGGAAGCGGCTGTTATGCGCCGTCGACCGCTCGGCGCGTTCGACGATGGCCGCGATGTCTGCGGGCAGTCCGGTCCGGCGACCCAAGACGCGCACCCGCACGCCCTCCCGCTCCAGCCGGGCCAGGTCGCTGGCCACATAGGACCGCACCAGTCCCATCAGATCGGAGACCTCATCGGCCGGACGCCGCCAGTTCTCGGTCGAGAACCCGAACACCGTCAGGCATTCGATGGCGAAATCCGGCGCCGCCTGGACGGTGCGTTTCAGCGCCTGGACACCCTCGCGATGGCCCATGGCGCGGGGCAGACCGCGAGCCTGAGCCCAGCGACCGTTGCCGTCCATGATCAATGCGACATGCCGGGGCCCCGCTTCAGGGGCTGGCGCGCCGCCGGGGGGGGCCGTCATCCGATATCCGTTCTGTCGAGACTTGAGGGAGGCCTCAAACCTGCATGATCTCAACTTCCTTGGTCTTCAAGGTCTCGTCGATGCGCTTGATGGCCGCGTCCGTGTCCTTCTGGACCTCGGTTTCCATCTTCTTCTGCTCGTCCTGGCTGATGTCGCCCGCCTTCTCGGCCTTCTTGAGGTCGTCGTTGGCGTCGCGGCGCACGTTGCGCACGGAGATCTTCTGCGTTTCGGCGTATTTGCCGGCCAGCTTGGCCAGGTCCTTGCGCCGCTCTTCGGTCAGGGGCGGCACGGGGATGCGCAGGGTCTGGCCATCGACGATGGGGTTCAGGCCCAGACCGGCGGCGCGGATGGCTTTCTCGACCGGTCCGACCATCGTCTTGTCCCAGACGCTGACCGAGATCATGCGCGGCTCGGGCACGCTGATCGCCGCCACTGCGTTCAGCGGCGACGAGGAGCCGTAGGCCTGCACCTGGACGGGATCGAGCAGGCCAGCATTGGCGCGGCCGGTGCGCAGGCCCTGGAATTCTTCCTTCAGCGAGGACACAGCCTTGTCCATACGGTCGCGATAGGTCTTCAGATCAGGCTTGGCCATCGGGGTCTCCTCATTCTTGGTCTTGTCTCAGGCGGCTTTGGGTGGAGCGTCACTGATCACCGTGAACGTTCCCTTGCCTTTCAGCACCTTGCGCAGTGAATCTTCCTCGCGGATCGAGAACACCACAATCGGAATCTTAGACTCGCGCATCAGGGCGATGGCGGCGGCGTCCATGACCTTCAGATTCTGCGACAGCACGTCCTGATAGGTCAGGTGGTCGTAGCGGGTCGCGGTCTTGTCCTTCTTCGGGTCAGCGGAATACACGCCGTCCACGGAAGTTCCCTTCAGCAGCGCGTCGCAGCCCATTTCGGCGGCGCGCAGGGCGGCGGCCGTATCGGTCGTGAAATAGGGGTTGCCGGTGCCGGCGGCGAAGATCACCACGCGTCCCTTTTCCATGTGGCGCACGGCGCGACGACGGATGTAGGGCTCGGCGATCGCGGCCATCGGGATGGCGCTCTGCACCCGGGTATCGACGCCGATCTTCTCCAGGGCGTTCTGCATGGCCAGGGCGTTCATGACGGTGGCCAGCATGCCCATGTAGTCAGCGCTGGCGCGTTCCATGTCCGCGGCCGCCGTCGACAGCCCACGGAAGATGTTGCCGCCGCCGATCACCAGGCAGACCTGGGTCCCGCCCTTGACCACCCGGGCGATGGCCGCGGCCACGGTATCGACCGTGTGCATGTCGATGCCATAGCCCTGCTCACCCATCAGGACCTCGCCCGAAACCTTCAGCAGCACCTTCTTGTATCGCGGGGGGGCGCTGTCAGCGGGCATGGGGGTCTCGTTTCACGGGAATCGGGCGGGCCTTTATAGACGAAGGGCGCGTCCGGCTTCAAAGCCGAACGCGCCCCGATAGTCACGCAGTATGTATGGTTAGGCTTTCGGAGCCATCATCGAGGCCACTTCCGAAGCGAAGTCCGGGCCTTCGATCTTCTCCACGCCCTCGCCCAGAGCCAGACGGACGAAGCCGGCTAGGTGCAGGCCAGGAGCGCCCAGTTCCTTGCCCGTGTCGGCGACCAGCTGTTCGATGGTCACGTCCGGGTTCATCACGAACGGCTGCTTGGTCAGCACCACGTCCTTCTGGAACTTGTTGATCTGGCCTTCCACGATCTTGGCGATCATGGCTTCCGGCTTGCCTTCTTCCTTGGCCTTTTCGGTCAGGACCGAGCGTTCCTTCTCGACGGCGGCCGGGTCCAGATCGTCCGTGTTCAGCGACAGCGGCGCGGTCGCGGCCACGTGCATGGCGATCTTGCGGCCCAGTTCGCGCAGGGCGACCTTGTCGCCGCCGCCGTGCAGGGCGACCAGCACGCCGATGCGGCCGAGGCCCGGAGCCACGGCGTTGTGGACGTAGGAGGCGACGACGCCTTCATCGACCGACAGGCGAGCCGCCCGACGCAGCTGCATGTTCTCGCCGATGGTCGCGATCATGTTGGTGACCTCGGCCTGGATGGTGTTGCCGTTTTCCAGCTCGGCGCCGTGCAGGGCCTCGACGGAGTGGTGCTCCAGGCCCTTCTGGGCGAAGGCCTTGGCGGCGTTCTGGAACAACTCGTTGCGGGCGACGAAGTCGGTTTCCGAGTTGAACTCGATGGCGGCGCCGATTTCGCCCTTGCCGTCTTCGCGGCTGGCGACGGCCACCAGACCCTCGGCGGCGACGCGGTCGGCCTTCTTGGCGGCCTTGGACAGGCCCTTGGCGCGCAGCCAGTCGATCGCGGCGCTGATGTCGCCGTCGGTTTCCTGGAGCGCCTTCTTGCAGTCCATCATGCCGACGCCGGATTTGGCGCGCAGTTCCATGACGAGGGCGGCGGTGATCTCGGCCATTTCTGGTCTCCTGAGGTCTGTATCGAATGCATGAGCGGCCGGGGGATTACCCCGGCCGCATGTCAGTTTTGCGGACGGTCCGGATCGCCGGACCGATCCGATCAGGCTTCGGTCTTCTCGGCTTCGGCTGCCGGTTCCGCGGCAGCAGGCTCTTCGGCAGGCGTCTCTTCGCCCGACGCGGCCAGCATTTCCTCGGCCACAGCCTCGGCGCCCTCGGGGGCGACATCGGCTTCGACCGGGGCCGAGGCCTCGGCCAGCATCGGCTCGACGGGGTTTTCCATCGCGCCCAGGTCGACGCCGGAGTTCGCGGCGCCGGCGGCGAGACCGTCCAGGACGGCGTCGGCGATCAGGTCGCAATAGGTCTGGATGGCGCGCGCGGCGTCATCGTTGCCCGGGATCGGATAGGTGATGCCGTCGGGGTCCGAGTTGGTGTCGAGGATCGCGATGATCGGGATGTTCAGCTTGCGGGCTTCCAGGATCGCGATCGCTTCCTTGTTCGTGTCGATCACGAACATGATGTCGGGGATGGAACCCATGTCCTTGATGCCGCCCAGGGAAAGCTCCAGCTTTTCCTTTTCGCGCTCGAGGGTCAGCAGTTCCTTCTTGACCCGGCCTTCGCCGCCGCGCTCCAGCAGGCCTTCCAGCTCGCGCAGGCGGGCGATCGAGCCCGACACGGTGCGCCAGTTGGTCAGGGTGCCGCCGAGCCAGCGGTTGTTCATGTAATACTGGGCGCAACGCTTGGCGGCCTCGGCGACGGGCTCTGCGGCCTGGCGCTTGGTGCCGACGAACAGGACGCGACCGCCCTTGGCGGCGACTTCGCGCACGGCCACCAGAGCCTGGTGGAACAGCGGCATCGTCTGCGACAGGTCGATGATGTGGATGTTGGAGCGCGAGCCGAAGATGTAGCGTTCCATCTTCGGGTTCCACCGGTGCGTCTGGTGGCCGAAGTGGGCGCCTGCTTCGAGCAGGGTGCGCATGGAGAAGTCAGGCAGAGCCATCTTTGGAAGTCCTTTTTCCGATTATTCCGCCGCAGACGGTGAAAGGACCGGATGGTCCCTCGGAACGGAGCGCTTCAGGATGTCTCCCCGAAACGCGCCACGCCTGCGTGTGAAGTGGGCGGGCTTCTAGTCCTGGACGACCGAGAAAGCAACCCTCTCCCGGCGGGAAGGGGTTCGAGCGCACAACGGCGGACCGATCATCCCCGCCCGCAGGAGTGAGGAATTCACTGGAAAGATATCCGGCCCGACCTCAGGCATCCTCCAGCATCAGCACCCCCGGCGCCGACTTCAGCGCTCCGCGCAGCGCCCCGTCCAGACGATACCGCCCCGGCAACCGCACCTCCACCTCGCGTCGGCCGTCCAGCGAGGCGATCAGGGTGACCTCGCCGCCCTTCCCTTGCGCCAGGGCCCGCGCCAGTCGGACCTGGATCGCCGCCGGATCGGTGGAGCGCGCCGAGACGTGGACCCGCAGTCCCACCGAGGCGTCGTCCACCAGCGTCTCCAGCCTGGAACAGTCGTCGCCGAAGAATCGCACCTCGCCGTCCGACGACTTGGCCCGGACCCGCACCATCAGGGCAGCGCCCACCTCCAGCAGTTCGCGGCATTTCCTCAACTGTTCCGGCGGGAACAGACATTCGAACTCGCCGGTCGGGTCCGAGAAGGTGACGAAGGCGAACTTCTCGCCGGATTTCTGGCTGGCCCGTTCCTGACGGCGGCGCACGACCCCGGCCATCAGGAAGGCGTCGTGGCCCTGCTCGGCGCGCTGCACCGCCTCGGCGACGAAGGTCACGCGCTTGCGTCGCAGCGCGCCCTCCATGTCCTCCAGCGGGTGGCCGGACAGGTAGAAGCCGACCGCCGACAGTTCCTGATCCAGCCGTTCGGGCCCGACCCAGGGCTCCAGGCTCTTCAGCCGGGGACGCGACGCCCCGGCCTGGTCGGCGCCGAACAGCGACACCTGCGACGAGGTCCTGTCCGCCGCCACGCTCTGGCAATAGGCCATCAGGGTGTCGGCCTGTTCGAACAGCTGGCGCCGGTTCGGGTGGATCGAGTCGAACGCGCCGGCCTTGGCCAGGCCTTCGAGCGCCCGTTTGTTGACAGCGCGAGGATCGACCCGCTCCAGGAAGTCGAAGATGTCGGCGAACCGCCCGCCGGTCTCGCGCACCTCGACGACATGTTTCATCGCCTCGAGGCCCACGTTGCGGATGGCACCGAGCGCATAGAGGACCGCGCCCTTGCCCTCATCCCAGCTGACGTCGAAGTCGGCCGAGGAGGCGTTCACGTCGGGCGCCCGCACCGGCACCTCGAACTTGCGCGCGTCCTGATAAAAGACCGCCAGCTTGTCGGTGTTCGACAGGTCGAGCGACATCGAGGCGGCGAAGAACTCGACCGGGTGGTTCGCCTTCAGCCAGCCCGTCTGGTAGCTGATCAGCGCATAGGCGGCGGCGTGCGACTTGTTGAAGCCGTAGCCGGCGAACTTGGCCACCAGTTCGAAGATGGTGTCAGACTGCTGTTCCGGCACGGACTTCTCGGAGGCGCCCGCGATGAAGCGCGCCTTCTGGATGTCCATCTCCTCCTTCTTTTTCTTGCCCATGGCGCGCCGAAGAAGGTCGGCCTCGCCCAGAGAATAGCCGGCCAGGATCTGGGCGATCTTCATCACCTGTTCCTGGTAGATGATGACGCCGTAGGTCTCCGACAGCGTCTCCTGCAGAGACGGATGCAGGTAATCGACTTCCTGTCGCCCGAACTTGCGGTCGATATAGGTGTCGATCATCTCCATCGGCCCGGGCCGGTAGAGGGAGATCAGGGCCGTGATCTCCTCGATGGAGCCGCACCGCATCTTGCGCAGGGTGTCGCGCATGCCCTGGGATTCCAGCTGGAACACCCCGACCGTCTGGCCCGACGCCATCAGCTCATAGGTCTTGCCGTCATCCAGAGGCAGCAGGTTGAAGTCCTGCGCGGCGCCCCTGCGGCTCAGATAGCCGTGCGCCCGGTCCAGCACGGTCAGGGTTTTCAGGCCGAGGAAGTCGAACTTCACCAGACCGGCCGGCTCGACCCATTTCATGTTGAACTGGGTGGCCGGAATGTCCGAGCGCGGGTCCTGATACAGCGGCGTCAGCTCGACCAGCGGCCGGTCGCCGATGACGATGCCGGCGGCATGGGTCGAGGCGTTGCGGTAAAGCCCCTCGAGTTCCAGCGCCGTGGCCAGCAGGTTGGCCACCGCCGGCTCGGCGTCGCGGACCTCCTTCAGGCGCGGCTCGATCTCGATGGCCTGCGCCAGGGTGGTCGGATTGGCCGGGTTGTTCGGCACCATCTTGCAGAGCCGGTCCACCTGACCCAGCGGCATCTGCAGCACACGGCCGACATCGCGCAGCACGGCCCGAGCCTGCAGCGTGCCGAAGGTGATGATCTGGGCGACCCGGTCCTTGCCGTAGCGTTCCTGGACATAGGTGATCACCTCTTCCCGCCGCTCCTGGCAGAAGTCGATGTCGAAGTCGGGCATGGAGACCCGTTCGGGGTTCAGGAACCGCTCGAACAGCAGACCGAACCGCAAGGGATCCAGATCGGTGATGGTCAGGGCCCAGGCGACCAGCGACCCGGCCCCGGATCCCCGCCCCGGCCCGACCGGAATCCCGTGCGACTTGGCCCATTTGATGAAGTCCGCCACGATCAGGAAATAGCCGGGGAAGCCCATCTGGGTGATGATCCCGACCTCCCACTCCAGCCGGGCCCAGTAGTCGGCCTCGGGCGCGGAGGGCGTGACCAGCTTCAGCCGCGCCTTCAGACCCTCGCGGGCCTGGTGCATCAGTTCGTCAGGCTCGGTGCGGCCGTCGCCGGCGTCGAAGCGCGGCAGGATCGGCGGATGGGTCTTGACCAGGAAGGCGCAGCGGCGCGCGATCTCGATCGTGGTGTCGCAGGCCTCGGGCAGGTCGGCGAACAGGGTCCGCATCTCCGCCGCCGTCTTGAAGAAATGCTGGTCGGTGATCCGGCGCCGGTCTTCCTGGCCGGTGAAGGCGCCGTCGGCGATACACAGCAGGGCGTCGTGCGACTTCGCCTGGTTCTGTTTGGCGTAGTGGACGTCGTTGGTGGCCGTCAGCGGGACGTCGTTCGCATAGGCCCATTCGACCAGACCGCGTTCGGCAGCGGCCTCGTCCGGCAGGCCGTGCCGCTGAAGCTCGACATAGAAGCGGTCGCCGAACACCCCGGCCATCGCGGCCAGGGTCGTGGCGGCCTCGCCCGGCTTGTTCTGCACGAACAGCGGGTCGACGGGACCGTCGGGGCCGCCGGACAGCAGGATCAGCCCTTCCGAATGGGCGACCACCCTGGCCCAGGGCACGTGCGGCTCCTCGTCGCCCGCATCGAGATAGGCCGAGGACGACAGGGCGCAGAGGTTTCGCCAGCCGATCTCGCTCTGGCAGATCAGGACCACGGTCGGGACCTTGGCCCAGCGCTCGCCGCGCTTTCCGCCGATGCCGGTGACCGGGAGCGCACACGCGATCAATGGTTGAACACCAACGCTCTTCGAAGCCTCGGAGAACTCCAGCGCCCCGAACAGATTGACCCGGTCCGCCACAGCCACCGCCGGCATGCCGATGTCCGCCGCCAGCCTGCCGACCTTGCCCGCCTTGATCGCGCCTTCCAGCAGTGAGTAGGCCGAGCGCACCCTCAGATGGACGAAACCGGTCTCTGGGGGCGTATCGGTGATGGCCTGAACCTCGAGCGCAGGCCGGAGGCGACTCATCTCGCCAAAAGGGCGACCTGCCAGACCATCCAGACAAAGCCGCCGCACGATGCAAGCGACAGCGCTTCCCGAACCACTCTTGTCATCGCCTTATCCCCAGATGTATCGTTCTGGTATTGTTCTATGTTGGCAGTTTGTTCTCGTCAACAGGGCGTGAAGCTTGGGCGGCGGCTATTGTGGAAAATCGCGCGTTGGAGGAGGACAGGCATCCGCCCTCCCGGCGGCGCGCGTCAGGAGTATCGGTCATGGCCAAGGGTCAAGTGAAGTCGAACAAGGAAGTCCGCAAACCCAAGGCCGAGAAGCCCAAACCGGCGGTGTCGGTCGGAACCTCGCCCTTCACCCAGCCGCCCGGCAAGAAATAGGCTCTTTCGTCATCCCCCGGTCTGCGCCGCGAAGGCGTGGCTTGCCGGAGGATGACGAACGCCAGGCCTAGCCCCGCGAGCGTTCGACCGTATCCACGCTGGGGTTGGCCCTCAGAGCTGCGATAATACTGGTGGCGTGTTTGGCGTCGGCGACCTCGACGTCCAGATCGACGTCGAAGAAATCCGACTGCCGGTGGGCCATCTTCAGGTTCAGGATGTTGCCGCCGGCCTCGCCGATCACTGTGGCGACCTGACCGAGCACGCCCGGCGCGTTCTGGATCGTAGCGCGCAGCCGGGCGGTGCCGACCACCCCCTGTTCGGCCTGCGGCGTCCACTGCAGGTCCTGCCAGACGCTGTCGTCGTCGGCGAACTCGGCCAGCTTCTGGCAGTCGATGACGTGGACGGTCAGCCCCTTTTCGGGCTCGAGGATGCCGACGATCCGGTCGCCCGGCACCGGGGTGCAACAGGCGCCGAAATGGATGCTGATGCCCGGCGTCAGGCCTCCGCCGCGCACGAACAGCCGTGCGTGGGCGTCGCCGATCTTCTTGCGATCCGCGCCCGTCGTCAGCGTCCCCTTCAGCGACGGGAACAGGATCTCGACGACCCGATTGGCCTGGATCCGTCCCCGGCCGATGGCGTCGAACAGGTCTTCCTGCGTCCCCGTCGCCAGGGTCTCGACCACGGCCTTCAGCGACACATCGGCCAGCGACTTGCCTGCGCGCGTCAATGCCTGCTCCAGCGTCGTCTTGCCCAGCTTGTAGAATTCGTCCCGCTCCGACGAACGGATATGGCGACGGATCGCAGACCGCGCCCGGCCAGTGACGGTCAGGCTGCGCCAGTCGGCCGGCGCCTCGCGCTTCTTGCCGCGGATGATTTCGACCACGTCGCCGTTCTGGAGGGCCGTGCGCATGGGCTTCAGCTCGCCGTTGATCTTGACGCCGACGGCCGTGTCCCCGACCTCGGTGTGGACCGCATAGGCGAAGTCCAGCGCCATCCCGCCGCGCGGCAAGGTGATCAGGGCGCCCTTGGGCGTGAAGACGAAGACCTGGTCCAGGTACATCTCAAGCTTGGCGTGCTCGACCCAGTCCTCGCCCCCCTCCCCGTGCTCGATGACCTGCACAAGGTGCCGCAGGTTCTGCAGCGGGTCGCGCCCGCCATCCTTCTCCATCGCCTCCTGGTCGAAGCCATAGGACTGGTTCTTGTAGGCCCAGTGCGCCGCCACCCCGTCCTCGGCCACCCGGTCCATGGCCTCGGTGCGGATCTGCATCTCGATCCGCAGGCCGCCCGGCCCGACGACGGTCGTGTGCAGGGAGCGGTAGTTGTTCGACTTGGGGGTGGAGATGAAATCCTTGAACCGCTCCGGCACCATTGGCCAGGCGCGGTGGATAACGCCGAGCGCACGATAACAGTCGTCCTCGAACTCGACCAGAACCCGGAAGCCGTAGATGTCCGACAGGGACGAAAAGCCCACCGACTTGCGCTGCAGTTTCCGCCAGATCGAATAGGGCGTCTTCTGGCGACCATAGACGCGCGCCGCGATGCCCGCCTCGCTGAGCACCTGCTGGATCTCGGCGGCGACGCCTTCGGTGGCGTGGCCGTGTTCGAGCTTCAGCGCTTCCAGCCGCCGCTCGATGGCGGTCCGGGCCGTGGGGTTCAGATGCTCGAACGCCAGCTCTTCCAGCTCGGACGCGATCGAGTGGATGCCGATCGAGCGGCCCAGCGGCGCATAGACTTCCAGCGTCTCTCTGGAAATCCGCTCACGTTTCTCCGGCTTGACGTATTTGAGCGTCCGCATGTTGTGTAGACGGTCCGCCAGCTTCACCAGCAGGACACGGACATCCTTGGAGATGGCCAGGATGAATTTGCGCAGGTTCTCGGCCTGGCGCGTATGCTCGGCCTGGAGTTCCAGCCGGCTCAGCTTGGTCACCCCCTCGACCAGCCCCGCCACCTCCTCCCCGAACATGGCCGCGATGTCGTCGCGCGTCGCCGAGGTGTCCTCGACCACGTCATGCAGCAGGGCGGTGACGATGGTGGCGGTGTCGAGCTTGTAGTCGGTCAGGATGCCCGCGACCTGGATCGGATGGGCGAAATAGGGGTCGCCCGAGGCCCGCAGCTGCGAGCCGTGCATCTTCATCGCATAGACATAGGCCCGGTTCAGCAGGGCCTCGTCGGCGGTGGGGTCATAGGCCTTGACCGCCTCGATCAGTTCGAACTGGCGCAGGACCGGAATGCGTTTCGCCGCCTGCGTTTCCACAGACGGCGAAGCGGTGTCATTGGCAATGATCTTTGGCGGCGGGGTCGTACCGGACCGCGCCGGGAGGATGGTGATACCGTTGGCGGGTTCCGCCGTCAGTAGCGTTCCTCCTGGCCGCCGTCCCGGTCGCTCTGCAGCGCGCGGATCAGCTCGGCCTCGGCCATGTTCATGTGTTGCGGCTCGGCCAGCAGACCGACGATTTCCGCCTCGTCCTCGGCTTCCGTGCGCTCATCGACGCGTTGCAGGGCGACGATAACGGTCTCAAGCAGTTCGGCCGGAACGACTGTGTCGTCGGCGATTTCGCGCAGGGCGACGACCGGGTTCTTGTCGTTGTCGCGATCGAGCGTCAGGGCGGCGCCGTTGGCGATCGCGCGGGCGCGGTTACCGGCCAGCAGGACCAGGCCGAACCGGTTCGGCACCTTCTCGATGCAGTCTTCGACAGTGACGCGAGCCATGAATTACCTCGGGCGGGGGGAGAACAGCGTTGCATACAGATAGGCATGCCTTTGTGCAACGCCACATCTGCACTCCCAGGGCGGCAGTTTTGCGGCGGCGGCTTGCTCAGAGGACTCGCCGGCTCATCGGATAGGCGATGACCGATGACCGATGACCGATGACCTCATGCTGGTTGGGTCAGCGCAAGGGACAGGCGTCGCGTCCGACCGTCGCGGCGGCCGCCATCGCAGAGGCGACAGCGGTGGTCTCCGGATGCCGCCACCCCGGAGCGATCTCCGCCAGCGGCCCCATGACGAACAGCCGATCGGCCGCTCTCGGATGCGGCAGGATCAGTCCGTTGCAATCCCCCTGCTCCCGACCATAGGCGATCAGGTCCAGGTCCAGGGTGCGCGGCGCATTGGCGGCTGTGCGCCGTCGTCCGAACGCCTCCTCGATCCGGCCCAGGGCCGCCATCAGGGCGTGGGGATCATGGTCCGTGCGCACGATGACGACGCCGTTCAAGAAGGGCGGGTCGCTCGCGTCGGGCCAGGCCAGCGACGTCCACCAGCTCGAACTGGCGATCACATCGATCCCATCGAAGCGAAACCGGTGCAGCGCCGCGTCCAGCGCCTCGCGGCACGAGGGCCAGACCCCCTTGTCATTGCAGCCCAGCGCGACGATGACGGCGGCGTCCAGATCCAGGTCGACGTCGATATTGACGCTGACCGCCTGGGGGGCTGTGACCGATTCCGGGGACGCGAATTCCATGAGACTTTATCCGACCGACCGTCTGGCGCTGTTTATCGACGGGGCCAATCTGTATTCGGCGACCAAGGCCCTGAACGCGGACATCGACTTCAAGAAGATGGTCGATGCGTTCCGGGAGAAAGCCGTCCTGGTTCGCGCCTATTATTACACGGCGGTGACCGAGGGCGAAGAGTTCTCTCCGATCCGGCCCCTGATCGACTGGCTGGGCTACAACGGCTTCTCGATGGTGACCAAGCCGGTGAAGCGATTCACCGACGCCCAGGGCCATACGCGCACCAAGGGCAATATGGACATCGAGATCGCCGTGGACATGCTGGAGCTGGCCCCGCGCATCGACCACGCCATCCTCTTCTCCGGCGACGGCGACTTCCGCCGGCTGGTCCAGGCGGTGCAGTCGAAGGGCGTCCGCGTCACCGTCGTCTCGACCCTGAAGAGCCAGCCGCCGATGATCGCCGACGAACTGAGGCGTCAGGCTGATGACTTCGTCGAACTGGCCGACCTGCTCCAGGAGTATGGCCGTCCCCGCACGCCGGCGCCCACGCCGACGGTGCGCACCTTCCCGGCGGACGATCGATGATCTCCTTGTTCCGCTCATCCCCGCGAAGGCGGGGACCCAGTGCTTTCGTGAGGCACGGTGCGCTGGATGAGCGTCAGTGTTCGACTGGCGACAGCCATCGCCCACAGAACGGGGTCCCCGCCTTCGCGGGGATGAGCGGATTATTCAAATGACCCCTGAACCGCCCCGTGATTGTCCGCTCTGCCCCCGCCTCGTCGCCTATCGCGAGGAGAACCGGCGCCAGAACCCGGACTGGTTCAACGGCCCCGCCCCGTCGTTCGGCGACCCGGACGCCCGGCTGCTGGTCGCCGGTCTCGCCCCCGGTCGCACCGGCGCGAACCGGACGGGGCGGCCCTTCACCGGTGACGGCGCGGGCTGGATTCTGTACGAAACCCTGACGAAGGTGGGTTTTGCGACGGGCATGTACGACGCGCGCCCCGACGACGGGCTTCAGCTCGTCGACTGCATGATCACCAACGCCGTCCGCTGCGCTCCGCCGCTGAACAAGCCCCTGCCGATCGAGGAGAAGACCTGTCGTCCTTTCCTGATCGACCGGCTGGCCGCCCTGCCCCGGCTCAAGGTCATCGTCACCCTCGGCGACGTGTCGCGAAAGAGCGTGCTGAAGGCGCTCGGCGTCCCCGCCTCCGCCATGGCCGCGGGTCACGGCGTCGAGGCCAGGGTCGGCGGCTACACCCTGATCAACAGCTATCACTGCTCCCGGCTCAACACGAACACGGGCCGACTGACGCCAGAGATGTTCGAGGCCATCTTCGCCCGCGCCCGCGCCGCCATCGAGACCGGCCCCGTTTAGGCGACTGTTGTTCGCCGGACACACCGAATCGGCGAGTCTTCCTGACGCCGGAACCGGGCGGAACACTGCGGCGCAGCTTCCGTTGCAGGGTGGTGAGGAAGGTTCAGATGCGCAAACAGACCAACAAGAAACCTCAGCTGTTCACAGCAGGCGAGCGGAAGGCCGCGGGGCTCGCGATCCTGGCTGCGATCCTTCTGACGCTGTCGGGTCAGGCTCTCGAAGCGATGATGCGCCCGTCTCTGGGCCTCTACGACGCCACTCCGGCCGCCGTCGCCTCGATCCCGAATGTAATCGAGGCCAGCCCCCTGAGCCGCTCTGCGGGCTTCTAGCCCTTGTCCCGCATGAGCCGGGCCTTGTCCCTCTGCCAGTCGCGGTCGGCCGAGGCCTCGCGCTTGTCGTGCAGTTTCTTGCCCTTGGCCAGGGCGATCTCAAGCTTCGCCTTGCCGTCGTCGTTCAGATAGAGCCTCAGCGGAATGATCGTCTGACCGTCCTTCTGAACCGCCCCGATCAGACGATCGATCTGCTTTCTGTGCAGCAGCAGCTTCCGCGGCCGACGCGGTTCGTGGTTGAACCGGTTGGCCTGGGCATAGGGCGGGATGTCGGCGTTGATTAGCACGATCTCGCGCCCTTCCACCGCCGCATAACTCTCGGCGATATTGGCCCGACCCATGCGCAGGGCCTTGATCTCCGTCCCCAGCAGCATGATCCCGGCTTCGAGATTGTCCTCGAGGAAATAGTCGAACCGCGCCCGGCGGTTCTCGGCGATCAGCTTGGCCTTGGTGATCGGGGCCTTGACGGTCGCCGCCGCCTTTTCCTTGGTGGTGGCCATCAAAGACCCGCCGCTGTCATGGCCGCATCGACGGCCGGCTTGACGTCCTCGCGCATCGGCACGAGCGGCAACCGCATTTCCTCGGTGCAAAGCCCCAGCCGGGCCAGGGCGTATTTCGTCGGTGACGGTGAACTGTCCAGGAACAGCGCTCTCGCCAGCCCGCTCAGCCGGTCCTGCCAGGACAGGGCAAGGGCTCGGTCGCCGGCCTGGATGGCGTTCCACAAGGCCACCATCCCTTCGGGCGCGACGTTCGACACCACGGAGATGATTCCGCCCCCGCCGTGGGCCAGATAGCCGGGGAAGCTCGCATCATCGCCGGTGATCAGGGCGAAGGATCCGCCGATGTTGACCCGCATCCAGCTCACCCGCCCCATGTCGCCGGTCGCGTCCTTGATGCCGACGATGTTCGGATGCGCCGCAAGCGCCGCCACGGTCGTATCGGCCATGTCCACACCCGTCCGGCTGGGCACGTTGTAGAGCACCAGCGGCAGTTCGACCGCGTTCGCGATGGCTTCGAAATGGGCCTGCAAGCCCGCCTGCGAGGGCTTGTTGTAATAGGGCGTCACGATCAGGGCGGCGTCGGCGCCGACGGTCTTGGCATGCCGGGTGTAGCCCATGGCCCTGTCGGTCGCGGTCGAGCCGCAGCCCGCGATGACCCGAACCCGACCCGCAGCCAGCCGCACGCACAACTCGACCACCTGACGATGCTCGTCAGAGGTCAGGGAGGCGCTCTCCCCGGTCGTGCCCATGGGGACGACGCCGTGAACCCCGGCGGCGATCTGGCGTTCCAGCAGGGCCTCGAAGGCGGCTTCGTCCACGTTTCCGTCACGAAGTGGTGTGATCAGGGCGGTGATCACGCCCTTGAACAAGGGGGCGGTCATTGAAACAAGAATACCTTGCGTGGGGGATGGGCGACGGGCGCCTGATACGAGACGCAAGAGGGTAGGTTGCCGGGCTCGAACCCGCAACCGGGATGAATGAGGATCGGACACATCATGCTCGCGACCAGCCTCGCGGCCGTACTGGCCGTTCTCGCGCCGATTCCGCAGACCGCCGACCTGAACCGTCAGCCGACGCCCTACGTCACCGGACAGAGCGGCGACTATCAGGCGCGCATCCTCGGCGACGCCGACACCGCCCTGTTCCGCCAGGGTCTGGCCGCCGCCCGCGCCCGCGACGTCATCGGCACGCAGAACGCCATCTCCGGCATTGGCGACCCGACCGCCCGCAAGCTGGTCGAGTGGGCGCTCGTCGATACCGCTGCCGCGCAACTGTCCTGGACCGAGCTGTCCAACGACGTTCAGTCAATGCGCGCCTGGCCCCGCGCCGAGGCCCGGATCGCTGCCGGCGAACAGGCGCTGGAACGCGCCGGCATGGGCGCCGACGCCGCCCTCGCCTTCTTCAGCGCGTCGCGTCCGACGACGGTGCAGGGCGCCATCGCCCTGGCCGATGCGCTGGACCAGCGCGGCCGTTCCGGCGAGGCCCGCCTGCTGATCCAGGAATGGTGGCAGACCCAGTCCTTCGACGAGGCGATCCAGAGCCGCATCCTGACCCGCTGGGGCAACACACTCACCCAGCGCGATCATGACGCCCGACTGAACATGTTGCTGACCGGCCCGCATGGCCCAGCGACCCGCGCCATGCTCGATCTGGTCTCGCCGGAGCGCCGCGCCACCGCCAATGCCGCCATGACCCTGCGCAGCGCCTATGCTGCCGACAGCGTCGTCGCCGGCCTGTCGCCGTCACAGGCCGTCGACCCTGCGGTCGTCCTGGAGCGGGTCCGTATCCTGCGAGCCGCCAATCGCCAAACCGAAGGCTTCGCTCTTCTGTCCGCCCTGCCTGCCGCGCCCCTGCACGCCGACGGCCAGACCGCCCTGTGGAACGAGCGCCGCAACTATTTCCTCGACGCCCTGGAGCGCCGCGAGTGGCGCGCGGCCTATGACGCCATGGCCGGTCACGGCTTCCCGTCAGGCGAGCGCAAGGTCGACGCCGAGTTCTTCGCCGGCTGGGTCGCCCTGACCAAGCTCGGCGATCCCGCCCGCGCCGCCGGTCATTTCGAGACCCTGCGCCAGTCGTCCTCGACCCCGATCACCCAGGGCCGCGCCCTCTACTGGCTGGGTCGCGCAGCGGAAGCCCAAGGCGACCAGGCCCGCGCCCAAGCCTTCTATCAGGCCGGTGCCCGTCACATTCAGACCTTCTACGGCCAGCTGGCGGCGGAGAAGGCGGGGATGACCACCCTGACCCTGCCCCCCGAGCCCGTCCCGACTCGGAACGACGTCGCGTCGTTCGAGGCCAATGATGTCGTCCGCGCCGCCCGCATCCTGGGCGAGACCGGCGAGACCAGTCTGTACCGCGTCTTCGCCTACCACCTCGACGACACCCTGCCTGGCATCAACGACCTGGCCCTGCTGATGGACATGACGCGCGGCTACGGCGACGGCTTCGGGGCCATGATGGTCGGTCGCGCCGCCAGCCAGCGCGGCTTCCTGCTGCCGGAGCGCCAGTACCCGATCCGCATCCCGCCCGAGGTTGCCGGCGCCGCCCCCCTGTCCTTCACCATGGCCATCACGCGTCAGGAATCCAGCTTCGACCCGCGCGCCCGATCGGGCGCCGACGCGCGCGGCATGATGCAGTTCCTGCCGTCCACCGCCTCCGGCGTCGCCCGCCGTCTGGGCATGTCCTGGTCGGCCGAACGACTCTGGGACGCCGACTACAACATGACCCTCGGCAGCTATCATCTGGGCGAGCTGATGAGCCAGTTCCGGGGCTCGATGCTGCTGACCACCGTGGGCTACAACGCCGGGCCCGCACGGGCTCCGCAATGGGTGGCCCGTTGCGGCGATCCGCGTGGCGGCGTGGCGGGCGGCGGGGTCGATCCGGTCGACTTCATCGAGTGTGCGCCCTTCACCGAGACGCGTAATTACATGATGCGAGTGATGGAGAACATGGCGGTCTACAAGGCCCGTCTGAACGGGGGCTCGGCCCCGCTCACCACCTCGGCGGACATCGCGCGCGGCTCCGGTGGACCCCAACCCTACCAGCCTTGATCGCCTGGAGCCTGATCGTTTGAGACGGAAGCGCTTCGCGCTCCTGGCGAAAGCGTGATTCGGGCTCTCGCTGATACCTGGAGCAGGATCAGGCCCTGAGCAGCCCGGCGAACAGGGCGTCGAGCATGGTCCGGGTCAGCAGGCTCCGATCGACCCACTCGAAATAGGGTTTGGTGATCATCAGCGAAATGACCCCGTGCGACCCCGCCCACAGCGCCTGGGCCGAGGCGCGCGCATCGCCCCGCAGTCGACCGGCCGCCCCCGCCTCTTCCACGATGGCCTCAAACGCCCGGAACAGTTCGCCGCCCAGCATCTGGGCCGCGCTCTGGGCCCCGTCCCGCGCCTCGATCGGGCGGGTCAGATAGGTCAGGCGATAGGCGTTGGGGTTCTCGAATCCGAAATCGACATAGGCCTCCATCAGCTTGCGCAGGACGACCTCCGGCGGACCGCCCTCGGCGATGACCGTCGCGTTCGCCGCCTGCAGCCGGGCGAAGGCGAGGCGGCAGATCTCGTGCAGGATCTCGCTCTTCTCGGAGAAGTGCATGTAGAGCGCCGTCGACGACAGGCCGACCTCGTCGGCGATCCGGCGGATGGTCGCGCCCTCGTATCCGACGTCGACGAAGATGCGTTCCGCCGCGGCGAGAATCTCGGCGCGGCGCGCGTGACCCTCGCCCTTCGGCTTGCGGGTCGAGCGGGACGAAGCGGTTGAGGGTATTACGGTTTCAGCCGACACGCTGAACTCCTTGAAGGAGAACCGGCGCGCCAACAGGGCCCGCCTCGACCTTGCATAGCGCCATTGCCGCAGGCGCGCCAACGGCTTGCGGCAGACACAACCTTGGGATAGGTAGTTAACCGTCGCGGGTATCGGGGGCGGCATGAGTATCCTGACGAGCGGGTATGCCTATCGGGCGGATATGCGGTCGTTCGGCCTCGGCCAGTCGATCGTCGTCGCGATGGCAGTCGGTGGTCTGGGATGGGGCCTCGCCGCGAACGGCGCCGTCACCGCGATGGTTCTTATCCTGCTGGCGCAGATCATTTTCCTCGTTGCGGCCGCCTGGCGTGTCCTGCTGATCCTGGTGAGCCTTCGCCTCGCCCCCGATCCGGAGTCGGCGCCCGAACTCCCGCGCTACACCGTCCTCGCCGCCCTGCTGGACGAGGCGGAAATCCTGCCCCAGCTCGTCGAACGCCTTGACGCAATCGACTACCCCCGCAACCGGCTCGAAGGTTTCCTGCTTCTGGAGGCCCACGATCATCCGACCCTCGACGCCGCCGCCAGATGCAGACTTCCAGCCTGGTTGAAGGTGCTCGTCGTCCCGCCCGGCGGCCCGAGAACCAAACCGGCGGCGCTCAACGCGGGCCTCGCGGTCGCTTCCGGCGCCCTCCTCACCGTTTACGATGCCGAGGATGACCCGGATCCGCAGCAGTTGCGCGAAGCCGTCGCCCGTTTCGCCGCCGATCCAACCGGGCGCCTGGCCATACTTCAGGCGCCGCTGCGCATACGTCTGCCCCCCGGCTCCGAGCGTTCCTTCATTGGTCGCCAGTTCGCGGTCGAATACGCCGCCCTGTTCGAGGTCACCCTGCCCGCCATGGCGCGGCTCGGATTTCCGTTTCCACTCGGCGGCACAAGCAATCACTTCAGCGTCCGGGCTCTGCGCGCGGTCGGCGGATGGGACGCCCACAATGTGACCGAGGACGCCGATCTGGGCTTCCGCCTGTGGCGCAGTGGCTACCGCCTCGGCACCCTCCGGCGTCCCACCTATGAGACACCGCCCTGCGAAATGATCGACTGGCTGCCCCAGAGGACGCGCTGGCTCAAAGGCTTCATGCAGACCTGGGGTGTCCACACCCGGTCGCCGGCCGGGCTGGGCTGGCGCGGTTGCCTCTCCCTGACGATGACCCTTGGGCTGTCGCTCCTGGCCGCCGTGGCTCACGCCCCGTCCCTGGCCTGGCTCATCGCCACGATCGCCATCTCGACGGTTGCGGGCCTGCCGCCGGAGACTCCCCGGTTCGCCCTCGCGGTTCTCGTCCTCGGCCTGGTCGCCGCCTGGCTGAACGGAAAGGTCGGCGCACGACGGGCGGGCGTGCCCTATACCGTGGCCGACATGATGGTGGCTCCGGCCTACTGGTCGCTGCTGACGCTGGCGTTCGGCCACGCGGTCTGGCGTCTGGCGGCCCAACCCTTCGCCTGGGACAAGACCCGCCATCGGCGCGATCCGGCCCTGGCGATCGCCGCCCAGGCCGAGGTCGAAGCTGGACGCGAGGCCGCCTGACGGCCGGACCTTGATCTTGATCAAGGTCCAATTTGAAGTTGAGAGCCTGATCCGACCGGAAAACCGCTTACGCTCTTCCGGATCAGGCTCTATGGCCATGCCGATGCCGCCCGTCCTGTCCTCTCTGCCCGAAACCCTCGTCACGCGCGGATGGTCGGACTACGCCCTGCTGGACAGCGGCGACGGCAGGAAGCTGGAACGCTACGGCCGCTACACCGTGGTCCGCCCCGAGCCTCAGTGCTTCTGGAAGCCGCGCAACCCCGCCGCCTTCGCGCGCGCCAACGCCGTCTTCGATCCTCAGCAGGAGGAGGAGGACGCCGGCCGCTGGCGCTTCGACGAACAGGGCACGATCGACGCCTTTCCGCTGAGCTGGCGCGACGTCCGCTTCGTGGGCCGTTTCACCCCCTTCCGACACCTCGCGTTCTTCCCCGAGCAAGCGGCCAACTGGGAATGGCTGGAGGCGCGGATCCGCAACCTGCAGCGCCCGAAGGTTCTCAACCTCTTCGGCTACACTGGCGTCGCTTCCCTGGCAGCCGCTGCAGCCGGCGCCGAGGTGACCCATGTCGACGCTTCCAAAAAGTCCGTCGCCTGGGCGCGGGAGAACGCCGAACTGTCCGGCCTGTCCGACAGGCCGATCCGCTGGATCGTCGATGACGCTCGCAAATACGTCGCGCGCGAGGTTCGCCGTGGAGCAAGATACCAGGGCATCGTCCTCGACCCTCCGAAATACGGACGCGGCCCCACCGGCGAGGTGTGGCGACTGTTCGAGGACATGCCGGGCCTGCTCGCCGACTGCGCCGCCCTTCTGGCCGACGACGCCGATTTCCTCCTGCTGAACGCCTATGCCGCGCGCATCTCCGGCCTGTCTCTGGCCCACCAGATGAAGGAGGCCACGGCGGATCGCGGCGGCCTGATCGACTGGGGCGAACTGGCCCTGTCCGAAGAGGGTCCCGACGCCCGCGCCATCGGCCTCAGCTTCTTCGCCCGATGGTCGGCGTCGTGAGCGAAGACCGCCTGATCACCTCCCTGACCAACGACACGGTCAAGGCCGTCCGCGCCCTCCACATGCGCAAGGAACGCGAGGCCACCGGCCTGTTCCTGGCCGAGGGCCTGAAGTTCATCGGCGAGGCGCTGGACCAGGGACGCGCGCCCCGGACCCTGCTCGTCGGCATGGAGGCGCGGCCCCACCCTCTGCTGGAGCGCGCCCGCGCCGAGACCCTGAAGGCCGGCGGCGAGATTGTCGTCGTCACCCATCCGATCCTCGAAAAGATCAGCCGGCGCGAGAACCCCCAGACGGTGCTGGGCGTGTTCGAACAGGCCTACACGCCCCTGTCGGCGCTGAGGCCCGAGACCGCCCCGTGCTGGGTCGCCCTGGAACAGGTGCGCGATCCCGGCAACCTAGGAACCATCATCCGAACCGCCGACGCGGCGGGGTGTGGCGGAGTCATCCTGATCGGCGACTGCGTCGATCCCTTCTCGGTCGAGGCCGTCCGCGCCACCATGGGCTCGGTCTTTGCTGTCGCCATCGCGCGGTGCACGCCCCAGGACTTCCTCGCCTGGCGCGAGGCCTGGCCCGGCAGCGTCGTCGGCACGCGCCTGGACGCCACACAGGGCTATCGCGACGCCGCCTACGCCAGGCCCAGCCTGATCCTCATGGGCAACGAACAGGCCGGCCTGACCGACTCCCTCGCCGGCGCCTGCGATGTCAACGTCAAGATTCCGATGCGCGGCAGGGCGGACAGCCTGAACCTCGCCATCGCCACGGGCGTCATGGTCTATGCGGTGACCGACTAGTCCTCGACCTTCAGCCGGGACATGCCGATGAGCGCCAGGATGGTGATCGTCGCCGTCGCCGCCAGATAGAGTCCCACAGCCGGCACCCCGAACGACTTGGCCAGCGAGGTCGCCGCATAAGGCGCCAATGACGCTCCCGCGATCCCCGCCAGATTGAACGCCATCGAGGCTCCGGTGTAGCGCACCGCCGCCCGGAACGGCCGCGCCATGGCGGAACTGAGCGGTCCGTAAGTGGCCCCCATCAGCGCGAACCCCAATGAGAAGAAGATCAGCAGCCCGGTCAGCCCGCCATTGAACAGTGGGGCGATCAGGAAGCCGAACAGGCCAATCCCGACCGAGGCCGTGATCAGCACCTTGATCTGTCCGAACCGGTCCGCCGCCAGCGCCGAGATCGGGATGAAGGCCGCGAAGAAGATCACCCCGACCAGCTGGATCGGCAGGATGTCGGCGCGCGTGAACCCCATGGCCGTCGTCGCCCAGCTCAGGGCGAAGACCGTCATCAGATAGAACAGCAGGAAGGTCGTCGTCGCGCCCAGGGTGCCGAGGATCAACGCGCCCTTGTATCGGGCCAGCAGGGTCAGGACCGGCGTCTTCACCCGTTCGGCACGCTCGATGACCCGGCTGAACTCAGGCGTTTCGGTGATCCGCAACCGAACCCACAGACCGACGATGACCAGGATCGCGCTGGCCAGGAACGGCGTGCGCCAGCCCCAGGACAGAAATGTTTGCTCGCTCATCAGCGAGGTCAGCAGGATGAAGGCCCCGGTCGACAGGATGAAGCCGATCGGCGCGCCCAGTTGGGGGAACATGCCGAACCAGGCCTTGCGTCCCGGCGGCGCGTTCTCGGTCGCCAGCAGCACCGCCCCGCCCCACTCGCCGCCCAGCCCCAGACCCTGACCGAACCGGCAAACGGCCAGCAGCAAGGGCGCGATCACGCCCACCTGCGCATAGGTGGGCAACAGGCCGATGGCGATGGTCGACAGTCCCATGGTCATCAGAGCCGCGACGAGGGTCGCCTTGCGCCCGATCCGGTCGCCGAAATGCCCGAACACCACGGCGCCGACGGGCCGGGCGAAGAAGGCCAGGGCGAAGGTCGCGAACGACTGCAGCTGGGCCGTCACCGGATCGCCGCCCGGGAAGAACAGGGCCGGAAACACCAGTACCGCCGCCGTGGCGTAGATGTAGAAGTCGAAGAACTCGATCGTCGTGCCGATCAGGCTGGCGAACAGGACGCGGCGCGTCGAGGCCGGGCTGGGCGCGATCAGCAGTGCAGGTTCGGTCAACGGTATTCCCCTAGGTCGTCGACCATCGTTGCGTCGGACACCCTCCGCCGGTCAAGCCGTTCAGGTCCCGCGCGGCTTCACCCTGTTGGTCGGCGGCGCCTCGGCCGGATTCTCGGGCCAGGGATGCCTCGGATAGCGACCACGCATCTCGGAGCGCACGTCCTTCCATGAACCACGCCAGAAGCCGGGCAGATCCCTGGTCAGCTGGATCGGCCGCCGCGCCGGCGACAGCAGCGCCAGCGTCAGCGGGACGCGCCCCCCGCCCACGGCCGGATGGGTCGTCACCCCGAACAGCTCCTGCACCCGGATATCCACGCGCGGCCCGCCCTCGGCCCCATAGTCGATGCCCGCCGACCCGAGCGGCGTCGTCAGCCGTGCGGGCGCCAGCTCGTCCATCAGCCGCCGTCGGTCCCACGGAATCATGGATTCGAGCCCCTGCGCCAGGGCCTCATCCCGGATCTGCGACAGGTCCTGAACGGTTTCCAGCAACGGCCACAGCCAGTCCGCGCGCCGCTCCATCAGGGCCGCGTCCGACATGTCCGCCCAGTCCGTGTCCAGCCCATGCAGAAAGGCCAGCCGCGCCCGAACCGCGCTGGATCGCTCGCCCCACTTCAGGCTTCTCAACCCGTCCGTCCCGACCTCGTCATGAAGCGCCTTCGTGATCGCTGCCCGATCCGGCGCCCCGGTGATCTTCTCGTCGAACACGATCGCGCCCACCCGGCGGATGCGCCGCACGACCATCCGCCCGGAAGGCTCGCGCACCAGCCGGTCCTCGGTCGTCAGCCGTGGCTCCAGCGCGGCCGGGTCCAGCGGCGCCGCCAGCCGGATGCGATCCTTCGCATCCCCGCCGCCGAGGTCGGCCACCGCCAGCCACGCCTCCCGCGCCAGCCCGTCCGTCGGATCGAGAAACGCTCCGCGCCCCGACGCCAGCAGCACCTCGCCCGGCCTGCCCCTCGCCCTGGCGACCCGTTCGGGGAAGGCCTCCGCCAGCAGTTCGCCGACCTCGACGTCTCCCCCGCCGCCGGAACCGCCGCCCGCCGCCTTCGCCCATCGCTCGACCAGCTTCCTCGCATCCTGCGCCCGCGCCGACCGGTCGCGTTCGAACCCGCGCAGCCGGTCTCTCAGGTCGATGTCGTTTCCGCCCAGCCCCGGCTCGCTCAGGACCGCGGCGATGCGCGCGCCCAGCATCGCCGCGCCGGCGTCGGCCGCCGCCGCCACCAGATGCGCCAGCCTCGGCGTCAGCGGCATCCGGGTCAGCCGCCGCCCGTGCTCCGTCAACCCGCCCTGCTCGTCCAGCGCCTTCAACCGCGTCAACACCGCCCGTGCCTCCGCCAGCGCCCCCGCCGGCGGCGCATCGAGCAGCGCCAGCCCCTCGGTCGTCCGCGCACCCCAACGCGCCAGATCCAGAGCCAGCCCGGTCAGGTCGGCCTCCAGAATCTCCGGTCGCTGATGCGGGACCAGGCCGCGCGTCGCTTCCTCGTCCCACAGTCGGTAACAGACCCCCGGTTCCGTCCGCCCCGCCCGACCCCGGCGCTGCTCCGCCGACGACCGGCTGACCCGCACCGTCGCCAGCCGCGTCAGCCCGCTGGAGGGTTCGAATCGGGGCACGCGCGACAGGCCGCAATCGACCACCACCCGAACCCCCTGAATCGTCAGACTGGTCTCCGCCACCGAGGTCGCCAGCACGATCTTCCTCCGCCCGGTCGGCGACGGCTCGATGGCCCGATCCTGGGTTTCCTTGTCCAGGGCGCCGTACAGGGCGACCACATCGACGTTCGAATCGCGCAGCCGTTCGCTGATCCTCTGCGCCGTCCGATGGATCTCCCCCTGCCCGGGCAGAAAGGCGAGGATCGACCCGGGCTGGTCGCCCAGCGCCGTCAGACAGGCCCGCGCCACGGCGTCCTCGATCCGCTCGACCGGATTGCGACCCAGGTAGACCGTTTCCACCGGAAACGCCCGTCCCTGCGCCTCGATCACCGGCGCCCCGTTCAGCAGCTTCGACACCCCCGCGATATCCAGCGTCGCCGACATGACCACCAGCTTCAGGTCGTCGCGCAGCACCGACTGGCTGTCCCGTGCCAGCGCCAGTCCCAGGTCGGCGTCGAGGCTGCGCTCGTGGAACTCGTCGAACAGGACGGCGCCGGCGCCTTCCAGACCCGGATCCTCCAGAATCATGCGGGTGAAGACACCCTCCGTGATCACCTCGATCCGGGTCTTCGGCCCGATCCGGCTCTGCAGCCGGGTACGATAGCCGACAGTGTCGCCGGCCTTCTCGCCCAGGGTCTGGGCCATCCGTTCCGCCGCCGCCCGCGCCGCCAGCCGACGCGGCTCCAGCAGCAGGATCTTGCGCCCGCCCAGCCAGTCGGCATCCAGCAGCGCCAGCGGCACGACCGTGGTCTTGCCGGCGCCCGGAGGGGCGGCAAGGACGACCGCCGGATTCGCGGCGACCGCGGCCTTCAGGTCATCGAGCACGGCGTGGATGGGCAGGATCATCCGGGGTGCACTAGCCCGACATCGGCGGCCCACCAAGGAATGTGCGTTCGGACGGCCACGCGTGGGGTCACGAAACCGTTGCAGGGCCTTCATGGATCGGAAACCGCGTTGCGCCTGCGTTGATCCGTCGCTAGCGTCCCGCGCTGGAAGGCGGCCCCGGGGAGGGTTCGCCGTGTTTTCGTATCGAGGGGGCGCGACGTATGTCCGCAGATGGCCTTAGGCCCAAGGGGAACCGACTGTTCCTCAGAAAATCCGTAGCGCAGATCCAGAAGGAAGCGGCCAAGAGCGAGCTGAAGCGCACGCTCGGCAAGTGGAATCTGATGAGTCTGGGCATCGGCGCCATCATCGGCGCCGGCATCTTCGTTCTGACCGGTCAGGTGGCCGCGGCCAACGCCGGTCCGGCCATCATGCTGTCCTTCATCGTCGCCGGCATCGCCTGCGGCCTGGCCGGCCTCTGCTACGCCGAACTGGCCTCGACCATGCCGGTCTCCGGCTCCGCCTACACCTATGCCTACGGCACCCTGGGCGAGGTCTTCGCCTGGATCATGGGTTGGCTGCTGGTTCTGGAATACGGCGTCGCGGCCTCGACCGTGGCGGTCGGCTGGTCCGGCTACGTCGTCTCGATCCTGACCGATTTCGGCATCAGCCAGCAGATCTTCCCGACCATCGCCTACGCCGGCGGCGAGGGCCCTCAATGGGCGACGCCTCTGGTTCAATTGGTCCAGGAAGCGGGCGCCACGTCCTTCCCGCTGACCGGCACGTTCAACCTGGTCGCCGCCATCGGCATCGCCTCCGTTTGCGGCCTGCTGGTGCTGGGCGTTTCGGAATCGGCCAACATCAACAACGTCATTGTGGTCATCAAGATCATCGTCCTGCTGACCTTCATCGCGGTCGGCATCGGCTATGTGAACCCCGACAACTGGGTGCCCTTCATCCCTGAACCGACCGGGGTCGCCGGCCAGTACGGCGTCGGCGGCATCTTCCGGGGCGCCGCGATCATCTTCTTCGCCTACGTCGGCTTCGAGGCCGTCTCGACCGCCGCGGCCGAGGCCAAGAACCCGTCCAAGGACGTGCCTTTCGGCATCCTGGGCGCCCTGTTCGTCTGCACCCTGATCTATATGGCCGTCGCCGCCGTCATGACCGGCGTGGTTCCGTATATGGAGCTGGCCAGCCCCGCGCCGGTGGCTGTCGCCATCGACCGCATGAGCCTGGAATGGGCCAACACGCCGATCATCCTGGCGAGCGGTCAGCCGCTGAACATCATTAGCTTCATGATCAAGATCGGCGCCATCACCGGCCTCAGCTCGGTCATGCTGGTGCTGTGCTACGGCCAGACGCGGATCTTCTACACCATGGCCCGCGACGGTCTGCTGCCGCGCGCCTTCGCCGTGATCCATCCGAAGTTCCGCACCCCCTGGATCGGCACCATCCTGCTGGGCGTGCTGATCGCCATCGCGGCGGCCTTCCTGCCCATCTCGATCCTGGGCGACCTGGTCTCTCTGGGTACGGCCACGGCCTTCTCGATCGTGTGCCTGAGCGTGATCTTCCTGCGCATCAAGCATCCGGACATGCCGCGTCCGTTCAAGGTCCCGGGCGGCATCTTCACCGCCGTCCTGGGCATCCTGGCCTGCCTGTTCCTGGCCAGCCAGAACCTGATCCCGATGTTCCAGCACGCGGCCGAGGACAACCCCCTCCCGCTCATGCTGCTGGGCGGCTACGCCGCCGTCGGCGCGATCATCTACGCCGCCTACGGCTTCTGGAACTCCAAACTGGCCAAGGGCATCGACATCACCGAGGAGACCACCATGTCCTCCCCGGCCGAGGCGATGGGCTCCGGCGTCGACAACCAGAAGGACTGAGGTCTCTCTGTCCAGACAAACGGAAGGCCCGGGAGCAATCCCGGGCCTTTTGTTTTTAAGGGCCGCCGCTACGGAAACCGTGCGCTCAAGCAGCGAGGCTCCGCGAGCCGAGCGGTAGCGCCCAAAATGCGCTCAAGCAGTGAGCCGCCGCGCGGCGAGCGATAGCGCCCTAAAAAAGATGGTGCGGATGAGAGGACTCGAACCTCCACATCTTGCGATGCCAGAACCTAAATCTGGTGCGTCTACCAGTTTCGCCACATCCGCGTGGCGGCGGGTTTAGGACCTGACGGCGCCTGCGACAACCGTCATGTCAGTTCAGTCTGGGCTAACTGATCCGCCATCCCCTAGGACAGCCCCCGCCCGATCCGGCCGGGCGCCGTGACTGCCCGGCGAGATCGATCATGACGCCCGGAGCCATCGCTGTCCTGTCCTTGAGCATGTCCACGGATGCCTTCGCCGCCGCCGTGGGGCGCGGCGCCGCACATCGGCCGTCGTGGTGGTCGGCGGTCAAGGCGGGCGCCGTCTTTGGCGTGATCGAGGCCATCACGCCCCTGATCGGCTGGAGCCTCGGCCTGCTCGCCGCAGGCTTCGTCGAGAGCGTCGATCACTGGATCGCCTTCGTCCTGCTGGCCGTCGTCGGCGGCAAGATGATCTGGGAGGCCTCCAGACCCTCCGAACCCAACGCAGCCCCGACGCGATCCGGCCCATGGGCCCTGATCGCCATCGCCGTGAGCACCAGCATCGACGCAGCGGCGGTCGGCGTGGGCCTGGCCTTCCTCGGCGTGAATATCTGGGTCATCGCGCTCAGTGTCGGCCTGACGACCTTCGCCCTGACCACAGCGGGCATGTTGATCGGCCGGGCCGTCGGCGCCCGCTTCGGCAAGATCGCGGAAATGATCGGCGGCGTCGCCCTCATCGCACTGGGGACGACGATCCTGCTCGAGCATCTCGGGTTTCTCGCCGCCTGAGACGACTGCGAAACGTCGCATTAACCTTGATCATCGACGGTCGGTTCAGTTCCCGTGAGCCCGAGTCGATGAACGCCAGCGATCGTCCGATCATAATCAAGAAGATCAAGAAGGTGGTGGGCGGCGGCCACCATGGCGGCGCGTGGAAGGTCGCCTACGCCGACTTCGTGACCGCGATGATGGCCTTCTTCCTGTTGATGTGGCTGATCAACACGACCGATCCCGAACAGAAGAAGGGCATCGCCGAATATTTCGCCCCCGCCAGCGTGTCCCAGACCACCTCCGGCTCCGGCGGCATCCTCGGCGGCACCTCGCTGGGCGAGGACGGCTCCAAGAGTTCGGGGTCGATGTCCGTTCTGGAGCAACAGGCGCCCGAAGCGCCCCAGGACGCGCCCGAGGAGGCGGGGTCCAGCGCCAACCTCGGCGCCGCATCCGAAGAGGAACTGCGTCAGGAGATCGCCGCCCGCGAGGCCGCCGAGTTCGCCTCCGCCGCCGAATCCCTGCGCCAGGCCATGCAGCGCATGCCGGAACTGGCCGAGCTCTCGAAACAGCTGATCATCGACCAGACGCCCGAAGGCCTGCGCATCCAGCTGGTCGATCAGGAAGGCCGCTCGATGTTCGAACAGAACTCGACCCGCCCGAACGCCCGCGCCCAGGTCCTGCTGCGGGCCATCGCCGGGGTCGTGAACCGGTTGCCGAACCGCATCTCCATCTCGGGCCACACCTCGGCGGTCGCCGGCTCGGGGCGCGCCTCGGTCGCCACCGACTGGCCCCTGTCGGCCGGCCGCGCCGACGCCTCTCGCCAGATCCTCCAGGGCGCCGGAATCGACGCCGACCGGGTCTATTCGGTCGCGGGCAAGGCGGGCTCTGATCCTCTGTATCCGGACGATCCGTCCCTGGCCGGCAATCGCCGGATCGCCATCGTCCTGCTGCGCGAAGCGCCGGTTCTGCCCACGGACACCAGCCTGTGAGGGCCGCGCCGTTCGGTTACGGCGCGAACCGGCTTGCGGCGCAGCAGCGATTGGCGGCAAATCGTCCGATGAACACGGCCCTGCCCTACGCCGGACGACATCGGATGCGGACCTGACGCCGTGACGCAGCATGTTCCGACACGTCAGCTTCGCTTCTTCATGACGGCGGTCGCGCCCTGCCCCTATCTGCCGGGCATGACCGAGCGGAAGGTGTTCGCCAACCTGCCCTTCTCGGACGGCGCCCACGTCAACGACGAGCTGACCCACGCCGGCTTCCGGCGCAGCCAGAACATCGCCTACCGCCCGGCCTGCGAAGGCTGCGACGCCTGTGTCTCCGTGCGGCTTCCGGCGCCGGAGTTTCAGTTCTCGCGCGGCCAGCGCAAGGTCCTCTCCCGCAACGAGGACCTGTCGCGCGATCTCGTCGAGGCCGAGGCGACCCAGGAGCAGTTCGCCCTGCTGAAACGCTACCTCGCCCGGCGCCACCCGGGCGGCGGCATGACCGACATGACCTGGCCCGACTATATCGCCATGGTCGAGGACACGGCGGTCCGCACCCATCTGATCGAATACCGCCTGCCCTCGACCGACCAGGGTCCGGGCGATCTGGTCGCCGTGACCCTGGCCGACCTGCTCTCCGACGGCCTGTCCATGGTCTACAGCTTCTTCGATCCCGAATTGGTCAAGCGGTCGCTCGGCGTCTTCGCCATCCTCGACCATGTGCGCCAGGCCCAGGCCGTGCGCCTGCCCTTCGTCTACCTCGGCTACTGGGTCGAGGGCTCGCCCAAGATGGACTACAAGGCCCGGTTCCGGCCGATGGAGGTCCTCAAGCCGCTCGGCTGGACGCGGGTCGACTAGCATCACCTGTCCCGCCGCCGGTCACGGAACGGCGTGATCGACACCGGAAGGGCGGACACACGCCCTTGCCCGTGGAACACAGTTCGTCCTAGCCTGATCCCGGACGGAGGACCCATGCGATCAATTCTTCTCGGTGCGGCTTTGGCGGTGCTCGTCCTGCCCGCTCACGCCTCCGCTCAACAACGGACGCTGGAGGACGTTGAGCAGGACTACGACGCCTCGGTGCGTTGCGCCGGGATCTATGGGGCCGCCGCGACCGGCAAGGAGATGCAGACCTCCCCAAACAATCCCGATGTGGCGACCTACAGGGGACGGGAGCGGGAGTTCGCCGACTACACCAAGCGTTTTGGCCCGCAGCTGCGCCTGTCAGATGACGCGATCGAAGACGCGGTCAGCGATGTGCGCGGCAGTGTCTTCCGGTCGGCGCGGGAGGCGCTGTTCGCCCAGGATGAACCGACGTTCCTGTCCGAACTGGAGGGGATATACGGGCTAATTCCGGACTGCGAGGCTGAACGGATCCGCATTTACCGATCCATGGGATCGGACTGAGCGGTCTTCAGGCCCAGGGCCCGGCACCGCCGACAACCGGTGCTGTCTCCACCCCGCCCGGACGAGGAACCCCGGCTCGGCCACAGGCCGCAAAGGCGGACGCCGACGGGCTGACGTGACGCAGCCTGTCCCGACCTGCCCGGCATGCACCTGTCCCGTCAGGCCGACACAGGAACCGCGGTCGCCGGCCCCTCCAGTCTGTGTCCGTCGTCCCACGGCCCCGGATCCCGCCCGCCGCCGAATTTCACCAGCGCCGCGATCCGCCTGTCGATCGACGGATGGGTGGCGAACAGGGCGTCGGTGAAGCCCGCGCGCTCGTTGTCCAGGAACATGCCCTGCACATCATCCGGCGCCTCCAGCTTGGATCGCCCCGACACCTTCCGCAGCGCGGAGATCATGGAATCCGGGTTCTTGGTCAGCTCGACCGCCCCGGCATCCGCCACATACTCCCGCGTCCGCGACAGCATCAGCCGGATGACGATGGCGAACACATATCCGATGGCCGCGATGGCGAACCCGATCAGGATCAACGGCAGCGCGTTCTTGTTGTCCTTGCCGCCCCGCAGATAGAACAACCCCCGGAACACCAGCTGGCAGATCACGCTGATGATCCCGGCGAAGATCGAGGCGACCACCATGGTCCGCACGTCCTTGTTGATGACGTGGGTCATCTCGTGCGCCAGCACGGCCTCCATCTCGTCGCGATCCAGGGCGTCGATCAGCCCCCGGGTCACCGTGACACTGTAGTGGCCCTCGCGGATGCCCGAGGCGAAGGCGTTCAGGCTCTCCGACTCGATGATCCGCAGTGTCGGGGTCCGCAGACCGCGGGAGATCGCCAGGTTCTCCAGCAGGTTATAGAGCTCCGGCGCGTCCTGCCGCTCGACCTTCCGGGCCCCGGTCATCACGTCGATCATCACCTGATTGCCGAACCAGGCGATGGCGAACCAGCCCAAGGCGATGACGACCGCCAGCGGAATGGTCCCCGCCAGCATCCCCACGGCGTAATTTATGTCGTCGCCCAGCGTCCCGCCCGAGTTAGGCAGGACGCCGAATCCCATCAGCACCAGCTCCAGCCCGAACAGGACCAGGGTCAGCATGACCGGGAACCCGATCAGCAGCAGGGTCGACCGGGTGTTGTTCGCCCAGATGTGGGTCTGGAGACCGACAGCGGTCATGTGGACCTAGAACTTCACCGACGGCGGGGCGGCGGTCATGGCGGCGCGATCCGCAGTGTCCACGGCGAAGAAGGGCTTCTCGGTTCCAAAGCCGAACAGGCCGGCGAACAGGACGGTCGGGAACTGGGCCCGCACCGCGTTGAACTCGGCCACGGCGTTGTTGAAGAACCGTCGCGCGGCCGCCAGCTTGTTCTCGATATCCGCCAGCTCGCGCTGCAGCTCCAGGAAGTTGGTGTTGGCCTTCAGGTCCGGATAGGCCTCGGCCACGGCGAACAGCTTGCCCAGGGCGCCCGTCAGCATGTTGTCGGCGGTCACCTTGTCGTCGATCGTGGTGGCCCCTGCGGCGGCGGCGCGCGCCTGGGTCACCGCGTTCAGCGTCTCCTGCTCGTGCGAGGCGTAGCCCTTCACCGTCTCGACCAGGTTCGGGATCAGGTCGTTCCGCTGCTTCAGCTGCACGTCGATGTCGGCGAACGACTGGTCCGCCTTCTGATCCAGCGCGACCAGTCGGTTGTAGGCCCCCATGACCACGAAGATCAGGATGACGACGATGACGCCGATGACGATGAGTGTGATCATGACAGCTCCCCTGCGATGGGTGTGATTATCGCGCGAAGGGCGAGCCCCGGATAGTGAAATCGGCGTGAGGCGATTGCGAGCTCACGACGGAATTGTTCTTGCTTTGTTCCGTTCGTGAACATAGCCTCCGCCCATGTCTACTGCTCCCCTGCCGAGGAAAGGACGCGGCGCCCGCACCAACGCCACCGGCCGGTTCGAACCCGTCGTGCACGAGGATTTCGACGACGGCTGGACGGCGGAGGACGAGACGCCGGCCCCGCTCCGGACGACCCTGACGCCCGAACACGCCCGCAAGATCATCACCACCAATACCAGTCCCGACGTCGGCTTCGACCGCTCGATCAACCCCTACAAAGGCTGCGAACATGGCTGTATCTACTGCTACGCCCGTCCATCCCATGCCTGGATGGGCCTATCCCCGGGCCTGGATTTCGAGAGCCGGCTCTTCTTCAAACCCGAAGGGCCGCGTCTCCTGGAACAGGAGCTCGCCGCGCGCCGGTACGTCTGCAAACGCATCCACATAGGCGGCAACACCGACCCCTATCAGCCGGTCGAGCGCACGCAGAAGATCACGCGCGGCCTGCTGGAGGTCCTGCAGCGGTTCAGCCAGCCCTTCTCAATCATCACCAAATCGAATCTGATCACCCGCGATTTGGATATCCTGGGCCCGATGGGGCGCGACGGTCTGGCCAGCGCCTTGGTCTCGATCACGACGCTGGACCGCGACCTGGCCCGCACCATGGAACCCCGCGCCGCGACGCCCGCGCGCCGTCTCGATGCGGTGAAACGGTTGGCCGACGCGGGCGTCCCCGTCGGCGTCGGTTTCGCCCCCGTCATCCCCGGCCTCAACGACCACGAGCTCGAATCGGTGCTCGAGGCTGCGGCGAAGGCCGGGGCGACCACGGCCATGTATGTGACCTTGCGCCTGCCGCTCGAGATCAAAACCCTCTTCGCCGAGTGGCTGGCCGAGGCCCGCCCCGACCGCGCCGCCCGCGTCATGTCACTGGTCCGCCAGACCCGCGGCGGCAAGGACTTCGACGCCGACTGGTCCCAGCGGATGAAGGGGACCGGCCCCGTCGCCGACCTGATCTCGGCCCGCTTCAAGGCGGCGGTCAAACGCTACGGCCTCGACGGGCCGAGGCACGAGCTGGACGTGACGAAGTTCAGGGTTCCGGCCGACGCGCGGGCGCAGCTGGAGCTGTTCGGCTAGGCTCCATTTTCGTCATCCTCCGGCAAGGCGCTCTTCGCGCCGCAGACCGGGGGACGCAGCGGCACGCGAAAGCGTGAACCTGTCGCGGACACGGTTATCTGACCATCGCGCCTGAACAGATCGCCTTCGGCGCCTCTGGGTTCCCCGGTCTCCGCTTCGCTACGCCGGAGGATGACGAAAAACGATCATAGGCACCCGACGAGTCCACACCATGTTCGCAAGTGCAGTGAAGACTTCGCCACAAGACTCGGCAATAAAACAACTTCCGGGAATTGCACTCTCTGGACTCGGTTTTTTGGAGTCCACTCCACGGATGGACGCGACTCGCCCCCGTCGGCACCCTGACGCGATGTGCGATTCCCTCAGCGCCCGGATCTGAGCCCATGCCCGGCTTCTACGAATTCTTCGCCGGAGGCGGCATGGTCCGCGCCGGTCTCGGGGCCGGCTGGGACTGTCTGTTCGCCAACGACTTCGACGCTCGCAAGGGCCTGACCTATCAGGCCAATTGGGGCACGGGCGGCGAACTGACCGTCGGCGACATCCGCGCCCTCGACGCGGCCGCCCTCCCCGGCCGCCCCGACCTCGTCTGGGGCAGCTTCCCCTGTCAGGACCTGTCGCTGGCCGGAAACGGAGCCGGCCTCGCCGGCGAGCGGTCCGGGACCTTCTACGCCTTCTGGGACCTCGTTCGCGGCCTGGCCGCTGACGGCCGCGCCCCCCGCCTCGTCGCCGTCGAAAACGTCTGCGGCGCCCTCACCTCGCGCGGCGGCGCCGACTTCGAAGCCATGTGCCGGACCTTCGCCGGGGCCGGCTACCGCTTCGGCGCCCTGGTCATCAACGCCGACCGGTTCACGCCCCAGTCCCGCCCTCGCCTTTTCGTCGTCGGCATCCAGGCCGAGGCCGACATCGCCCCGGACCTGACCGCGCCCGGCCCCATCGCCCCCTTCCACACCCCGGCCGTGGTCCGCGCCGTGGCGCGCCTGCGCGACGACCTCCGCGATCAGGCGCTGTGGTGGAACCTGCCCTCACCGGAGCGCCGCGCCTCCACCTTCGCCGACCTGATCGAGGACCAGCCAGACAGCGTCGCCTGGCACACCCCCGCCGAGACCGACCGCCTCCTGAGCCTCATGTCTCCGGTCAACCGCGCCAAGGTCCAGGCCGCCCAGCGCGCGGGGCGCCGGATGGTCGGGGGCGTCTACCGCCGGACCCGCACCGACTCAGCCGGAACCAAGGCCCAGCGCGCCGAGGTCCGTTTCGACGATCTCGCCGGCTGCCTGCGCACCCCGTCGGGAGGCTCCAGCCGCCAGACCATCCTCGTCATCGACGGCGCCCGTATCCGCTCCCGCCTGATCTCGGCGCGCGAGACCGCCCGGCTGATGGGCCTGCCCGACAGCTACGTCCTGCCCCGCAGCTACACCGACGCCTACCACCTGACCGGCGACGGCGTCGTCGTCCCGGTGGCCCGCCATCTGGCCCGCTATCTGTTCGAGCCGCTGGTGGATGCCAGCCAAAGGAGCGCGGACCTCCAGGTCCGCTCTTCGGGGGCGAACAAGGGCGGACCTGGAGGTCCGCGCTCCGAAGACGCCGCCTAACGCCGGAACACGCCCACCAGTTCGATGTGGGCCGACCACAGGAACTGGTCCACCGGCGTGACCTTCTCCAGCCGGAACCCGGCGTCGATCAGCACCCGGGCATCCCGCGCGAAGGTCTGCGGATTGCACGACACCCCGACCACGACCGAGGCCTTGGTGTCCTTGATCTGGGCCGTCTGGTCGATGGCCCCGGCCCGGGGCGGGTCGAACACGATGGCCTCCACGCCCTTGAGGTCATAGGGCGACAGCGGCCGCCGGAACAGGTCGCGCGCCTCCGCCGTGATGGGCTTCATCCCCCTGGCCGAGCCGATCCCCTGTTTCAGCGCCGCGATCCCCGCCGCCGAGGCGTCCGCCGCCAGCACGCTGGCCACCGTCGCCAGGGGGAAGGTGAAGGTCCCGGCCCCGCAGAACAGGTCCGCCACCTTCTTCGCCCCCTTCACCGCCGCCACAGCCCGCGCGACCATCGCCGCCTCCGCCTCCGGCACGGCCTGCAGGAAGCCCCCGGCCGGCAGGGGCACGGTCGCCGGTCCGAACTGCACCCGGGGCTGGCGCGCCATCATCAGGGTCTCGCCGGCCATGCTGAGCCGCGCGACATCCACCTCCCGGGCGGCACGGATCGCCTGCATCTGCCGGTCGGCCGACAGCCCGCCGGACTTCCGCTCGATCCCTGTTACATCGACGTCCAGCCCGTCCAGCGTCCAGGTCACATGCAGGGTCGGGGCCGACTTGGGATGCTCCAGAAAGGCCGCCGCCACCTTTGCCAGAGCCGGAAAGGCCGCCACCAGCCGGGGATCCGCCACCGGACAGGTCGAGACCTCCACCAGCCGCCAGGACTTGCGCGCCTTGAATCCCAGCACGACCCGTCCGTCCTCCAGCCGCCGCGCATGCAGGGCCAGCCGCCGCCGCGTCCCCGGCGGCACCGCCACCGTCGCCTCGACCTCGGTCTCGATCCGCTCCCGCGCCAGAACCCCGACGACCTGATCCCGCTTCCAGTCCAGATAGGGCCCGCTCGCCCAGTGCTGCAGCGAACACCCGCCGCAGTCCCCGTAATGGGGCGACACCGGCGCGATCCGGTCCGGGCTGCCCTCCACGATCTCGGGAGCCTCCATCCGGCCATCGATCACCACACCACGCACCGTCTCGCCCGGCAGGGTCAGGGGCGCGAACACCGGCCCGCCCGGGGTCTCGGCCACGCCGTCCCCTTGCCCGGCCACCCGGGCGATCTTCAGCGTCATGGTCATGGGCCGCTTCTAGCCGCCCGGGACCCCATCTGAAACCTGAACGAAGATGAATGGCCCGCTCAAAACGCATTCAGGTTGGGGGGGCCATAGATCGCCTCAACAAGACGTCGGACCTCCCCGGCGCCGCCCAGGGGTTCTCTCCAATGACCGCCTTCGTCAAATCCGCTGCAGTCGCCGCCGCGCTCGCCGCCGCCGCGACCCTCGTGCCCGCCGCCGCCTCGGCCCAGTCCTATGGCTACGGCAACGGCTACAACCAGAACCAGGGCTACAGCCAGTCATACGGCTACAACGACCGAAATCAGGACCGCTGCCGGACCCTGGGTCAGGGCCGCACCGGCTCGGGCGCCCTGATCGGCGCAGGCATCGGCGCCGTGGCCGGCTCACAGGTCGCTGCTCGCGGCAACCGCACCGAGGGCTCGATCATCGGCGGCGTTCTCGGCGCCATCGTCGGCGCCCAGGTCGGCCGCGCCTCCAACGACCAGTGCCGTTCGAACACCCCCTACTCGCAGGCCCCGACCTACTACAGCTCGAACGACCGCTACGACGATCGGGCCTATTCATCGAACCGGTACGACGACCGCGGCTATCGCGACGACTATCGCCGCGACGACCGTCGGGACAACCGTCGGGACGATCGTCGGGACGATCGACGCTACGAGGGCGGCTACGAGGTTTCGGCCGACGGCCACTACTATTTCGATCCGCGCCGCGGCTGGCTGCCGCGCTGACCCAAGGCTTCGCGGCATCGATATTTTTCAGCCCCCCTGTCGATCGATGTCGCGACGGGCCGCCGGTGGAGCAATCCACCGGCGGTTTCTCTTTGTCTCAAGGGTCGCTAACGCTCGCGACGCGGTCGCTCGCTGCCTGAGCGACGGGTCGGATCGCTATCGGGTGCGTCGGGCCCACAGCAGGAATTCGATGTTGCCGTCGCCGCCGGTGATCGGGCTTTCCGTCGTGGCCTGCACGGTCCATCCAACAGTCGCCAGCCACTCCGACACGCGTCGCACGGCGTCGAGGTGCGCCTGTGGGTCCTTGACCACCCCCTTCTTGCCGGACTCCTTGGGGCCTTCGCCCTCGAACTGGGGTTTGACCAGGGCGATCAGGTCGGTGTCTTCGGCCGCGAGATCCAGCGCGGCCGGCAACACCTTGGCCAGGCCGATGAAGCTGGCGTCGCAGACGATCAGGCCCGGCGTTTCCGGGATCAGGGCCTCGTCGAGCGTCCGGGCGTCGGTCTTCTCCAGATTCACCACACGGGGATCGGCCGAGACCTTCGGATGCATCTGGCCCTGGCCGACGTCGACGGAGAAGACCTTCGCCGCCCCGCGCGCCAGACAGACCTCGGTGAACCCGCCGGTCGATGCGCCGACGTCCAGCACCACCCGACCTTCGACCACCACTGGCCACAGGGCTAGGGCGTGATCCAGCTTCAGCGCTGCGCGGCCGACCCAGCCATGGGGCTCGACGACGGTCACCACAGCGTCCTCGCCCACCCCCTGCGAAGCGGCGCGCGCCGGTTGGCCATCGACGGTCACGCCCCCGGCCTCGATCGCCGCCTTCGCCCGCGACCGGCTTTCGACCAGGCCGCGTGACACCATCAGGTGGTCCAGCCGCATCCGGGGTCCGAAGTCAGCCAAGATCGGCCAGCCGGGCCAGAGCCGCTTCCAGCCGCACCTTGCCGGCCTCGGCCTCGGCCAGCTTGGCGCGCTGCTCGTCGATCACGGCGGGGGCCGCGCGTTCGACGAAGTTGGGGTTGCCCAGCTTCTTCATCACATGGCCGACGTCGCTGTCGAAGGCGGCGATCTCCCTGGTCAGGCGGGCGCGCTCGGACGCCAGGTCGATGATCCCGGCCAGCGACAGGGCCGCCGCCGATCCGCCGGACACAAAGGTCACCGCCCCGGTCGGAGCGACATCGGCGGTCGCAACCTCCGACACGCGGGCGAGCGTCAGGATCAGGTCACGGTGCCGCACCGCCTTGTCAGATGTCGCCGCGTCCGGCGCGACGAAGGTCAGCGGCGGCTTCGCCCCCGGCGGCACGTTCATTTCGCTGCGCAGACCACGGACCTCGCCGACCAGATCGACCAGCCAGCCGATCTCGGCCTCCGCCTCCGCATCTATGAAGGCGTCCGGCAGCACGGGCCAGGCCGCGCCGATCAGGGTCGCCTCGCCGCGTGGCGCACCCTCCTTGCCGAGTTCCGCCCACAGCTCCTCGGTGATGAAGGGCATGACCGGGTGCAGCAGCTTCAGCGTCTGGTCCAGGGTCCAGGCCGTCATCGCCCGCGTCTCGGCCTTCGCCGCCTCGTCCGATCCCTGGAACACCGGCTTGGCCAGCTCCAGATACCAGTCGCAGAAGACGTTCCAGACGAACCTGTAGAGCGCCGAGGCGGCGTCGTCGAAACGCCCGCCCTCGATCGCTTCAGACACGGCGCGCTCAGTCTTGGTCAGCTCGCCGCGGACCCAGCGGTTGATCGTCTGTTCGACGCTCGCCGGATCGAAGCCCGCGATGCGACGCGCCTCGTTCATCTCGGAGAAGCGGGCCGCGTTCCACAGCTTGGTGCCGAAGTTGCGATAGCCCTCGATCCGCTGCTTCGACAGCTTGATGGCGCGCGTGCCCGACAGGATGGCCATGGTGAAGCGCAGGGGGTCGGCGCCCAGCTCGTCGATGATCACCAGGGGGTCGATGACGTTGCCCTTGGACTTGCTCATCTTCTGGCCCTTCTCGTCGCGGACGAGGCCGTTGATGATCACCCGCTTGAAGGGCACCTCGTCCATGAAGCGCAGCCCCATCATCATCATCCGGGCGACCCAGAAGAAGATGATGTCGGCCGCCGTGACCAGGTCCGAAGTCGGATAGAACCGCTCCAGATCCTCGGTCTTCTCCGGCCAGCCCATGGTCGAGAACGGCCACAGGGCCGAGGAGAACCAGGTGTCGAGAACGTCCGGGTCCCGCAGGACATAGATCGGGTAGTCCGGATGATCCCGACCGATGTAAGGAACTGCGGCGTCCTTAATCAAGGTGAACGCATCGTCCCAAGAGCTTACCTCGACGAACTCGACTTGGGAATCTCGGCCCTCGACCGCCCACTGGGGCTCCCATTTGGCTTTAAAGTCCGCATACAGTTCTTCAAGTTGAGGCACTGCCTCTTCCCAGCTCTCTGCCACGATCGTCTCGTAACCCGCCGTGCTCGGATACTCTGGCAGCCCTGTCTCGGGATCAGGACGAGGAACGTACCAAGCCGGGATGCGGTGGCCCCACCAGAGCTGGCGGCTGATGCACCAAGGCTCGATGTTCCGCAGCCATTCGAAATAGATCTTCTCGTAGGACTTCGGCTCGAACACGGTCGCGCCGGTTTCGACCGCCTTGATCGCCGGCTGAGCAAGGGTGTGGGCATCAACGTACCACTGGTCAGTCAACCAAGGCTCGATGACAACGCCTGAACGATCGCCATGCGGAACAACATGACGAGTTTTCTCGATCTCGCGTAGCCAGCCTTCTGCTTCGGCGCGAGCTACGATCGCCTTACGGGCGTCAAACCGATCCAAGCCAGCGTACTCCTCTGGAGCCGTCTCACTGGACCATCTGACCAAAATCTCTTCGTTGACCGGGCCGCCACCGCCAGCTTGGCCGATCAGGGTCATCTGGAATTGCTGCGCAATCTTCCCGAAGGCATCCAGAATATTGATGGCGGGCAACATGTGCCGCTTGCCGACGCCGAAGTCGTTGAAATCGTGCGCCGGGGTGATTTTGACCGCGCCCGAGCCCTTGGTCGGATCGGCGTAGTCGTCGGCGACGATCGGGATGCGCCGGCCGGTGATCGGCAGGATCACCGACTTGCCGACGAGGCCCTTGTAGTGCTCGTCATCCGGATGCACGGCGACGCCCGTGTCGCCCAGCATGGTCTCAGGCCGGGTCGTGGCGACGACGATGAAGTCGCGGGTTTCAAACTCGGTCGCCACGCCGTCGTCGTCGAAGGCGATCGGATGTTCGTAGGTCACGCCGTCGGCCAGCGGATAGGCGAAATGCCAGTAGGCGCCCTCGACCTCGCGCTGCTCGACCTCAAGGTCGGAGATGGCCGTCTGGAACTGGGGATCCCAGTTCACCAGACGTTTGTCGCGATAGATCAGCCCGTCCTGATGCAGCTTGACGAAGACCTTGCGCACGGCGGCGTTCAGACCCTCGTCGAGGGTGAACCGCTCGCGCGTCCAGTCGCAGGACGCGCCGAGGCGACGCAGTTGCTGGACGATGGTCCCGCCCGACTCGGCCTTCCACTCCCAGACCTTGGCCACGAAGGCCTCGCGGCCCATGTCGCGGCGGCCGACGTTGCCGGCGGCGGCCAGCTGGCGCTCCACAACCATCTGGGTGGCGATGCCGGCGTGGTCCGTGCCGGGCAGCCACAGCACGGCCTTGCCCTGCATCCGGTGATAGCGGGCCAGGATGTCCTGCAGGGTGTTGTTCAGCGCGTGGCCGATGTGGAGCGACCCCGTCACATTCGGCGGCGGGATGACGATCGAATAGGCTTCGGCGGCGCCATCCGTCTTCGGCGCGAAGGCGCCGGAGGCCTCCCACGCGGCATAGAGGCGGGGTTCGGCGGCCTTGGGGTCGAAAGTCTTGTCGAGCATTGGGAGGTCCGGAAATGAGAAGGGGCGGCCCGTGAGAGCCGCCCCTGCTGGTCATAGTCGCCGGTGGCGAGCGGGGCTAGCCCGCGCTGCGGGCGATGCGTTCGACTTCCTTCTTTACCGCCGCCTCGACGATGCCGGGCAGATTGGCGTCGAGCCAATCCTTCAGCATCGGACGCAGCAGGCTGCGGGCTAGGTCGTCGATGGTTGGGCCCACGCCGCCGGTCGGAACCGGCTCGGGCTGACGGAACACAGCGGAGAGGCCGGCGAAGGCCGAGGCGGACGCCGCCGAGGCGCTTTCGCCGACGAGCGAATCATAGGGCGCGGACGAGGCGCTGGGCGCCGGCTCCTGGGCCACGGGACGCTCCGGCTCTGCGAACGAGGTGGGGAAGGGTTCGGGCTCCGGCTCGTCGGCCGGGGCGATGACGTCCAGGTCGCCGATCGTCTCGGCCGCCGGGGCCTCGTAGCGGTCGGTCAGGTCGAGGATCTCTTCCTCTTCCTGCGGCTCGGGCTCCTGCATCGACGGGGTCTCGTCCATCAGGGCAGGCGACGCCGCTTCGACGGGCTCGGGTTCCGGGGCCGGCGCCGATTCGGCGGCGGGCGCGTCGTCTTCGGAGATGATCCGGCGGATCGACGCCAGGATCTCTTCCATCGTCGGCTCTTGGGCGGTGGTGTCGGTCATGATCGGGCCTTCGAAGAACCTGCGCCGGCCGCCTTTGGCCCACGCGTGACGAACAAAGAGGATCGGAGCCGACGTTCAGCCCTGCCCCAGTTCATTTCGTCGCATCAACGCCCGTGGGAATCAACGGGCGTTTTTCGCCTGGCTGGTTAATCCGCAGGCGTCAGTTCGAGTTCGGCGCGGTCCGAACGATCTCGCCGTCAAGCTGGGTGTCGATCGGCGCGTTCTCGGTCTCGTTCGCCGGAGTGATCAGCGGGGCCGCGATACGGTCAAGCGTCTCGACCAGACCGTCCCAGGGCAAGGCGCCGCGCAGACGGACGCGGTCGGCGTTGACGGCCGGATCATAGACCTCGATGCCCGGGTTCAGGTCCTCGCCGCTCAGACGACCCATGGAGGTCAGCAGCGACGCCTGGGCGACGTAGAGATTGCGCTTGGCCACAGCGAGGTTGATCTCGGCGTTGCGCAACTCGAGTTCGCCGTTCAGCACGTCGAGGGTGGTGCGCAGACCGACCTGCTGCTCCTGACGGACACCCTCAGCCGCCACGCGGGCGGCTCTGACGCCGGCTTCGCCCGCTTGAAGCGCGGCGGTGTTGGATACGACCTGGGCGAAGGAATTGCTGACGCTTTGCAGCACGACCCGCTTCTGGCGGTCGATTTCGATCTTGGCCACATTGGCCTGTTCGAGCGCCTGGGCCACTCGCGAGCTGTTCAGACCGCCGGTGAAAAGCGGCACCGAGACGCTGAGGCCGGCCTGAAAGGCGTCGGTCCTGTTCGAAAGATCGAACCCGGAGATGGCGGTGGTCGATCCATAGCTGCCGGTCAGGCCGACCGAGGGCAAATAGGCCGATCGAGCCTGAGCGTGACGAGCCTCTGCCTGTTGCAGGTCATACTCGGCGGAGCGCAGATTCGGATTCTCGACGAGCCCGGTGTCCAGAGCAACATCGAAATCCGTCGGGAGACCCGGAAGCGCCGGCGGGGTTTCAAGATTCGCCGGAGCTTGACCGACGATTGCGGCATACGCGGCGCGGGACAATGAAAGTTGAGCCTGCGCACCGGCCAGATCCGCCTCGGACTGGGCCAGACGCGCCTCGGATTGTGACACATCGGTTCGCGTGATCTCGCCGACCTCAAAGCGGGCGTTGGACTCTTCCAGCTGGCGGCGCAGCACAACGAGGTTGGCTTCGCGAATACGCAGAATTTCAACGTCTCGCTGCACATCGACATAGGCCTGGATCACCGCTCCCAGGACCTGTTGTTCCACGCTTCGAAGAGACTCGCGACCGCTCAGGACGCCAGCCTCGGCGGCGTCTATGGCACGAGCGATCCGGCCGCCCGAGTAAAGCGACTGACTGACCCCGACGCTGGCCCCGACCGAATCGGTTTCCGTGATGCTTTCGGACGGCGGTATCTCGAATACGCCGTCGCCGTTAAGGTCCAGGCCTGCAAAGTCGGGCGCATCCGCGCGCCGGTAGGTCGCGGTGCTACTGAGGCTGATCTCGGGACGAAGGCCTGCGCGAGCCTGGGGGACAGTCTCGTCCAGCGCTCGCTGGCTGGCACGCTGCGCCTGCAGCGTCGGGTTCGTCCGGTAAGCAAGGGCGATGGCCTCCTGCAGGGTTTCGGCCCATGCGGGGGCGGCCAGACCGGCCGTAACGGCGACCAGTGCGACGGAAGCGAGTGCGCGCGAACGTTTGAACATGTGTGTATCCCGATGAGCGTCGCGAACGGCGCCAGTATCTCTTTGCAGGCCTAGTGCGTGAGCGGCCACAGCTACGCCAGTTAAGTTTTTTTCACGCGATCGCCAGTGAACTCCGTCGAAATCGCCTCAATCAGAGGGCGAACGCAGGCGCCGGTGTCATTTCCGCCAGCACCGGTGGGGCAGCGTCGAACAGTTCGCGACGCGAGACGCCCTCGCGACCCTTCACATAGAGCACCGCCCGGCCGTTCGGACCGGGGCGCTCGACCACCGCCAGACGGCCGCCGACACGCAGCGCCGCAAGCCAGGCGGTCGGACGAACCGCGACCGCGCCTTCGGAGACGATGATATCCCAGTCCTGGCCCGTCGGTTGCGACAGGGGCGCGACGACGGTGGCGACGCCCGCGTCGGCCAGGGCCGGCCCGACGACGTCGAACACGGGGCCTTCCGCTTCCTGGGCGGTGACGGAGACCTTCATGGCGGCCAGCACGGCAGCGGCGTAGGGGCCGGCGATCGCCAGGGCCGTCTCGCCCTCGCGGGCGTCCAGCGCCTGGATCAGTTTGGAGACCTCGCGCGCCTGCATGAGGCGGCGCCCGACGGCGATCTCGACCTCGACCTCGCCATAGGCGGCGAAGGCCTGGTCCGGGGCGCAGAAGCGTTCACGGGGAACGGCCATCAAGGCGGCCTGAAGGCCGCGGTCGGTGACGTCGTTCACCCGGACCTGGGAGTCCACCATGACCTTGCGAGCGGCGGCGTAATCCATGTGACGCGGAATCCCTGAAGCGAAAGCGACCGGCCGGGCCGGAAATCTGGCGCGCTTATAGGTCCGTGCGTCTCCGGCGACAATCGCGTTGCAGCCACGAGGCCGATCTGATAGCGAACGCCCCTCGCGATCTGGGGCTTCTCAAAAAGCCCTGTGGCCTGATGGCGGAGTGGTGACGCAGAGGACTGCAAATCCTTGCACCCGGGTTCGATTCCCGGTCAGGCCTCCATCGCGATCTCGTTGAGATCGATGATGATTTTTAGATCGGCGCAGTCAGCCAACCGATCGCGCCGGCACCGCCGACAGCCGCCGCGACCACGGCGATCGCCACCGCGATCCGCACGTTGCGGCTCATGAACCCCAGAATACCAGCCATGTCGTCCTCCCCGGACCTCCATAGCGGCATGGAAATCGGCGTTCATCAAGGTGTACGAAGCGTTAACGCGCTGAAATCGCGCGACTGTCAGCGAATCGACACGGTCGTGACCTGGTAGAGCGCCAGCGCGCTGGTCACCGCGACGTTCAGGGAGTCGAAACCACCGGCCATGGGGATGCCCACGGTCCGGACACGCGCCATGATCTCCGACGGCAAACCCGGACCTTCCGAGCCGACCAGAATGGCTTTGCGCCCGCCGCCCGTCAGCCCCGCCAGCGGCTCCGTTGCGCCGGGCGACAGGGCGACGACCTCGAACCGCGCCGCCTGCAGGGCCACGATCAGCTGTTCCAGAGGGACGGCATGGGCGCTCGGCGTCCTCAGCACCGCGCCGACCGAAACCCGGATGGCCTTGCGATAGAAGGGATCGCAGCAGCGTTCGTCCCTGAGCACCGCCGCCGCCCCGAACGCCGCCGCATTGCGGAACAGGCCGCCCATGTTGTCGTGGTTGCCGATCCCTGCGCAGGCAAGCACCACACACTCCTCCGGCAGATTCGCCAGTGTCTCGGCGACGGTCCGCTCGACCGGCTTCTCGCCGAGGGCCAGCAGGCCGCGATGCAGGGGGAAGCCTGCGATGGCGTCCATCACCGCCTGCGACGCCGCATAGACCGGCGCCTCGCCCGCCGCCCCGACCAGCTCGCCCTGGGCCTCGAGTCGATTCGCAGCGATCAGCAACGAACGGGCTCTGCACAGAGACGTCGGCGACAGCAGGGTGCGGATCACCACCTCCCCTTCCGCCACGAACAGGCCTTCGCGGCCGGTCAGGTCGCGTTCGCGGATATCGCGATAGGCGGCCACGCGAGGATCAGCGGGATCGTCGATGAACTGAATGGCGATGGCTGACATTTCCCGTTGCACAATCAAGAAGGCCGCTGCTATAGGCCCGCCTCCCGAGTTCCTGTTCCGCGGTAGCTCAGTGGTAGAGCAGCCGACTGTTAATCGGCTGGTCGTAGGTTCGAATCCTACCCGCGGAGCCACTCGGCGCTTTAGCCCGATTTCGACAAGGCGATACCGCCTTTCGGCGGCGAGCACCCAGGCAAAGACAGACCATCAGCGCCGTCCCGGCCGCAACCGAGGCGCCGCTCATGATTCTGAAATCCGCGACGACGATCGGGATCGACTTCGGCACCACCAACACGGTCGTCGCCCTGACCAGCGGCGATGGCGAGGCGGTCGTGATTCGCTTCGAGGCGCCTGGCGGCGATCTGGCGACTTTCCGCTCGACATTGAGCTTCCAGCTTCACCCCGGCGCCGACGGCCGGACACCCGAGCGGGTCGTCGAGGCCGGTCCGTGGGCCATCGAGGCCTATGTCGAGGATCCGCTCGACACCCGCTTCATCCAGTCATTCAAGACCTTCGCCGCCAGCGCGGCCTTCACCGAGACGGTGATCGACAACCGGCGCTACAAGTTCGAAGATCTGCTGGCGGCCTTCCTGCTGAGAGTCCGGCATCACGCGGGCGAGGCAATGGACGCCCTGCCGCCTCGCGTCATCGTCGGGCGACCTGTGACCTTCGCCGGCGGAGCGCCCGACGCGGATCTGGCCCTGACGCGCTATCAGACCGCCTTCGCACGGCTGGGCTTCACCGATATCCGCTATGCCTATGAGCCTGTTGGCGCGGCCTTCTTCTTCGCTCGCAAACTGACCGAACCGGCCAATGTGCTGGTCGCGGACTTCGGCGGCGGCACCAGCGACTTCTCCATCGTCCGCTTTGAGCCGTCGCCCCAGGGGCTGCGCTCCACGCCGCTCGCTCGATCCGGCGTCGGCGTGGCCGGCGATGCCTTCGACTACCGGATCATCGACCAGTTGGTGTCGCCGGCGCTCGGCAAGGGCGGCTCATACAGGACGCTCGGCAAGACCCTGCCCATCCCCCAGCGCTACTACGCCGCCTTCGCGCGCTGGGATCAGCTGGCCCTGCTGCGCGCCTCGCGCGACATGAAGGACATCCGCGCCATGGCCCGGATCGCCGAGGAACCCGGGAAGGTCGCGCGCCTCATCGAGGTGCTCGACGACAACCACGGCTACGCTCTCTACCAGGCGATCTCGCACCTGAAGATGGACCTGTCGCGCGACGAGAGCGCGACCTTCGTTTTCGACGCCGGATCGATTCGTCTGGAAGCGCCGGTCGCCCGATCGGAGTTCGAAGCCTGGATCGCACCCGAGCTGGCCGCCATCGAGGCGGCCGTCGACAGGGCGATTGAGGAATCCGGCCTGCGCCCGGACCAGATCGACCGCATCTTCCTGACCGGCGGCACCTCCTTCGTCCCGGCGGTGCGCGACATCTTCAACCGGCGGTTCGACCCTGCGAGGATCGAGACCGGCGGCGAGTTCGAGTCCATCGCCTCGGGCCTTGCCCTGATCGGGCGGGAAACGGACCTCGATCTCTGGACCGAGAGCCGCTGACGAGACATCGCCGAGGTCGCCGGATAGGGTCCCCGCGACCATGATCGAACAGATTTCGCCCGCCCTCGCCCGACGCATGGCCCTGGCCGCCCAGGGTTTCGGCAAGCCTCACCCCACGACGCCAGGGCCCCGTCAGCTGCGTGACACGGCGCGTCGTCTCGGCGTGATCCAGATCGACAGCGTCAATGTCGTCAGCCGCACCCACTATCTGCCCGCCTTCTCCCGCCTCGGCGCCTATCCGCGCGACCTGCTTGAGACCGAGGCCTGGGGCAAGAAGCCGTCCTTCTTCGAATACTGGGGCCACGAGGCCTCGCTGATGCCTCTGGAGATCCAGCCCCTGATGCGCTGGCGGATGGAGCGGGCGCGCGACGGGCATGGCGCCTGGACCGGGATCAACCGCTTCGGCCGGGAACGTCGCGACTATATCGACGGCGTCCTGGCCGAGATCGAACGACGCGGCCCTGTGACAGGCGCCGACTTCGCCACCGGCCCACGCGGCAAGCCCGGCTGGTGGGAGTGGTCGGACGGCAAGCGCGCGCTGGAGTGGCTGTTCTGGGCCGGACTGATCACGACCAGGACCCGGCGCGGCTTCGAGCGGGTCTATGACCTGACCGAACGGGTCATTCCCCCCGCGATCCAGAACCTGCCGACCCCGTCCGAACCCGACGCCCAGCGCGCCCTGATCCGCATCGCCGCCGAGGCCATGGGTGTGGCCACCGCTGCCGACCTTCGCGACTATTTCCGCCTGCCGCTTCAGGGCGCGCGCGATCGCATCGCCGAACTGGTCGAGGAGGGCGTTTTGACGCCCGTCGGCGTCCCGGGCTGGAAGGGTCCCGCCTATGTCGCGCCGGACGCCCGTCGACCGCGCAAGGTTCAGAGCGTCGCCCTGCTCTCCCCCTTCGACAACCTGATCTGGTTCCGGGATCGGACCGAGCGGCTGTTCGACGTGCGCATCAGGCTGGAAATCTACACCCCGGCGCACAAGCGGGCGCACGGCTACTATGTCCTGCCCTTCCTCGAGGACGAGGCGATCACCGCTCGGGTCGATCTGAAGGCGGATCGCCAGGCGGGCGTCCTGCGGGTCCAGGCGGCATGGCGCGAGCCGCTGGCGACGCCGGAGACCGCGTCGAAACTGGCGGCGGAACTGATCCGGATGGCGGGCTGGCTGGGTCTGGACCGGGTCCAGGTCAAGGACCGCGGCGACCTCGCCGCCGATCTGTCCGACGCTCTCCCGCTCTGACGCCAAAGAAAAAGCCCGACGCGTGCGCCGGGCTGAAGAGGTTCGGTGGTGGGTGTCCTCTGAGAGAACGCCGTATCGGTGAGCCGAATTGGTTAACGGGCCGTTGCCGGCTTGTCGGGGAACCATGTCGACTGGCGCCCGCCCCCCGGGCTCGACCAGGAGATGCTCCATCCCGCCCCGGCCCGGTACAGGTTACCGGGCGTCGCGACCGCACCCGGAGCCGGCGCATAGGCCCGTCCGTCGATCGTGATCGGCGTCGTGCCGTCGCCGGACCCCGCCAGCCGCCAGCGCCCCTCCTCGTCCGCCGTTACCGTGCGCTGGACGCTCCCTTCGATGACCACCCCGGTTCCGGCAGTCGACCTTCCCGAGATGAAGGCCGCCCGTCCGTCGGTGTCCACGGCGTCCAGGCCGAGGCCGGAATCCAGCCGTTGCGTGGGCGCACCGATGGCCAGGAGCGCGATCGGCGCCGAGGGGTCAGCTCCGATCAGAAGGCGATAGGGCGCCGGAAAGCCGGCCTGGCCTGCACGGGCCTCGACCAGGAACAGGGTGTCATGGGCCGGGCGCGGCACGCGCAGCTCGAACCGCCCCTCAGCGTCGGCGCCCACGGCATAGGCAAGCCCCCCTGCGCCGCTGACCACGACCCGCCCCAGGGGAGAGGCCTGTCCGCGAACGATCAGCTCTCGCCCGCTCGAAGCGACCGCGTCGATCTCGGGCGGCATGATCCAACCCGTTTCCTGGGTCGCTTCCGCGGCCGGTTGGGCCTGTTCGCCGCAGGCAGAGACGATCAGCCCAACGGCGCAGGCCAGGGTCGCTGAAAGCCTCGATGCGATCGGTCGTTTCATCCTGTCCGCCGGGTCTGTAGGACTGTTCGCCCAGATAGACCGGCGCGACCGGCCTGTCTCCAATCTTGCGTCTCGTCTCGAGGGTTCATGTCGGCGTCAATCCCCACCATCGCTCCATTCGACGGCCAGTCGGTCTGCCTGTTCTGCGGGTCGTCCGACGCGGCCGATCCGATCTTCACCGCTGCGGCCGCGGCGTTCGGCGCGGCGACGGCGCGCGAAGGCTGGCGTCTGGTCTATGGCGGCGGCGGCGTCGGCCTGATGGGCGCCTCGGCCAGGGCGGCGCATGAGGCCGGCGGGCGGGTCGTCGGCATCATGCCGGCCTTCCTGCGCAGCCGCGAACGCCTGTTCGACGAGGTCGAGACCATCGTCGTCACCTCGATGCATGAGCGCAAACAGCTGATGTACGACCAGTCCGACGCCTTCGTGGTCGCGCCCGGGGGCATTGGCACCCTGGAGGAGGTCGTCGAACTGCTGTCGTGGAAGCGGCTGGACTTGCACGGCAAGCCGGTGATCTTCCTCAACATCAACGGCTTCTGGGAGACCTTCTTCGCCCTGATGCGCCAGAGCGTCGAGACTGGCTTCACCCCGCCCTCCTTCCTGCAAGCCTGGGTCGTCTGCGACACGGTCGAGGAGGCGATCGAGGCGATGCGACTGACTGACGCCTCGCCCGCCTTGAAACATGACCAGCGATAAGTAATCATTGGTCAGTCAGCTCCGAAGTCCGTCCCGTTTGAAAACGTAGATTGACAGTTTCGAATAACAACGCACTATGTCGGTGTTGACGCTGGACCCTGTCGGTCCGTTCCCTGCACCGGAGTTTCCCCATGCGCGCCGTCCTCCCCCTGTTCGCCCTCTGCGCCGCCTTCGCCGCGGCTCCCGCCGTCGCCCAGGCCCCGTCCTCCGCCGCCACCCGCGTCGTCCTGGCCGACGCCTCGCGCGTCCCGACCCGCTCCACCGTCATCGACGGCGCCAACTGGCGTTGTCAGGGCCAGACCTGCACCGCCTCGGGCGGCGCGGATCAACCTGCCCCGCGCGCCTGCCGCCGCGTCGCGGCCCGCCTGGGCCCGGTGACCGAGTTCTCGTGGAAGGGTACGACCCTCTCGGCCGAGCAACTGGCCGTCTGCAACGCCTGATCGTAATGCCGCTTATCCCCGCGAAAGCGGGGATAAGCGGAGTCTTTAGAGCCTAGGCGACTTCGCCCTTCAGCCGCTTCTCGATCCGTTCGCGCCCGATCAGCGGCACGATCGTCGCCATGTCGGGGCCGTGGGCCTGACCCGTCAGGATGTGGCGCAGCGGCATGAATAGAGCCTTGCCCTTGGCGCCGGTGCTCTCCTTGACCGCATTGGTCCAGTCCGACCACGCGGCCGCATCGATCACCTCCGGCAGCACGGCCAGGGCCGCCGCCGCGAAGGCCGGATCCTCGATCACCGGCGTCACCGGTCCCCGCACCATCCGCGCCAGATCGACGACGTCGTTGAACTTCGTCAGGTTGGCCCTCACCCCGTCCCAGAACATCTCGCCCAGATCGCAGTCGAGCGCCTCCAGTCGCGCCCTGGCCGTCGCATAGGGCATGGCGTGCAGGGCCTGAGCGTTCAGCCGGTCGAGATCCTCGGTGTCGTAACGCGCCGGTGACCGGCCCATCTTGTCGAAGCTGAAGCCCAGACCGAGGGCATGGATGTCGGCGGCAACCTCCAGCGGGTCCGAGGTGCCGATCCGGCCCAGGTGGCTGGTGATGGCGATGGGCTCATAGCCCTGCTCCCGCATCTCGGCGACCGACAGCGAGCCCAGACGCTTCGACAGGGCCGCTCCGTCGGCGCCGACCAGCAGCGGCATGTGAGCGAAGTTCGGCACGGTCGTTCCCAGGCCGGCGGCGATCAGAGCCTCGAAGATCTCGATCTGGGCGCCGGTGTTGGTCGTGTGGTCCTCGCCCCGGATGACGTGGGTGATGCCCATGTCGATGTCGTCGACGACCGACGGCAGGGTGTAGAGATACAGGCCGTCCTCGCGGATCAGCACCGGGTCTGACATCGAGGCGGTATCGACCTCTGCATGACCGCGCGACAGGTCCTCCCAGGCGACCCGGCGGCCGTCCAGCTTGAAGCGCCAATGCGGCTTGCGACCCTCGGCCTCGAACGCGGCCTTCTCCTCGTCGGTCAGGGCCAGGGCAGCGCGATCGTAGATCGGCGGCAGACCACGCGATAGCTGCACCTTGCGGCGGCGATCCAGGTCCTCGGACGTGTCCCAGGCTGGATACAGACGCCCGGCCTTCTTGAGCCGTTCGGCCGCGTCGTCGTAGCGGTCGAACCGCTTCGACTGGTTGTACCGCTCGTCCCACAGCAGACCGAGCCAGGTCAGATCGTCCTCGATCCCCTGTTCGAAATCCGGCGTCGAGCGGGCCAGGTCGGTGTCGTCGATGCGCAGGACGAAGGATCCACCCTGCCCCTTGGCGAACATCCAGTTGACCAGGGCGGTGCGGACGTTGCCGACATGCAGCTTGCCGGTAGGCGACGGGGCGAAACGGACCTTGACGGACATGGATAGGGAGACCTTGAAAGCGAGGCGCGTAGGTCGGTCACGCGCCGCCCCAAGTCAAGGACAGCCGCGATCCGGCCGTTCGGTCGCTTTTCGGCTTTTCCCGCAACGATCTTGCGGCATAAGGCGTCAATGACCGCGCCCGCCTCCCTGACCGTCGATCTCAACGCGCTTTCGCACAACTTCCATGCGCTGAAAGCGGTGTCCGGCGTGCCCGTGCATCCGGTGGTGAAGGCCAATGCCTATGGCCTCGGCGCCGTTCCGGTGGCCAGGCGGCTGCTGGCAGAGGGCGCGCGGACCTTCTTCGTGGCGCGAACAGACGAGGCCGTCGCCTTGCGCGAGGCTCTCGGGGCGGGACCAACCATCTATGTGCTCGACGGCTGCGTCGGAGACGCAGCTGCGGCGCTGAAGGCTGCGGACGTGCGCCCGATCCTCAACCACGGCCACCAGATCGCATCCTGGAATGCGGCCGGCGGCGGCGCCTGCGGACTCCAGATCGACACTGGCATGAACCGCCTGGGCTTCCGCCCGGAAGACGCGCCGGAGCCGTTCGACGGACTCGAACTGGTCATGAGCCACCTCGCCTGCGCCGACGATCCGGCGGAACCGATGAACCGGCGCCAACGCGACGCCTTCGCAGACGTTTCAGGACGTTATCCGGATGCGCTGAAGTCCTTTGCCAACTCCGGCGGCTGTTTCCTCGGTCCCGACCATGCCTTCGACGCCGTCCGCCCGGGCATCTGCCTGTACGGTGGCGGTCCCGAGGGTCGACCGGACGACCGACTGAAGGCCGTCGCCACCCTGACCGCCGAAGTGCTCCAGATCCGCGACCTCCCCGCCGGTGAGAGTGTGGGCTATTCCCGCGGCTTCATCGCCGACAGACCCCGCCGCATCGCCACCTGCGGCGCCGGCTACGCCGATGGCGTGTTCCGCAGCTCAAGCCCGAACGGACAGGTCTGGATCGCAGGCGCCCTGCGCCCGCTGCTGGGCCGCGTGTCGATGGACGTCATCGCCGTGGACATCACCGGCGCCGAGGTCTCGGTCGGCGACAGGGTCGAACTGTTCGGCGCCAACCGCCCGGTCGACGACGCCGCCACGGCCGCCGGGACGATCAGCTATGAACTGCTGACGTCCATCGGTAACCGCTGCGAGCGCCGCTACCTCGGTCAGGCCTGAGGCGCGATCAAAGCCGGCTGTTCGGTCGGCGGGGTGGTCGGGAAGTCGTCCACCGGATCCGGCAGCTCGCCGTCCGCCCCGATCGCCCCGCAGTCCATGTGCCACTGGCGCGCCAGCACCAGCCGCGCGCCGTCCCAGCGCCATTCGGCGCCTTCGGCGCATCCCGTCGCCTGGAGGCGGGTCGATCCTGCAAAAGTCCGGGTCGCAGCATCCCATGACATGTTCGACATCGCGTCCCAGGTCATCCAGCCGTCTGCGCCTTGGTATTTGTAGAACGGTAGAGGGACAGGGACGGGCGCTCCGTTGTCCTCGGAAACATAGACCCGGCTCCACTGGTCCGCCGTGCCGGTCGAACAGACGACGAGCACGGCGACATCACCGCCTCCAAGATCGACGGCCTCAACGGTGCGCTCGCCCTCCATCGGCTCGGGCAAGACGCAGTCCTCATCCGCCTTCACCATCGTCAGGGCAGAGGCCTTCAGGGCTTCGAACCTGGCGGTGATCGCATCGTCAGGAGCCGGGCCAGCATCCGTTGCGGTCGGCGTCTGTTGTTGACAGGCCGACAGCAGAGCCATCGCGGCCACGCCGCAGATCATGGATCTGTTCATGGGGTCTCTCGGCCTAGACTGGAGTGGCGAGCGGGGTCGGGTCGGTCTTGCCGGCCACGGGCCAGCCGGTGACCTCGCCGGTCGCAGGCGCGCCGGGCGTCGCATGGGTCACGCGGACCGCGCTCAGCATCGCCAGCCTCGATCCGTCCCAGCTCCAGCGCATGGTGCGCGTCTGGGTGGACGTCTCGCCATCGTTCGGCCCGACCGTGTCGGACCAGACGAGTTCCCTGGCCGCCGTATCCCAGGTCGCCTGCGACGTCAGGCTTGGCTCCCAGTCAAAGCCTTCGTCGAACTCCGCCTCCGGGCCATTGAAGAGGATCAGAGACTGGGATTTCAGCACCCCGTCTGCGCCCTGGGTGTGCAGGCTCTTCCAAGGCGCCTGCCCCTCCTCGGTCGGGTAGCAGTCGGTCAGGACCGCGAATGCGCCGCCGCCCAGATCGATGACCTGGTTCGCCGTCGGGGTCGCATGACCGGGCCAATCACTTCCGCACCGGTCCGCCACCGGCATGGCCAGAATGCGCGCCACAGCGGCGTCCGAACCGGCCGGCGATGGACTCGCCGCCCCGGCCGGAGCCTTGGTCTCAGCCCCCTGCTGGCACGCGGCCAGGGCGAGCGCGGCGATAGCCGCAATGCAGATGCTCTTCATGTCTTCCCCCAATATACTGGAGGCAGCGAACGGCGTTTCGGCCGCCCGCGCAAGCGGTCAATCCTGACGGTCCACCGCCCACGTCTGAAACGGTCGCAGGCCTGAAACCGCCCCCTGCCCCGCCGCTCGCGACTCCTGTAAGCCGTCACTCATGGCCAGAGACGGTGCGATCTATGTTTGTCAGTCCTGCGGGGGCGTCCACGGCAAGTGGTCGGGCCAGTGCGGGTCGTGCGGCCAGTGGAACACCATCGTCGAGGAGGGCCGCTCGGCCTCGCCTCCCGGCGCCCTGAAACCCGCGTCGACCGCCAGGGCGCGAGGCCTGCAGTTCGAATCCCTGCTGTCCGAAACGCCCGAGCCGCCGCGCATCGTCACCGGCGTGACCGAGTTCGACCGCGTCTGCGGCGGCGGCGTCGTGCCCGGCTCGGCCATCCTGCTCTCGGGCGATCCCGGCGTCGGCAAGTCGACCCTGCTCCTCGACGTCGCCGGCCGCGCCGCCCTTTCGGGCGCCCGCGTCGCCTATATTTCCGGCGAGGAGGCGATCGAACAGATTCGCGCCCGGGCCAGGCGGATGGGGCTGTCCGAAGCGCCTGTCCAGCTCGCCTCCGCCACGGCGCTGCGCGACATCCTCGGCACGCTGAAGCGCGAAAAATTCGACATCGTCATCGTCGATTCGATCCAGACCCTGTGGTCCGACGCCCATGAGGCCGGGCCCGGCTCGGTGACCCAGGTCCGTGCCTGCGCCGGTGAGCTGGTGCGACTGGCCAAGGCCGGCGGCCCGGCCGTCGTCCTGGTCGGCCATGTCACCAAGGACGGCCAGGTCGCCGGCCCGCGCGTCGTCGAACACATGGTCGACGCGGTCCTCAGCTTCGAGGGCGAGCGCGGCTACCCCTTCCGCATCCTGCGCGCCGGCAAGAACCGCTTCGGGGCCACCGACGAGATCGGCGTGTTCGAGATGGGGGACGCAGGCCTGCGCGAAGTCTCCAACCCGTCGGCCCTCTTCCTCGGCGAAGGCAAGGACCGCGCACCGGGCGCCGCCGTCTTCGCCGGCATCGAGGGCAGCCGTCCCGTCCTGGTCGAAATCCAGGCCCTGGTCTCCAAATCCGCCTACGGCACCCCGCGCCGTGCCGTCATCGGCTGGGAGACCGGCCGCCTCGCCATGGTGCTGGCGGTGCTCGAGGCGCGCTGCGGCTTCGGCTTCGGGGACCAGGACGTCTATCTGAACGTCGCGGGTGGTCTGCGCATCAATGAACCCGCCGCCGACCTCGCCGCCGCCGCGGCCCTGATCTCCTCGGCCACCGGCATGCCCCTGCCCCAGGGCTGTATCGTCTTCGGCGAGATCAGCCTGTCGGGCGAGGTCCGCGCCGTGGGCCGCGCCGAAGCCCGGCTGCGCGAAGCCCGGAAGCTTGGCTTCGACCAGGCCCTCTCCCCGCCCCTCACAGTCAAGAGCGGCGACGTTTTGATCACAGGCGTCAGCCGATTGACCGAAGCCGTCGAACGAATCTCGCAGAACAGGTATTGATGTCGGTGGTCTCCTCCCTGTTCGCCGCTTGGCGAATGGGGAGGTGGCTCGTAGCGTAGCGGAGAGACGGAGGGGGCGAGGCGATGCATCAGATGACGGCCGCCAGCCCCAACTCCGACCGTCGGTGTCGTCCCCTCCGTCACGGCGCGAAGGCGCGCCGCGCCACCTCCCCATCGCGTTTGGCGACAGGGAGGAGAAGGTAGAATGACCGGGTTCGACGCCTTTGCCATCATCGTCATCCTCGCCTCAGCCGCCGCCGGCTGGGTTCGCGGGGGCACGCGCGAGATCATCACCCTGCTCAGCTTCGTGCTGGCGGCCTTCCTGGCCCTGGTCGCCCTGCCCCTGACCGCCCCCTTGGGCCGCGCGCTCGTCGACCCCGACTGGGCCGGCTCCATCGCCGCCGCCATAGCGTCCTTCCTGCTGGTCTATTTCGGCATCCGCATCTTCGGCTCGATCCTGTCCAGGCGGGCCCAGGCCCATCCGACCCTCGGCGGCGTCGACCGGTTCATCGGCATCCTCGTCGGCGCCGCACGCTCGCTGGTATTGCTGGGAGCCATCCATCTGGTGATCGTGGCGGCCATGCCCGGCGAGCGAACGCCTCGCTGGCTGTCGGAGGCGACGTTGCGTCCGGTCAGCGCCGGGGCCGCCCGCGCCATCCAGATCATCCTGCCCGGCATCGGCCGCGGCGCCGACGCCATCAGCCCCGTGGTCGATTCGTCCGTCCGCAGAGGCTTTTCCGGCGATCAAGCCTTGCCCTCGCCCCAAACCAGCCCTAACTCGCGCCCGTCCGCCGCCCAGTAAAATTTCGCCTGTCATCGGAGCCCCCACGATGCGCAGCTTGCCTCACGACATCCAGCCCCCGGTCGTTCACCGGGAGCACTATCGAGACGCGGATGACGACCATCCGCGCCTCGAATGCGGCGTCTGCGGCGTCTGGGGCGCCGAAAAGGACGAGGCCTCGGGCATCGTCGCGCTCGGCCTGCACGCCCTGCAGCATCGCGGTCAGGAAGCCTGCGGCATCGCCTCGGTCAATGCCGAGCGCTTCCACACCGAACGCCACATGGGCCATGTGGGCGAGGCTTTCGGCGGCACGGACCTGGCCAAACGCATGCCGGGCTCGGCGGCCGTCGGCCACACCCGCTATTCGACCGCCGGCGGCAGCTTCCTGCGTAACATCCAGCCGATGTTCGCCGACCTGGACCAGGGCGGCATCGCCATCGCCCACAACGGCAACCTGACCAACTTCCACTATCTGCGGAACCAGCTGGTCGGCGAGGGTTCGATCTTCCAGTCCACCTCGGACTCTGAGGTCATCCTCCACCTGATCGCCCGCAGCCGTAAGGCCAAGATCGTCGACCGCTTCATCGACGCCCTGGCGCGGATCGAGGGCGGCTACGCCCTGGTCGCCCAGACCCGCACCAAGCTGATCGGCGCGCGCGATCCGCTGGGCATCCGCCCGCTGGTGCTCGGCAAGATCGGCAACGCCTGGGTCATGGCGTCGGAGACCTGCGCGCTCGACACCATCGGCGCGACCTTCGTGCGCGACGTCGAACACGGCGAGGTCATCGTCATCGACCACGAGGGACTGCGCTCGCTGAAGCCCTTCCCGGCCCGCGCGGCCCGGCCCTGCCTGTTCGAATACGTCTACTTCTCGCGCCCGGACAGCGTCGTGAACGGCCGCTCTGTCTATGGCGTGCGCAAGCGGATGGGCGAAGGCCTGGCCCGCGAGTTCCCGATCGACGCCGACGTCGTCGTCCCGGTGCCCGACTCCGGCGTCCCGGCCGCGCTCGGCTACGCCCAGGCCAGCGGCATTCCTTACGAGATGGGAATAATCCGCAGCCACTATCTCGGCCGCACCTTCATCCAGCCCAGCCAGGGCGCCCGCCAGAAGGGCGTGGCCATGAAGCACAGCCCCAACCGCTCCGTGATCGAGGGCAAGCGCGTCGTCCTGATCGACGACTCCATCGTGCGCGGCACCACCTCTGTGAAACTGGTCCGCGCTGTGCGCGACGCCGGGGCGACCGAGGTGCACCTGCGCTCCGCCAGCCCGCCGATCCTGTGGCCCGACTTCTACGGCATCGACATGCCGGAGCGGGACCAGTTGATCGCCGCCAACAAGACCTTGGAAGAGATGCGCCAGGTGCTGGAGGTCGATTCGCTCGGCTTCCTGTCCGTCGATGGTCTCTACAAGGCCATGGGCGAGACGGGCCGCAACGACGCCGCGCCCCAGTTCACCGACCACTATTTCACCGGCGACTATCCGACCCGTCTGGTGGACCGCGAGATCGAGGAAGGCGGCCGCGATGCGGTCAGCCGGCAACTTTCGCTGCTGGTCAGCGCTTAAACAGGCGCGATCCCGAAAAGTGGACGCCGGTTTTCGGACAGGATCGCGCCCAGGCAAGGAAGCCATGATCAACCTCGGCTACTTCACCCTCGACACCGTGGACATCGCCAGGGCCAAGGCCTTCTACGGCGCCCTGTTCGGCTGGACCTTCGACGACGACGCGTCGAAGTCGACCTACGCCCACGTCGCCGACAGCAATCCGCCGTTCGGCTTCACCAAGGTCGAGCGCGCCCGCGACTACGCCAACCTGTATTTCCGTGTCGACGACATCGCCGCGACCTGCGCGCGGGTGAACGCGCTCGGGGGCAAGTCCGCGATCCCGGCCGAAAGCCCTACCGGACTCAGCTGCGCCGTCCACGACGATCAGGGCGTGAGCTTCAGTCTGTGGCAGGCGGGAGAAGGGTTCTGAACCGTCTTCCGCCGGTTCGGTCGGCGCGCTATCAGGCGCGATGACCGACGCCCTCCCGCTTCAAGACCGTATTGCCCTCGTTGTCGGGGCCTCACGCGGCATCGGCTATGAGGCCGCCCTGGCCCTGGCCGTCGCCGGCGCCCACGTTGTCGCCACGGCGAGGACACAGGGTGCTCTCGAGGAGCTGGACGACGCCATCTATGCCGCGACCGGCCGTCACGCGACCCTTGTGCCCTTCGACCTGATCGACGGCGGCGGCATCGACCGTCTGGGCGGCGCCATCTTCGGCCGGTTCGGCAAGCTCGACATCTGGGTCAACGCCGCCGCCACCCTGGGGGCGCAGGGCCTGACGCCGGTCAGCCATATCGATCCGCGCGGGTTCGCCAAGATCGAGAAGACCAACTTCACCGCCACCTACCGCCTGATCCGCTCGCTGGAGCCCCTGCTGCGCACCTCCGACGCCGGGCGCGTCATCCACCTGACGACCAGTCTGGCCCGCGAGCCGAAGGCCTTCTGGGGCCTGTACGCCGCGACCAAGGCCGGCGCCGAGGCCCTGATGCTGGCCTGGGCCGACGAGATCGAGACCACCAACGTCCGCATCAGCGTCCTCGACCCGGGCCGCATGCGGACGCAGATGCGGGCCCAGGCCTTCCCCGGCGAGGATCCCATGACCCTGCCCGCCCCGTCCGAACTCGGCCCCCTGATGGTCGAACTGGCGCGCGGCGACCTGATGCCGCCCAGCAAGGTGTCGTTCAAGGAGTGGAAGACAGAGCTGCCGGCGGGCGCGCTGATCTGAGCGCCTTTATTTGCTTTTCAGACGAGGTGCCGAGTGTGACTGTGCGGCTCTCGATGAAAGTGTGGATAGGCCGAGGGCAGATGTTCCCCAGTGGAAATCATGAGTGACATCCGAGCCCGTCTAAACGTTCGAAGAGACGATCTGCTTGCCCGTGTCCCGCGCGATGAGATGTTTGTCGAGGGCGGAGCGCACGTCGGCAGCCAATCCTATGACATCGCTAGTCGGAACTTGGGTGAGTTGCGAGCGATTGAAGCTACCCTGGCGACGATGCAGCTCGCCGATGCGCAAATGGGTGTTGCCGCAGCACAGCGTGAGATCGCTGCGGCACAGCGGGCTGCCAACGATCAGGCTGACACAGCAAGAAGCGTAAAAGAGGAAGAGTCTTTCTGGAGCCGCCGATACCTAACCACTTTGGCCGTCGCGAACGCCGGTGGTCTGTTTGCGTTTCTAGCTTTTCTCACCCGTGCGGACGCTCCACTCGTCCCTTGGTGGATGGTTACAAGCGCATTCGGAGCGTTCCTGCTGGGGTCGGTGTATGGGGGCACGTACCCGCTTCAACGGCTCCTCCTTCTGAAGCCGAGAGCGCACGGGAAAGTCGTTCGGCTTGCTGTAACATTTTGGGTTCCATTCGCGATGACCGTATGCTTCGCGCTGGCTCTTTGCGTTGTTACGGCGGGAGCCTTCACCGTTTACGATGCCAGGCTCGACACCCTCGCTACAGAGGCAGCGAAGACGACGAATGGGTAGATCTAGCTCGGCCGGGACATCGATACTTGCCCGGGCCGCTTCGGCGGGGAAAACTGCCGTCTGAACATAAAGAACCCCAGCTCTTTCAAGCTGAAGGAGCTGTTGCCTTTTCCCGGCCTCCACCCGGATGAACGGAGGGGAGAGGGAGGCCTACTTCTTCGGCGCGTGCTTCTGCCCGGTGCGCACCCGGCCCGACCGCGAGACCTGCCTCGCCCCGCCGCGCGCGCCCTTTTGCACGGCGACCGATGACCCGGCCTTCTTCGATGCGCTGTTCTTCACCGCACCGATGATGCGCGGCTTGGCGACGCGGGTCTTCTTCTGCTCCAGCGCCTTGCCGGGCAGATGCGATTCCTCTTCCGCCTTCTTGCGCACCGCGCGCGGTGCGGTCTTGGCGTCGCCCTTGTAGCGTTCCGGCCCCGACTTGGCGCCACCCGTCGCATAGGGGTTCTCCGAGCCGCCCTTGACCGTCAAGCGGATCGGCACGCCGGGCAGGTCGAAACTCTCGCGGATCGAGTTGGTCAGATAGCGGATATAGTGTTCGGGCAGATTCCCGCCCCGGCTGGCGAACAGCACGAAGGTCGGCGGACGGGCCTTGGTCTGGGCCATGTATTTGGTCTTGATCCGCTTGCCGTCGACGGCGGGGGGCGGATGCCTCTGGGTCGCCAGGGCCAGCCAGTCGTTGAGGTCCTTGGTCTTGACCTTGACCGACCAGGTCTCGTGCGCCTTGAGCACCGCCGGCATCAGCCGGTCGACGCCGCGGCCCGAGTGGGCCGACAGGGCGACGAACGGCGAACCCTTCAACTGAGGCAGCTTGTCTTCCGCCAGATGCTTCAGCTCGGCCATGCGCGCCTGGGGATCCTCTTCGAGGTCCCATTTGGCGGCCACGTACACCAGCGCCCGGCCCTCGCGCTCGACCAGGTCGGCGAGTTGCAGGTCCTGGACGTCGAAGGCGTTGTCCTTGTCCATGACCAGGACGACGACCTCGGCGAAGGTGATCGCGCGGATGGTGTCGGCGACCGACAGCTTCTCCAGCTTCTCCTGCACCCGGGCCTTGCGACGCATCCCGGCCGTGTCGACCAGGCGGATGTTCTGGCCGTCGTATTCCCAGTCCACCGAGATGGAATCGCGCGTGATCCCGGCCTCGGGGCCGGTCAGCAGCCGGTCCTCGCCGATCAGACGGTTGATCAGGGTCGACTTGCCGGCGTTGGGGCGGCCGATGATGGCGATGCGGATCGGCTTGTCGGGCTCGTCGACCTCCTCGATGTACATGTCGACCGAGGCGTCGCGGATGGCGGCGTACAGATCGGCCATGCCCTCGCCGTGCTCGGCCGAGATGGCGACGGGCTCTCCGAAGCCCAGAGAATAGGCCTCGCCGACACCGCCGCCACTCTCGCGGCTCTCGGACTTGTTGGCCAGCAGGATGACCGGCTTGTGCTGCTTGCGCAGCCGCTCGGCGAAGATCTGGTCGAGCGAGGTCACTCCCTCGCGCGCATCCATCATGAACAGGATCAGATCGCCGTCTTCCAGCGCCAGCTCGGTCTGCTCGCGCATCCGCGATTCGAGACTGTCGTCGTTGACGTCCTCGTAACCCGCCGTGTCGATCAGCGTCAGGTCCATGTCGCCGATGTTCCCGTCGGCATAGCGACGGTCGCGGGTCACGCCCGGGCGATCGTCGACGAGCGCGAGGCGCTTGCCGACCAGCCTGTTGAACAGTGTCGACTTGCCCACATTGGGGCGGCCGACGATGGCGAGCTTCAGTGCCATGTCGGCCTTCTAGCGTGTTTTGCGGTCTTTGGTCAGCGAATGCTGATCAGTTCGCCGTCGTTGGTCAGGACGTAAAGGGCGCCGTTGTAGGCGGCCGGAGCGATATAGGCGGGCGCGCCGAGGTTCAGCGTGGCCGTCAGGGCGCCGGTCTTCGGATCGAAGGCCACGGCCTCGCCGTCCGAGTTGACCAGCACCAGCCGGTTCGACGCCAGGATCGGACCCGACCATTCCGGTCGCACGGTGCGGTCGAAGAAGCCCAGCAAGCCGCCTTCCTGACGCACGCGACCCTCGTTCAGGTCGCGGGTCCAGTAGACGGCGCCTGAGTCGCGGTTGATCAGGGTCAGTTCACCCGACTTGGACACGACATAGACGACGTCGCCGGCCGGCAGGGGCGCGTTGACGCCCGCGACCGGCAGGGTCCATTTGGGCTGGCCGGTGCGGATGTCCATCGCCTGCAGCACGCCGGAGTGGCTGACGGCATAGACGAAGCCGCGCGAAATCACCGGGCGACCGGCAATGTCTCGGATTTCCGACAGGGCGCTGGTGCGGCTGGTGCGCGACAGGACCTGGTTCCAGACCGGCTGGCCGTTGGTGGCGCGCAGGGCGACGACCTCGCCGGACGAGAAGGGCGCGATGACCGTGTCGCCGCTGACCGACGGGCTGGACGCGCGCATGACGCGGGCCGGCTCGACGATGCCGCGGTAGGACCAGTCCTGCAGGCCGGTCGTGGTGTTGAAGGCGATGATCTGGTTGTCGACGTCGATGACATAGACCCGGCTGCCCGCGACCGTCGGCGCGCCGTGGATCGGCACATCGACCGGCTGGGTCCAGACCACGGCGCCTGTCGCGGCGTCCAGCGCCGTCATGGTGCGATAGCCGGACGCGACGAAGACCTTGCCGCCGCTGACGGCCACGCCGCCGCCGAACCCGCCGCTGAGCGATCCGCCGCCCTCGCTGACGAAGGGAATGGGCAGGCCGAAGGCGGAGACGCCACCGGCCGCCTCACGTCCGGTCGGTTTCACATCGACCTTCCAGACCACCTCGCCCGAGGCGGCGTCCACGGCCGTGACCGTCGATTCGCCATCCATGACGAAGACCTTGCCGGCGTCGGCCACGACCGGCGCCATGACCTGACGCGTGCGGGTCGAGCCGGACCCGATGCGCCGACGCCAGCCGATGGTGAACTGCGGCGCGGCGATCACATGCTCGATCGAGGCCTCGGCGTTGCCGCCCGGCATCGGCCAGGACGTCGCGGCCACGGGCCCCGGGAGGAAGAAGTCGCGACCGGCCAGCCCGGCCGCAGGAGCCAGTTGCTGATCGAAGGCCAGGATGGAAACGCGTTGTCCTTCGCTCGCCGTCGCCTGGGGCGATTTGTCCTCACCCAGCCCGAACGGCAGGATGCGCCGCGCCGAGGCGCAGGAGGCCAGCGAGGCGGCTAGCCCCAGGACGATGGCGGTCTTCAGCACGCGCGTTACGGTCGTCATCCGAACTCCGGTCGTCATCAGGCGGGTCTTCACTGTTGGGCGGCCTGAACTTGCGCGGCCTGGGCGAGTTGTTCGGCCGTCGGGGCGGGAGGCGCCGGCGGCGTCACGGCCTGCGCCGCCACGATGGCCGGCAGGCCTGCGGCGACACCCGTATCGATCATGCCGATGGCGGCCTGCGCGCGTTGGCGCACCGAATCCGGCACGTCCTGGCCGAGCGTCAGCAGCACGAAGACCTCGCGGGCCTCGGCGGGCTTGTTGAACTGCAGGCGGACCATGCCCAGGGCTTCCTGGGCGAAGGGCAGCATCGGCCGGCCCTCCTTGGTCAGGGGCTCCAGCTTCGCTTCCAGCGTTTCAAGGGTGGCGCCGTTGTCCATCATCAGCAGCGCCGACTTGTAGACGGCCGTATCATGCAGGATCGGATCGCCCGAGGCCTTGGCGGCGTCGTCGAACAGCTGGATGGCGTCCGGAATGCGGTTGGCGGCGACGGCCAGGCCGGCGCGCTGCTGCAGGGCCAGAGCCTTGTAGGCGCCGTTGCCGGCCTTCTCGGCCTCGGCGAAGGCGGTCTCGGCCCCGGCGGAGTTGCCGGTCTGCAGGGACTCCAGGCCGCGCTGATAGGCGATCGAGCCCGCGTTCGCGCGGCTGGTCTGGAAGCTCTGCCAACCCCACCAGGCCAGGGCGGCGATGAGCGCGACGAGCAGGACGCCGCCCAGAATGGGAAGCCAGTTGCGCGCCAGGCGCTTGAGGCGTTCGGAGCGAATCTCCTCCTCGACCTCTTCGAAGACATCAGTCACTAGCGGAGCCGCCCCAAAAAACGCTGAAAAGCCAATCGGCGCGGACCCTAGAGGGTCGCCCTCGCCCTCGCAACGCCTCTTGAAGACAAGACGGGGGCTACGGCAGAGCCGGCTTTTTGGAGAAGTAGGTCTCGACTTCGGCAGGAAAACGGCGGGCCCTCACATCGGCGGCATAGGTTTCGACCGCCCGGCCGATCTCGCCGCGCAGATCGGCGTATTTCCGGACGAATTTCGGGGTCCAGTCGAACATCCCCAGCATGTCGGGCGTGACCAGCACCTGTCCGTCGCAGGCGGCCGAGGCACCGATGCCGATGGTCGGCCTGGCGATCGCCTCGGTGATCTCCCGGGCCAGACCTTCCGCCACGCCCTCGATGACCACGGAGAAGGCCCCGGCGTCGGCCGTGTCATGGGCGGATTGCAGGATTCGCGCATGCTCCGCCGCTTCCCGACCCTTGGCCTTGAACGACCCGTCGATGTTGATCGACTGCGGCAGCAGGCCGACGTGACCCATCACCGGCACGCCGCGCTTCACCAGATACTCGATCGTGGCGGGCACTTCCGGGCCGCTCTCGACCTTCACCGCCTGGGCGCCGGTCTCCTTCAGGATGCGGACGGCGTTGGCGTAGGCCTGTTCGACCCCTGCCTCATAGCTGCCGAACGGCATGTCGATGACCACCAGGGCCCGTTTCGAGCCCCGCATCACCGCCTGGCCGTGCAGGATCATCATCTCCAGGGTGACACCGACCGTCGAGGTCATGCCGTGCACCGCCATGCCCAGGCTGTCGCCAACCAGAAGTACGTCGCAGTGAGGATCCATGATCTCTGCCGTCGGTGCATCATAGGCGGTCAGCATCACGATCGGTTCGCCGCCCTTGCGTGCGGTGATCTCCGGGACCGTGATCCGTTTCACGACTTCCTGTTTCTGGCTCGACATGGATGCTCCGCTGATGGCGGCGGAGAGATAGGGGGTCGGACCGGTTCCGTCGACCCGCCCCCGTCTCGGCATGCCCTCGATCACACGTCTTGCGACAGCCTCACCACGCCCGCCGCCGCGATGGCGATCAGGGCTCCGGCGGCGATCCAGAACAACTGCATCCCGCCCATCGAGCCCAGCGTCAGGTCCGACAGGCCAAGCTGCGACAGGCCGGAGCCCACCGCGCCCTGGACGTTCAGGCTGGCGGCCTCCAACCCCTGTCCGATCACCCGGCCGGCCACGGGGGCCTGATCGTTCGACAGATGCAGGTTCAGGTTCACCGATTCCCTGACCGCGATGACCCCGCCGATCAGGCCGGCGACGGTCAGGGCCAGGGTGCGCACCCGGCTGGACGAATGCAGTTTCGTCTCGACCTCGGCCGCGAACAGGCCGGCGTCGGCCATCTGGGGCGAGCGCGCGAACAGCCGCTCGATCATCGGATCGAATTCATCAGCCGACATGGGTCGACCTCCCCGACTGTCCGACATCCGGCGAAAGCCGGGCGCGGAGTTTATCCAGACCACGTTTGACATGAGACTTCACCGTTCCAAGCGGCAGATTCATGGCCGTGGCGATCTCGGGATGAGACAGCCCCGCGCCATGGCACAGGGAGACGCAGAGACGTTCGGTTTCGTTCAACCCCTTCAACGCCTCGTCGAGGTCGACCAGCCCCGCCTGATCGCGTGCAGGAGCCGCATCGTCCTCGCCCGGTTCGACTTCCGCGACGTAGCGGGCGTCCCTGGCCTTGCGCTTCAGATAGAGGCGCGCGGCGATGCGCTTGACCCAGGCGGCGAAGGTGCCTTCGCCCCGGAACTCGGCGCATTTCTCGAACGCCTGCAGGAAGGCGTCCTGGGCGACGTCGTCGGCCTCGGCGACCTGCGCTCCCATACGTCGCAGCAGGAACCGCACGGCCGAGCCGTGGCGGCGGACCAGTTCGCCGAACTCCCGCCGTCCACCCGCCGCCGCGAGGGCGGCGAGTTCGACGTCGTGGTGGTCCATTAGGGCCTTGGGCATGACAGTTCCCCCCAACTTTCCTGGAGATCCCTGACCGGGCTCAGTCCTTGTTCTTGTTGAAGAAGCTCAGGACGATGAAGGCCAGGCCGATGGTGATCGGGATCGCCGCCAGGCCCAGCAGGCCGCCATCGAAGTTGGGGCCGTCGTTCCAGTCGTCGCCGAAACCACGCAGGTCGTTGATCAGGCTGAAGGCGGCCATGCCGATGCCGACGGCCAGCCAGATGATGCCCCGGCGGATGTCGCGGCTGCGCGACGGAATGTTCTTGGTCGCTTCCGTGCTCAGCGCGTCGATGACCTCCGGCGGCAGGGGCTGTCCCTTGTCGATGGCGGCGCGGACAGTCGCCTGCATCTCGCGGCGTTCACGGCTCTTGAAATAGGTCGGGCCGACGATGATGGCCGTGATGGAGCCGAAGACGGCGAAGATGGCGAAGATCGGAATGAAGTCTTCCATGGGATATCCCCTCTTTCGATGATGGGCCGGAGCCTGATGCCCGAACCTTCTGATCACAAGAGGCGCCGGCGACGCCCAACGGATGCGATCAGCGACGTGAAATCTTCGTAAGGTGACGCCTGACCCATTCTGACGGGCTGCGTCCGGAGATGGCGGACCCTCGGCGAACACCGTAGCGTCTCTGCAAGATCAATCAGATCGCAGGATACATCGTATGCTTCGTCGCCCTCAGCTTCTGACCTTCGTCTTCTGCGCAGCCCTCGCGGCCGCCTGTTCTCCAAGGACCGCAGCAACGGCCGAGACCGAGACGGCCGAGCCGCAGGCCCTGACCGCCGCACACGTCGCCGACCTGATCGCAGCCGACGGAGCGGCCCACACCGTCGCCGTACTCACCGGTCCTGCGGACCCTACCGGCATTCAGAAGGTGTTCGACGGCATGGCCACCGGCGACCCGGAATGGTTGGCGCTCGTTCCCGCGATCGCCCCCGAGACCGACGGCGAATATGCGGAGGGCCTCAACTACGCTCTCAGCCAGGCCCTGGTTCACAACGCGGCAGGCGTCCTCGCCCTGATCCCCGAGCACGGCAGCTACTATTTCGTCTGCGCCGACGCTGACCACGAAACGGCGCGCCCGCTCGTCGCCGCAATCACCGAACGATCTCTCCGGGCGTCACGCGACCTATGCCTCCAGTATATGGACGCCGACGAGCAGGAGCTTGAGGCGCTCGAAGCCGCCTAGAGCGGCCTCAGCCGCCGCGCCGACGCCGTCAGCACGACCACGCCCAGCCCCGTCAGCATCAGGATGGCGGCGGCGGGCGCCAGGGTCTGGCCCATGCCCTCGACCACCGGCGCCATCATCGGTCCGACGGCCCAGCACAGCACCATGGCCGCGATGGTCCACGGGATCAGGGCGACGACGGTGGCGACCGCGCGCCGGCGAGCGACCCGCTCGGCGACCCCGGCCTGAAAGCCCAGGTCGCGCGCCGCCGGCGTCGCCTCGGCGAAGAATGCGTTCAGCCGTTCCTCAGGCGTCATCGGACCCTCCGGTCAGCACGGCGAGCAGTCGCGCCCTGCCCCGGGCGACATGGGACTTCACCGTTCCCAGCGGTAGCCCCAGCGCCTCGGCTGCGTCCGAATGCGACCAGCCGTCTGCGAGGCAAAGCGCAACGCAGGCCCTCTGGTCCGCCGGCAGTCCGGCCATCGCATCGGCGAGGGCCAGCCGGTCCTCTTCCGGGATCCCGCCCGTCGGCGCCGTCTCGTCCAGCCACGACCGGTCGCGGGCCTGCGATCGCAGGCCCGACCGAATCCGGTCCTGCCCCTTGCGCCAGGCGATGCCGAACAGCCAGGATCGCACACCGGCCGGATCCTTCAGCCGCCCCAGCGAACTCCAGGCCGCCACGAATACATCCTGGGCCAGGTCGTCCGCCTCGTCCCAATTGCGTCCCAGCAGCCGCCTCAGAAAGGCCCGCACCGGCGCCTGGTGCCGTTCGACCAGCCGTGCGAATGCGGCGTCCGAACCGGCGCGCGCGGCCGCCACCAGCCCCACATCCAATGAGGCGCCGTCCATCCTCATGCCCCCCACGGACCGACATCAGTCCCGGCGGCGTCGACGACCGAGCAGGCCCGAGACCAGCGAGGCCGCGGCCAGGGCGCCCATGACGAAGGCCACGATCAGGAAGGCGTCGCCGGCCCCGTACATGTTCGACCAGCTGGCGTAGCCGAAGCCCACGGCCATGATCCCGAACAGCACGACAGAGAAACCGTTGCCGTCGTCCGTCCGCCTGTTCTGCGTGTACTCGTGGCGATCGTCGATCGGTTGCTCCACGATCTTCAGCAGCGCCTCGGGCGGCTGTTCGCCCCGGTCGGCGTAGGTCTTGATGATCTTCAGCACGTTCTTCTGGCGGTAGTAGTTCACCATGGCGTTGAAGCCGCCGAAGATGAACCAACCGAGCGGGAACAGAAGCCACCAGAAGGATTGGAACAGTTCGACCATCGTCATTTACCCCTTGGGCGCCGGCCCATCGCCCGCGCTTTCGATGAGTGGTCGGCGCCGACCGCGTGAATGGATGCACGTCGGCGAAGAAAATGCCATCTAGGCTGAAATCGTCACTGGAGACCCGTCATGAGCCACGTCACCTATCGCATTGTCGAACACGACGGCGGCTGGGCCTACAAGGTCGGCGAAACCTTCTCCGAGACATTCCCCGACCACGACGCCGCCAAGGCCGCCGCCGTCCGCGCCGCCCGCGAGCAGAAGGTGTCCGACGACAACGCCATGATCGAATACGCCGACAGCAACGGCAACTGGGTCACCGAACGCGCCGACGGCCACGACCGCCCGGAGACCGACGTCGAGGGGTAACTCCTCCCATACCGTGCACCCCGGCGAAGGCCGGGGTCCAGATCACGGACACGGGCGGCCGGGATCTGGTGCCTGTCAGCCTCTCAGACTCCGAGTTCGCCATCTGGACCCCGGCCTTCGCCGGGGTGCACGGAGGAAAACTCGGGCCAGACGGCACTCGACGGATTTTATTCCTTCATTCCTCTTGCGCGGACGACCCGCCTCACCATCTTCCCGGGGATGGTCTTTGACAGGTTCAACATCCGCCCGCCGTTCGACGAATCCGATCGGGCCCATCCGCAAGCCACCTCTGATTTTCCAGACGAATTCTCCCAATTTCGTCCGTTTCGTCCGTTTCGTCAGGGTGTTTTTCGTCCGGACCAACCGGACACGGCTCAGGCCGGGAAGGCAGCCTCATAGATGTCCGGCTTGAACCCGACGATCGTCCGGTCGCCCAGATCCAGCACCGGCCGTTTGATCATCGACGGCTGCGCCAGCATCAGGGCGATGGCCCTGTCCGCATCCAGCCCCTCCTTGTCGGCGGCGCCCAGCGCCTTGAAGGTCGTCCCGTTCCGGTTCAGCACGATCTCCCAGCCATGTTCGGCGACCCAGCCTTCCAGCGACGCCCGGTCGATCCCGGCCTTCTTGTAGTCGTGGAAGACGAAGGCCCGGCCGTGCTGATCCAGCCAGACGCGCGCCTTCTTGACCGTGTCGCAGTTGGGGATGCCGTAGAGGGTCGGGATCACCGGAACTTCCTCAACCCGCGCGGTCCCATACGACCGGCCCCGGCGCGCTTGCCCAGCCAGTCCTTCCAGTCGGGCCAGTTGCGACGGCGTCCGCCGCCGTCGACCCATTCCGGCCCGACGTCGCCGATGAAGACCGCGATGTCGGTCAGGCCGCCCTGCTTGAAGGACTGCAGCTTGACGCCCTTGCCGCGGCCCATCTCGGGCAGCTCCTCGGCCTTGAAGATCAGGGTCTTCAGATTCTCGCCGATGGTGACGATGTGGTCGCCGGTGACCCGGATCACGGCCAGCAGGTCGCCGTTCAGCACCTGTTTCCCGCCGCGCTTCTGAGCCAGCAGCTCGTCTTCAGGCGCGATGAAGCCGTAACCGGCCCTGGACGCTATCAGCAGTTTCGAGCCCGGCTGGTGCGCCAGGACTGCGATGATGCCCGCGCTCTCCTCCAGCTCGATCATCAATCTCAGCGGCTCGCCATGCCCACGCCCGGAGGCCAGCTTGTCGGCCCCGACCGTGAACACCCGGCCATCCGAAGCCGCCACCAGCAGCTTGTCGGTCGTGAAGGCCGGCACGAGGAAGCCGAGGCTGTCCCCCTCCTTGAACTTCAGCTCGGAAGGATCGTCGACCTTGCCTTTTACAGCGCGGATCCAGCCCCGCTCGGAGAGGATCACCGTGATCGCTTCCTTGGGAATGAAGGCCTCGGCGGTCACGAAGGCCGAGGCATCCACTGCCTCGGCGATCGTCGTCCGGCGCGGCGAGACCATGGCCTTGCGCGTCGCGGCCAGCTCCTGTCCGATCTTCTTCCACTGTTTGGCGGGCGAGGACGACAGCGCCTGAAGATTCGCAAGTTCCTCAGCCAGAGCCTTGTATTCGTTCTCGATCGCCATTTCCTCGATCCGCGCCAGCTGACGCAGTCGGGTGTCGAGAATGTAGTCCGCCTGCATCTCGGTCAGGCCAAACCGGGCGATCATCACAGCCTTCGGCTGTTCCTCCTCGCGCACGATCCGGATCACCTCGTCCAGGTTCAGGAAGACGATCCTGAGCCCTTCCAGCAGGTGCAGACGCTTCTCAACCCGCTCGATCCGCCACTGCGACCTGCGGTTCAGCACCTCGCGCCGGTGATCCAGGAAGGCCTGCAGACAAGGCTTCAGACCCATGACGTGCGGCGTGCCGGTCGCGTCCAGCACGTTCATGTTGACCGGGAAGCGGATCTCCAGGTCCGACAGCCGGAACAGGCTCTCCATTAGGCTGTCGGCGTCGATGTTTCGGCTCTTGGGCTCGATGACGACGCGGATGTCCTCGGCCGACTCGTCGCGCACATCGCCCAGCAGCGGCGCCTTCTTCTGTTCGATCAGCTCCGCCAGGGCCTCGATCAGCTTGCCCTTCTGGACCTGATACGGGACCTCGGTGATGACGATCTGGTAGCCGCCCCGGTCCAGCGGCTCCCGCTCCCAGCGTGCCCTCAGACGCACCCCGCCCCGCCCGGTCTCATAGGCTTCAAGGATCGACGCATGCCCCTCGACCGCCACGCCGCCGGTCGGGAAGTCCGGCCCCGGCACGATCACAGCCAGCTCCGCCGTCGTCGCCTCTGGCCTGTCCAGCAGCAGCAGACAGGCATCGATCAGCTCGCCGACATTGTGCGGCGGGATCGAGGTCGCCATGCCCACGGCGATGCCCGACGAGCCATTGGCCAACAGGTTCGGGAACCCGGCCGGCAGGACCACCGGCTCCTCGTCCTGGTCATCATAGGTGGGGCGGAAGTCCACGGAATCCTGGTCGATTCCATCCATCAGCAGCACCGCCGCCGCCGTCAGCTTGCACTCGGTGTAGCGCATGGCTGCGGCGTTATCGCCGTCGATGTTGCCGAAGTTTCCCTGCCCGTCGACGAGCGGATAGCGCTGGGCGAAGTCCTGGGCCAGGCGGACCAGAGCGTCATAGATCGAGGCGTCGCCATGCGGGTGATAGGTGCCCATCACCTCGCCGACGACCTTGGCGCATTTCCGCGCTGCGGCCTGCGGGTTCAGCCGCATCTGGTGCATGGCGTACATGATCCGCCGGTGCACCGGCTTGAACCCGTCGCGCACGTCCGGCAGCGCCCGGTTGGTGATCGTCGACAGGGCGTAGGCCAGATAGCGGCGCGACAGGGCCTCGGCCATCGGCTCGTCGACGATACGGCCGCCTTCGGGCGGAGGGGTGTGGATGGTCATGGGGCTGCGAATCACTCAGGCGAAGGTCGAAGTCTAGCCGCTTCCGGCCCGGTGCGGCTCAGTCCAGAGCCCGGAACCAGCGGTCGATCAGGACGGCCTCGGCGCGACGCGCGGCGGTCCGCTCTTCGGCCTCGGCGTCCACGCCCCACTGACGCTCCTGGAAGGCTTCGTCGAGCCGGCTCAGTTCGAACGCAGCATCCCCGCCCAGCGCGCCGCGCTGTACGGCCAGGCCGAGGAGCGCGCTGCCCAACAGGGGCACGGCCATGGCCAGGGCCGTCAGGCCGAAGTCGTCCAGTTCGAGGGCCAGGTCGCGCACCCGGGCGATGCTCTCCGGCGGCTGCGCACGGTGGATGATGCCCTGCGTCGCCACAACGACGACGCCCAGTTCCCGCTCGGCCCACCCCCGCCACGGTGTCCACTCGCGGGTCTGTTCCGCGACCAGCGGAGTCGGGTGTTCGGCGAGATAGCAGAGCAGGTCCGACCCGACGTAGGCGGCGATCTCCTCGGCCACCGGCTCGCGCGTCACCGCCACCCGGTCGATGGCCGTGGCCGCGATCCGCGTCGCCGGCATGGTCCCGGGATCGAGGAACTCCCCCTGGGCCGCCCATTCGTCGGCGACCATCCGGGCGGCGGCCTCGGTCGGCAACAGGAAGCGGTTGTGCGCCGGCGTCTTGGGCGCGCGGCCGTCCAGCAGTACGATCCAGCCGCCTGCGTCCCCGGCGGCGACGGATGCTTCCTTCCAGAAGCGCTTCAGCCGCTCTTCGGACTCGCGAAAGCCCTTCCTGGCAGCGACCATCGGGTCCAGCGGCGGGATATGGCTCATGCGAAAGCTCGTGCGGCGAAACGGTCGAGGGCGGCTTCCAGATCGTCGAAGTCCTTGGCCACGTGAGCGGCGCCGGCGGCGGTCTGTTCCTGCGGCGTATGGAAGCCCCAGGCCACGCCCTGAGGCATGACCCCCGCCGCCACCGCCATCGAGATGTCGTGGGCCGTGTCGCCGATCATGACCGTCGATGCGGGCTGGGCCGACGCGGCGGTCATGGCGGCGTGCAGCATGGCCGGATCTGGCTTGCCCGGACCATCCTCGGCGCAGTGCGATGACACAAACAGCTCCGCCCACCCGGCTCGGGCCAGGTTCCGCGCCACGCCGCGCCGGTTCTGGCCTGTCGCCAGCGACAGCCGCCAGCCGTCCTTGTGCAGTCGACGCAGGGTCTCCAACGCGCCGGGATACAGCGGCTCCTCGTGACCCGCATCGAACATCCGGCCAAAGCTGGCGCGGAAGGCGGCAGTGAACCGCTCCAACTCCAACGGCGTCAGGCCTGGCTCGAGCACCGCCAGCGCATGCGGCAGCGACAGCCCCACGATCTGACGGACCCTGTCGTATTCGGGATCGGGCAGCCCGAGCTCCCGCGCCGCATCCGTCGCGGCCTGAAGGATCGAAGCGCGGCTATCGACCAGCGTCCCGTCGATGTCGAAGACTGCGAGCGGACGGCTCATCGCTGACGCTTCACGCCTTCGAACGGATCGTAGTCCGCCTCGCCCTCGTCGAAGCCAAAATGCTGGAAGCCGGCGCGCAGTTCGGCGCTGATCGGCGCCTCGACGATCAGTTTTCCGCCCGACGGATGGTCCAGCTCGATCCGTCGTGCATGCAGTTGCAGCTTCAGCGGGCCGCTCAGTTCGGTCGATTTCTCGTCGCCGTATTTCGGATCACCCAGAATGGGATGACCGATTGCCTTCAGGTGCGCACGCAATTGGTGCGTTCGCCCGGTGAACGGCCGCAAAGCCATCCACGACGCTCTCTGGCCCGCATGGCTGATCAGAGCAAAGGCGGTCTCGGCCGGCTCCGCCCCGTTCTCCTTCGGATCGGCCGGGCGCATGATCTCGTAGTCGTTGATGCCCGACTTCTTCAGATGCATGTCGATCTGGCCCGCGTTCGGCTTGGGCAGGCCCATGACGATGGCCCAGTAGGTCTTCTTGGCCTGACGTCGCGCGAACGCCCCCGCCAGCCGCTTCGCCGCCTCCGGTCCCTTGCCGAGCAGCAGGACGCCGGATGTATCGCGGTCGAGCCGATGAACCAGACGCGGACGGTCCATTCCTTCGCCCCAGGCCGACAGCAGTCGGTCGACGTGCCGCGTCGTCTTGGTCCCGCCCTGCACGGCCAGGCCCCAAGGCTTGTTCAGGGCGATAACCAGGTCGTCCTCATAGATCACCATCGACCTGGCAAAGGCGATCTCTGCGGGCGTCAGGGCCATATGCTCGCCGGGCGCACGGACGATCGGTTCGGGAATCGGCGGCACGCGAACGGCGGCCCCTGCGGTCAGGCGGCCTTCGGGCTTGATGCGGGCGCCGTCGACGCGGATCTGGCCGCCGCGCGCCATCTTTTGCACCTGGATATTCGACAGGTGCGGCCAGCGCCGGCGGAACCAGCGGTCCAGCCGGATTCCGTCCTCGGCCTCGGCGACATAGAGGATCTGGGCCTCGCGGGCGCCGACCGGGCCCTTGGGCGCCGGGGCCTCGGCTGCGTCTTCCTTGGGGTCGTAGCTCACAATGCCGCTCCAAATACGCGTCGCGCCATCATCACCCCGGCCATCAGGGCCGCGATGGCCAGCACCACCGACAGCAGGACATAGGCGCCCGCTAGCCCATACTCCCGCCGCTCGACCAGCAGGACGGTCTCCAGCGAGAATGCCGAGAAGGTGGTGAAGCCGCCCAGCACGCCGACCGCCGCGAAGACGCGCAGCGTCTCCTGCCCGGAGCCGGCCCTCAGCCCCAGCCAGCCGACCAGCAGGCCCATGACGAGGCCGCCTACGACATTGACCGTCAGCGTGCCCCAGGGCCAGGACGAGGTGGGAAACAGGCGAGCGGCGCCCAGTCCCACGCCATAGCGCGCCATGGAGCCCAGGGCCCCGCCGATGGCGACGAGCAGAAGTCTTGTCATGATCGGGGCCTTATACCTTCCCACACCCCTGCGTCACCTGACCGAAACTTCACTTGCCGCGTTACAGGGTTAACGGCGATACCCAAGCTTCGCGTTGGAAGAGAACCCGGTCGGTCCGGCGACGGGTTCTGCCATAGTGCCGGGTCAAGGTCGCAAGGGTTACACCGTCCGCCATGTCGCATGACGATCATCATACCCCAGAGCCGGGTCCCGGCCTGACGATCCCGGTGTCGCCATCGGCGCCGCCGCCGGGCGCGGCCGATATTCCCGACCGCCCGATTCCGGCGGCCGCGCCTGCCCCGGCGCCCGAGCCGATCACGGCCCAGGAAGGCATCCTGCGTCCGATCCAGGAAAGCGATTATTTCACCCTGGATCCGGAGGCGATCCGGATCATCTCGGCCAATATCGACCAGTATTTCAACCAGGCGCTCGATATCTTCCCGTTCTGGGAGACCGAGAACAAGCCGGACCGGTTCCACGTCCTGTTCACACGTCAGATCGAGGAACGCTTCCCCGCCGACGAGGATATCCGGGGCCGTATCCACGGCTATGGCCGTCGCGTTTTTAATGCCTTGCGCGTGCATGTGATCACCAAACGTCTGACCCAGGGCCTCTCCCTGATCGCCTTCGCGGCCTTGGCGGTCCTGGGCCCCGGGATCTTCTCAGACTGGACCGGGGGCCAGCCCCAGGGTCTGGGCCTGGCGGTTCTGGGCATGCTGATAACGGTCGGCATCTTCTTCGGCGTCTCCTCGATCCTGTTCGTCCAGTACAGGTTCCGGCTGGAGAACGATTCCTACGAACTGTCGCGCGAGGTGGTTCAGCGGACGCGCGAGCTGCAGAACCTGTTCACCAACGCCCGGGCCCTGTCAGATCAGGCCGAGACCCAGTTCCAGATGGACGGCAAGGGCTGGGGCCAGCGCGCCTTGTTCCTCACGCGATTGGTGATGTGGATCGCGGCACGCATGGAATATCTTGAGAAATTTGCACAGATGGAACTGTGGCGCGTGCGCCGCGAACGCTACTGGATGCGCTGGGTTGCGCGGATGACGACGCCTTTCGTCCTGCTGGTCTGGCTGGCCGTCTTCGCCTTCTGGCCTGCTCCGGCAGCGAATGAAGCGGGCTTCCGGATCCTGCAGCTGGTCGCGCTGGGAATGGGGCTGCTGGTGTCCTGGCTGTCCTACTTCAACTGGCGGACCCCGACTGCGGCGGTGAAGGACAAGCTGGGGGTCGAGGGATGGGTCCGCTACGCCTCGCTGGACGTCGACAACACGATCGGCGACCAGGTGCGCCGCGACAAGGAACGCCTCGTCGAATACCGGGCCCTCACTCGCGGCCGCTGAGCGAGTCACGCACCTCCCGCGCCTCATAGGCCTCGCCCCGATCGGGGCGAGCGCCTCGGCCCAGGCGGATTTCCAGAACGGTCGAGGTCGCCGACGGCCCTTCAAAGTTCAGGCCCACGCCGACGCCCACGCCGGAAGACGAGTAGCGGTGACCGCCGTAGCGGCCCGAGCTCCCGCCGTAGCCGACCGAGACGTTGGGACGGAAGCCGCCAGCGCTGTCCGGCCGCCCGTCGATATAGCGCTGGGTCACCTCGAACCAGTCATAGCCCTGCTCGACGGTCAGATCGGCAGCCCGCAGCAGGGCCATGTCCGCGACGGGTCCGGGCGCGCCGACGCCGTTGTAGGTGACGCGGTAGCGGTCGCTCTCGATCCGCTGTTCCGAATAGCCCTGCCCGTTCGGGCCCCGCTGGGCTCCATAAGGGGCGAGGCTGGCGCAGGCGGCGAGCGACAAAGCGGCCGTGGCGATGACGAGGGTGCGGATCATGGGCGTAGTCCTTTCCTACGAGTAAGCGCAGCGGGTGGGCGAGCCGTTCCCGATGAACCCGACTCTGGAGAATTCAGTACAGATAGTCCATTGAGTCCGGCTGGCCCGAACCCGAGAATTCCGTCCGAAGCGTTCGATGCGTCCGAAGCGTTCGCCCATGGTGATCCTGTCCTCACGAGACGGATCAGTATGGGGGCGTTTCAGGGTGTGATGGGAAAAAGACCTCTCGTTAAGGCCGAGCCTTGATTTCAAAGGCGGATTCGGACGATCCGTTGATGGGTATCGCCTGTCTTCCTTCTCCCCCTGCGGGAGAAGGTGGCAGCCGAAGGCTGACGGATGAGGGGTCACGCCGATGGCTGGAGTGAGGGTTGGCGAGGCTGATTTCAAACGTCAGCATGACCCCTCATCCGACCTCGCTTCGCTCGGCCACCCCTCCTCGGATCGCATGCGATCCTTCATCGACCCGCAAGGGGAGAAGTGAAGTTAGACAGTCAGCCCCATGGCCTCCGCCAGCGCCTTGAAATCCTCGGGCGGTTCGGCGGTCACGGTGCGCTCGCCGCCGTCCGGGTGCGGGAACCTCAGCGACACGGCGTGCAGCATCAGCCGGGGCGCGCCTCGGCCCGCAGCCGTCAGAGCGCCGCCGTAGCGGACGTCCCCGACCAAAGGTCTTCCGATATGGGCCATGTGGACGCGCAACTGGTGCATGCGGCCAGTGAAGGGCTGGAGCTCGACCAGGGCGCCGTCCTCGCTGGACGACAGGGTGCGGTATTTGCTGCGCGAGCCCTGCGCGCCTTTCGCGTCGAAGGCGGCGACGCGCATATAGCTCTCGCGGCCGATCTCCTCACGGACGAGCGGCACGTTGATGTCACCGCTGGCCGGTTCCGGCGCGGTGGAGACCAGCGCCAGATAGGTCTTGGTCAACCTGTGCGCCTGGATCGCCTTACCGAGGAAGCCTGCGGCGGGCTTGGTCTTGGCGGCGAGGATGACGCCGGACGTATCGCGGTCCAGCCGATGCACGAGGTCCGGCCGCTTGCCGTTCGAGCGGGCGAAGGCCCACAGCAGGTCGTCCAGCGTGTGCGCCTGGATGCGGCCGCCCTGGCTGGAGAGACCGGCGGGCTTGGAGAAGGCGATCGTCGAGGCGTCCTCGTGGATGACCCACGACCGAACGGCGGCGATCTCTTCAGGCGACAGGGTGACGGGGGTGCGATCGGACACCCCCGCCGGTTAGCGGAGAACGCCCCGCTTGCCCATGGTCCAAGCGTACCAGATGAAGAAGACGCAGGCCGCGCCGATCACGATCTGCATCGGCCACATGGATCCCATGGTCTCCAGCCCGTTCGACAGGCCGAAGGCATAGACCGCGCCCGCTGCCCAGCCGACGAAGGAAACGACGAAAACGTGGGTCGCCCATTTGCGGCGCAGCAGCAGCAGAAGCCCGCCCAGCAACCCGCCCCAGACGCCGATGGCCCAGACCGCGTGCGTCCACGCCGGCATCTCGTGGAAATAGGCTATCGCCGCCTCGGTCATGCCCATACTGGTCAGCCATGCGTCCCCCTGTGTCTGGGTCATGGTGTAGTCGACGCAGCCGAAGCTGTTCCACAGCAGCGCCACGACGCCGACGACCCAGAGGTGCCAGGGCGTCTTGATGGTCTGCCCCAGGCCGCTCACGACAGCACGCCCTTCTTGCGCATCGTCCAGGCATACCAGAGCAGAAGGGCGGCGATGACGGCGATGACCCAGGGCATCCAGGCCATGACGGCCATTTCAGGCGGCAGGCCGGGCATGGGGTTCATCAGACCGAAGATCAGGCTGGTGACCGCGCCGATGACCGACAAGGCGAAGGCGTGGACCGCCCATTTCATACGCAGCAGCAAAAGGATCGACCCGGCGATCGCGCCCCAGACGCCCAAGGTCCACGGTACATACATCCAGGTCGGCATGGCGTTGAAATAGTCGATCATGGGCTGGGTCATGCCCGAGGCGCGCATATAGGTCTCGCCCTGGGTGTTGGTCATGATGAAGTCGTAGCCGCCGAACGCATTCCACAGCAGGCTCAGCCCCCCGACCAGCCACACGTGCCAGGGCGTCTTCGTTCCGTCAGCCATCGTCCCCTCCCAAGGATCGCTTGAACGGCGAAGCTAGGACGGCGATTCGCGTTCGACAATGAACGGTGATCACTCAGCACCCCTTTCCTTTCGTCATCCTCCGGCGGAGCGAAGCGCAGACCGGGGGACCCAGCGGCGCCGAAGGCGATCTGTTCAGCCGTGGCGAGGGAAGCAGCGATGTCCGCGACAGGTTCGCGCTCTCGCGCGCCGCTGCGTCCCCCGGTCTGCGCCGCAAGAGCGGCTTGCCGGAGGATGACGAACGAGAGGGCTATTCCTTCGACTGCATCTCCGCCCGCATCTGCGCCCAGCGTTCCAGCCGCGCCTTGATCTTCTCCTCGTGGCCCTCGCCCCTGGGCGAATAGAAGGTCCGCCGCTCCATCTCGTCGGGGAAGAAGTTCGCGCCGGAGAAGCCTTCCTCCGTGCTCGGGTCATACTGGTAGCCCTTGCCGTAGCCGAGCTGTTTCATCAGCCTGGTCGGGGCGTTGCGGATATGGGCCGGCGGCATCAGGGAGCCCGTCTCGGCGGCCGCCTTCTTCGCCGCCTTGAAGGCTTCGTAGACGGCGACGGACTTGGGCGCGGTCGCGAGGTGGACCACCGCCTGGGCCAGGGCCAGTTCGCCCTCGGGACTGCCGAGGAAGTCGTAGGTATCCTTGGCCGCGTTGGCGACCATGATGGACAGGGGGTCGGCCTCGCCGATGTCCTCGACCGCCATCCGCACGATCCGGCGCGCCAGATAGAGGGGATCCTCGCCGCCGTTCAGCATCCGCGCCAGCCAATAGAGGGCCGCGTCCGGGTCCGAGCCTCGCACGGATTTATGGAGCGCCGATATGAGGTTGTAGTGTTCTTCTCGACTCTTGTCGTAGGCGGGGGCGCGGCGTTGCAGGGTTCCCGCCAGGGCCTGGACGTCCAGCACCGGCTCGGCCGGCAGGGCGAACAGGGTCTCCGCCATGGTCAGCAGATAGCGGCCGTCGCCATCGGCCAGGGCGGTCAGGGCGTGACGCGCCTCCGGCGTCAGAGGCAGGGCCTGACCCTCCTGCGCCTCGGCCCGCGTCAACAATTGATCGAGCGCCGCTTCGTCGAGCCGTTTCAGCACGAAGACCTGGCTGCGCGAGAGAAGAGCCCCGTTCAGCTCGAACGACGGGTTCTCGGTCGTGGCCCCGACAAGGGTGACGACCCCCTCCTCCACGAACGGCAGAAAGCCGTCCTGCTGGGCGCGGTTGAAGCGGTGGATCTCGTCGACGAACAGCAAGGTCGACTGACCGGCGGCGCGACGGACGCGGGCCTGTTCGAACGCTTTCTTCAGATCGGCGACGCCGGAGAAGACGGCCGAGATCTGCTGGTACTGGTAGCCGGCGGCCCTGGCCAGCAGGCGGGCGATGGTGGTCTTGCCGGTGCCAGGCGGGCCCCACAGGATCATCGAGCCCAGCCGCCCGGCCTCGACCATGCGCCGGATCGGCCCGCCCTCGCCCAGCAGATGATCCTGGCCGACCACCTCGTCGAGCGTGGCCGGACGCAGACGATCGGCCAGCGGCGCGTCGGGGGGATGGATGCCGGAGGCTTCGAACAGATCGGTCATGGACGGTCAGATGTAGGCGTTCGCACGGGCGATTTCACGCGTTACAATGGCTTCAAACCGAGGAGATGACATGGAACAGGTCGACGCCCCTCCGCCATTGACCGGAGTGACCCCCTATCTCAGCATCGCCTCGCGGGGCGGCCAGGCGGCGGTCGAACTCTATTCCCGAGCCTTTGGAGCCGTCGAGGTGCGGCGCATGCTGGCCGAGGACGGCGAACGGCTGGTCCACTCCCACCTGCGCATCAATGGCTGCAGCGTCATGCTGTCCGACGAGTTCCCCGAGTACGGCATGGACGCCGATGTCGTGCCCAAGGGCGTCACCCTGCACCTCCAGGTCGACGACGCGGACGAATGGTGGGCGCGGGCGATCACCGCCGGCTGCGTGCCGATCCACCCGCTCGCCGACCAGTTCTGGGGCGACCGCCACGGCCAGCTGAAGGATCCGTTCGGCCACTGCTGGTCGATCGGATCGCCGATCAAGCGCTGACGCCGCGACCGCTGCGCGACGTCAGAAACTGCTGGCCTACCCCACGACGCCGCGAAGCTGACGGCCGTCACGCTGAATGGTGAGTTGGGCCCGACCGGTGAGGCCGCGCAACAGAGCGACCGAGGCCGGGCGGTTGTTGATTGCCACGATCAGATCGCCTTCGCGCAGGCCCCAGTTGGCGGCGCGGCCCGATACCCCGGTCACGACCGGGATGGCGGCGAAGGGATCGTTGGCGAGGGCGTCAGCCTCGGCCGGACTGACGGCCGAGACGCGCAGGCCCACGAGCGGCCCCTGGGCGATGGCGACCGACAGTGCGCGCTGAGCTTCCCCCGGAAGGGGCAGGACGCGGGCGTTGATCGTCTGCGCCCGACCATCACGCAGCACGGCGACCGCCACCGTCTCGTTCGGGCTGCGGGTTCCGACGCGGAAGTTCAGACCGGCCTGGTCGTGCACCTCGGCCCCGTCCAGAGCGGTGATGACGTCGCCTTCGCGCAGACCCGCGCGCGCGCCCGGGCCGCCGTCGTAAACGTCGGTGACGATCAGCCCTTGCGGCCGCGCCATGCCGAGCGAACGGGCGATGTCGGACGAGACCGTGTCGCCCTTCACGCCCAGCCAGGGGCGCACGACGGCCGTCTCGCCGCCCAGGGCCGAGTCGACCACCCGCCGCACCATCGAGGCCGGGACCGCGAAGCCGACGCCGGAGGATGAGCCCGAGCGGGAGAAGATCGCCGTGTTGATACCGATGACGTCGCCGTCCATGTCGACCAGCGGCCCGCCGGAGTTGCCCGGATTGATGGCGGCGTCGGTCTGGATGAAGGAGCCCGAATCCGAGATGCCGGTCTCGGTCCGGTTGAGGGCCGAGATGATGCCGTTGGTCACCGTCTGGCCGACGCCGAACGGATTGCCGATGGCCAGGACCAGGTCGCCGACCTCCTGTTCCTCGCGGTCGTCGATGGCGAGGACGGGAAGCTGTTCGGTGACGCCCTGAAGCTGGAGCACGGCGATATCGGAGCGTTCGTCGGCGAGGATGACCTCGGCCGGATATTCGCGGCGGTCGTTGAGGACGACGCGGATCTGGGTCGCGCCCTGGATGACGTGGTTGTTGGTCACCACGATCCCGTCGGAGCGGATGATGACGCCGGACCCTGCGGACTCGGCCACCCGCTGCTGGGGGATGCCGCCGCCGAAGAACTGGAAGAAGGGATCGGCCTGCACCCGCTGGATCGACCGGGCGGAGATGTTGACCACGGCGGGCGCCGCCTCGCGCACCACGGGGGCGAAGCTCTGCTTCATCGACGTCGAGTCGGTCGGCGTCTGACGGCCGGTCGGTTCGGCGAAGACGCCGTCCTGGGCCCTGGTGGAGTTGGCGTTGCCGCAGGCGGCCAGTGTCAGGCAGGCCATGAGGGCGATCGTCGAGGTCTTCATTGCCGTCCAGAAGTGAGCCATGTCAGGCCGCTATATCTGTCCCGCTTTCGGGCCGGATCAAGGCATTCGATCAAGGCGGGGCGGCGGCGTCCGCGCCTTCGACCTTCCCCTCGCCCCGCACCGGGCTGCAGGGTCGACAGGGAACAGCCGCTCAGGACAGACGATCGCGGAAGTCCGGGTAGTCGAACTGGCGGACCAGTCGAAGCGCGTCCGTCTCCGAGTTCCAGAGGGCAATGGCCGGTAGCGGCACGCCGTTGAAGGTGGTGGTCTTGACCATCGAATAGTGGGCCTGGTCGAGGAAGGCGATGCGCGTCCCCGGCGTCGGCCGCGCGGCGAAGCGGTAGTCGCCGATGATGTCTCCGGCGAGACAGGACGGGCCGCCGAGGCGGAAGGTGACGCCCTCGTCAGCCTCCCCCAGCATCGCCGGGCGGTAGGGGGCCTCGATGACGTCCGGCATGTGGCAGGTGGCCGAGATGTCGGTGATCGCGACCGGCAGGCTGTTTTCGAACGTGTCGAGGACTTCGCCGACCAGAATGCCGGCGTCGAGGGCGATGGCCTCGCCGGGCTCGATATAGACCTCGATGCCGTGGCGTTCGCCGATGCCGCACAGCAATGCGCTCAGGCCCTCGCGGTCATAGTCGGCGCGGGTGACGTGGTGGCCGCCGCCGAGGTTCAGCCATTTCAGCGAGGCCAGGGCGCCCTCGATCTTCGGCTCCAGCGACGCCCAGATGCGTTGCAGCGGTTCGAACCCCTGCTCGCACAGGGCGTGGAGGTGCAGGCCGTCAACGCCCTGCAGATGTTCGGGCCTGAGCTGCGACACGGGGAATCCCAGCCGCGAGCCGAACTGGCAGGGGTCGTATTTGGCGACCTCGGCCTCGGAGTGTTCGGGGTTGAGGCGCAGGCCGATGTCGAAGGTCTCGCCGGCCGCGCGAGCCTCGGCGATCAGGTCGGCGAAGCGCGCGATCTGGGTCGGGGTGTTGAAGATCACCGAGTCGGACAGGCGCAGGATCTCGGGCAGTTCCCCGGCCTTGTAGGCGGGGGAATAGGTGCTCAGGTGGCCGCGATAGAACTCCCGGGCCAGTCGCGCCTCCCACAGGCCGGAGGCGCAGACGCCGTCGAGGTAGTCCCCGACGACATCCGCCAGCGACCACATGGAGAAGGCCTTCAGCGCCAGCAGCACGCGCGCGTTTCCACGCGCGCCCACGTCCTTGAGGAGGGCGAGGTTGCGAAGGATCGCCGCCTCGTCGACGACGAAGGCGGGTGACGGCACGCGGTTCAGGTCGAAACGGGCGAAGGCGCCGGGGCCCCCCGCCCTGGTTTCCATGGCGTCGGAAGGAGTGTGCATCGATCAGAACGCCAGCGGGGCGTCCAGGTCCTGCACCTTCCAGGGCAGGCCGTGCTTGTTCAGCATATCCATGAAGGGATCAGGATCCAGCTGCTCGATGTTGAACACCCCTGCACCCTTCCACTGGCCGGTCAGGATCATGGCGGCGCCGATCATGGCCGGCACGCCAGTGGTGTAGCTGACAGCCTGGTTGCCGGTCTCGGCGTAGGCTTCTTCGTGGTCGCAGATATTGTTGACGTAGACCGTCTTCTGCACACCGTCCTTCAGGCCGGTAGCGATGGTGCCGATGTTGGTCTTGCCCTTGGTCAGCGGCCCCAACGAGGACGGTTCGGGCAGGAGCGCCTTCAGGAACTCGATCGGGATGATCTCGCGGCCCTGGAACATCATTGGCTCGATCGAGGTCATGCCGATGTTCTCGAGCACCTCGAGGTGTTTCAGATAGGAGTCTCCGAACGTCATCCAGAAGCGGATGCGGCTGATTTCCGGATAGAATTTCGCCAGCGACTCCAGCTCCTCATGGTACATGAGGTACATGTTCTTTTCGCCCACCTGGTCGAAGTCGAACACCTGTTTGCGGGTCAGGGCCGGGCCCTCGATCCACTGGCCGTTCTCCCAGTGACGCGACGGGGCGGTCACTTCGCGCAGGTTGATCTCGGGATTGAAATTGGTCGCGAACGGCAGGCCGGTATCGCCGCCGTTGCAGTCGAGGATGTCGAGCGTCTCGATCGAATCCAGCAGATGCTTCTTCGTGTACGTGGTGAACACCGAGGTCACGCCGGGATCGAAACCCGAACCCAGAAGAGCCATCAGACCGGCCTCCCTGAAGCGGTCCTGATAGGCCCACTGCCACCTGTATTCGAACTTCGCTTCCTCGCGCGGCTCGTAGTTGGCGGTGTCCATGTAGTGGACCCCCGCCGCGAGGCACGCATCCATGATGTTCAGGTCCTGGTACGGGAGGGCCAGATTGACGACGAGCGCGGGCTTCACAGCCTTGATCAGGGCCGTGGTCGCGGCGACATCGTCGGCGTCGATGGCCGCCGTGTCGATGACGACGCCGGTGCGTTCCTTCACCGAGGCGGCGATGGCGTCGCATTTGGACTTCGTCCGCGAGGCCAATGTGATGTGTGAGAAGATGTCGGCGTTCATCGCCATCTTGTGGACGGCGACCGAGCCTACGCCCCCCGCCCCGATTACGAGAACCCTGCTCATCTCATGCACTCCTGAAGTCTGCACCGCCTGAAACCCGTCACATCGACGCGTTGGGTTGGGGTCCTATACGAGGATGGGCCTTCCCGTAACCGTCCCGGCCCGTGTTTTGCGTTGCCAGGCGCCCTTATTTCGATCGCCCGAGGGACAGGACGCGACCCGCCGATCCTGTCAGAAGCTTAATCCTGCACACGCTTGCCGAGCGCGATTGGCCGGGCGATGGTCGGGCATGACCGCAGTGATCGAAACCCGGAACCTGACCAAGACCTACGGCGCAGTCCGTGCGCTGGACGGGCTCAGCCTCTCCATTCCGCGCGGCGGGGTCTATGGCGTGCTGGGGCCGAACGGCGCCGGCAAGTCGACCCTGTTTCGCATCCTGCTGGGCCTGATCCGGCCGTCTGACGGCGAGGCCTCGGTGATGGGCGGGCGCATCGGCGACGTCGCGGCGTCGCGGCGGATGGGCTCGATGATCGAGACCCCGCGCTTCCCGCCCTTCATGACTGCGCGCCAGGTGCTGGTCTGGCTGTCGGCCGCCCACGGGCTGACGCCTGACGCGGCGCGCGTCTCCGGCTGGCTGGAGCGCGTCGGCCTGACCGAGGCTGCCGACCGCAAGGTGCGCGGCTTTTCCGTCGGCATGATGCAGCGACTCGGCGTCGCCGGCGCCCTGATCACCGATCCCGAGCTAGTCATTCTGGATGAGCCGACCAGCGGCATGGATCCGCCCGGCATCCAGGAGATGCGCGCCCTGATCCGGTCGCTGGCCGAACGCGACGGGATCACCGTCATCCTGGCCAGCCATCAGTTGCTGGAGGTCCAGCGGGTCTGCGACCGCGTCGCCATCCTGAACCGGGGCAAGCTCGTGCGCGAAGGCGCCGTCAGCGAACTGACCGCCTCGGGCGAGCGGCTGCGTCTGTCGGTCACGCCGATCTCGAAGACACTGGAGATCGTGTCCGGCCTGCCTGGCGCGTCGGGCGTGCTGGAAGGCGACGCCGTCATGGCCACCCTGCCCCGCGCCGACACCCCCGCCCTGCTGCGCGCCCTGATCGAGGCCGGGGTCGACATCGACGAGGCTCGCTGGATCGGCGTCGATCTGGAGAGTGTCTTCATGTCCGAGACCGGCTCCGTGCAGCATCCGGAGAACATCATTCAGGAGGTCGGACATGCTGGCTGATTCCGTCCGCTCCGAGTTGTATCGCCTGTCTCGCAACCGCATGGCCGTCTTCTGGTCGGCCCTGTTCGTCCCGCTGCTCTTCGTCATCGGCGGCATGGCCTTCCATCTGATCACGAAGTCGAAGATGGCGGAGGTGACCGGTGATCTGGCGCCCGGCGTGGCCGCCTCGATCGCCGTCACCAACCTGGGTCACGACCTCGTGCAGGGTGCGGGCATCGTCGCGAATGGCGCCGTTCTCGTCTTCATGCTCATCGGCGCGGCGACCCTCTATGCGGGCGACTACCGCTGGGAGACGTGGCGGCTGATCAGCGCGCGCAACAGCCGGCTCTACCTGATCCTCGGCAAGGTCGGCGCCTTCAAGGTCCTGACCCTGGCGGCTATGGTGGTCTTCCTGATCTCGGGCCTGGTCTTCTCGCTGAGCGGTGCCCTGATCAACGGTCACGAAATCACCTTCAGCTTCGACGGCGGCGATGCGCGTGACTTCAGCCTGCTGCTCCTGCTCGGCTACATCCGCATCATCCAGTACGCGATGGTCGCCCTGCTGACGGCGGTGCTTACCCGCTCGTTGCTGGCCACGCTGTTCGTCCCGGTGGTGCTGGGCTTTGGCCAGACTCTGCTGGGAGGGCCCGGCCTCGCGATCCTGCAGTGGGAGCCGACGGCCTGGCAATCACTACTGCTCCTGCCGGGCCTCGCCTTCGACGCCCTTAAGGCCATGGTGACCGCCGGCGTCGGCGCCCCGCCCGCGCCCGACGGCCTGATGCTGAAGGCGATTGTCAGCCTGGCTCTGTGGACGATCGTTCCCCTCGCGGGGGCCGTCGCCTGGTTCAACCGGCAGGACCTGTCGAAGGAATAGGCGGCGATGGACTGACCGACCCTTCCGCGACCAGCCAGTCGCGGAAGGCGTCGACCGAGGCGTCGGGCCGACCCTCCGGCCTCAGGAAAACGAACTTCGACGGGCGCTCGGCAAAGCCGAACGGGGCGACCAGCCGTTCCGTTACGATGTCCGGCGCGACGAAGGCCCAGGGCGCGATGGCCACACCCATGCCGGCCACGGCCGCCTCAATCATCGAGTTGTTGTGCTGAAACTCCCGCGACTGGTGAGTGGTCGGCAGCCGCACCCCGACCAGGTCGCTCCAGACCCTCCAGCTTTCGCGGAAGGTCGAGGCGTGCAGGCGCGGCAGCTGCCCCATGGCCTCGATCGTCATCCCGGGCGGTGTCACGTCAGGCGCGCCGACCGGCCCCTGATACTGGGGTAGAAAGGGCGTGGCCTCCTGTCGCTTCGCCTCCTGACCCGGGTTGAATATGCGGATCGCGCCGTCGATCCGGTCCTTGGCGAAGTCGACGGCGGCGTAGGACTCCGACACCTTCACGCGGATTTCGGGACGCAGGGCCATGAAACCCGGCAGGCGCGGGATTAGCCATTTCAGCGCGAAGGTGCCGAGGCAGGAGATTTCGATCTCGCGCCGGTCGTCCCGGCGAGCCGCGTCGACGGCGGCGGTGATGGTCGCGAAGGCGCCGGTCAGGCGGGCGGCCAGTTCAGCGCCGGCGGGCGTCAAAGTCAGGCGATGGCGCGGCCCGACGACGAGCACGACACCGAGATGGTCCTGCAGCGCCGCGACCTGGCGGCTGACGGCGCCGTGGGTGACGCAGAGCTCGGCCGCCGCGGCCGTCATCCCGCCATGGCGGGCGAAGGCCTCGAAGGCGCGAAGGGCGTTGAGCGGCGGCAGGGCGGCGGACTTCATGTGATCTCAGCTCACAGACTGCCGCCGGTTTAATCGATTTCGGCGCGCAGGCAATTCGGATTGAAGCTGATCGATGCTGCAGTTCGACAAAGACCCGCCCCCGCCGCGCCGGACCCTCTGGGACCGAATCCTCTATGTCATGGCCGCCGTCGCGATCTGGGCCGCCGTCCTCTACTGCGCGCTGGGTTAGTCTTCGTCGGGTGCGCCGAGAGGGAAATAGTCGCGATATGGCCGTGCCTCATCGAGCGCTCGCGCATAGGACGGCCGCGCCAGCAGGCGACGGCGATAGGCCCATAGATGGACGTGATCCGTCGGAATTGCATGGGTCCAGTGGGCGTAGAGCAGGCCCGGCGCCGCGCCGCAGTCGGCCAGGGTGAAGACCTCGCCCGCCGCCCAGGTCCGGTCGGCCATGACGGCGTCGAGCCAGGTGTAGGCGGTCTCCAGTTTCGCCCGCGCCTCGGCCTCGGCGATGGGGTCCTGATCAGCCTCGGGCCGCAGGGCATTGTAGATGATCCTCTGCTGGTTCGACTGGATGTGATTGTCGAACACCCGGTCCATGAACCGCGTCTCCAGCGCCAAGGCGGGATCAGCCGGGATCAAAGGGGTTACGGGGGCGATCTGGTCCAGCCGCTCGATGATGATCGAGGCCTCGGCAAAGCGGCGGTCGCCGTCCTTCAGCACCGGGAACTGGCCGAACGGCCACAGGGAGCGGAGTTCGGCCATCACCCCCTCGCTTTCCAGCATCCGCTGTTCGAACGGCAGATCCTTCTCATAGAAGGCGACGATGGCCTTCTGGCAGTAGGACGAGAACGGGTGGCTGTAGAGAACGAGGCTCACAGGCGCTTCTCCATCCAGACATTGCAGCGGGCATAGGGCGTCGGCTGCGGCGGCAGATCGACAAAACCAAACTGGTCATACAGGGCGATGGCATGCGTCTGGGCGCTGTTGGTTTCGAGATAGAGCCGCGGCGCCCCCGCATTCCGCGCGTGGATCTCACAAGCCTCCAGCAACCTGCCTCCAAGGCCGAGGCCCTGAGCGTCCGCTGCCACAGCCATCTTGCCGACCTCGTAGCCGCCGTCCGGCATGAGCATCAGCGAGCAGCAGCCGATCGCCTCGCCGTCCCGCTCGGCGATAAAGATGATGCCGCCCTTCGACAGGATCGACCCGTCGGGATCATCGAGCACCAGCCGGTCCTTGGTCTCCAGGGCATAGCCGCCGGCGAGGATCCAGTCTTCGTTGAGGGCGATCCAGGCGGTGGCGTGGTCGGGGCGGTAGGGGACGATCTGTATGGAGTTCGCGGTGCTCATGTCCCTCACCGTGCACCCCGGCGAAGGCCGGGGTCCAGATGGAAAAGAAGACGCTGAAACGAGCGCGCCAGTGTTCGATCCCAGCCGTCTGAATCTGTGATCTGGACTCCGGCCTTCGCCGGGGTGCACGGAGGCGGGGCAAGCAAAAGGGCGGCCCGATCGCTCGGGCCGCCCCTTCAATAGCTCAACCGTGGCGTCGAAGCTTACGCTTCGTCGTCGCCCTCGATCGCATAGACCGGACCGGAGTCCAGGCCCTTGGCGTCGACGTCGCGATCGACGAACTCGATGACGGCCATCGGGGCGTTGTCGCCGTGGCGATAGCCGGCCTTCATGATGCGGATATAGCCGCCGTTGCGTTCGGCGTAGCGCGGGCCGATCGTTTCGAACAGCTTGCCGACCTGGGTCACGTCACGGACGTGGCTGATGGCCTGACGACGGGCGTGCAGGTCGCCCTTCTTGCCGAGGGTGACCAGCTTTTCGACGAAGGGGCGAAGCTCCTTGGCCTTGGGCAGGGTGGTCGTGATCTGCTCGTGCTTGATCAGCGACGCAGCCATGTTGGCGAACATGGCGGTCCGGTGGCTGGCCGTACGGCCGAGCTTGCGATAGGCGGCGCCGTGGCGCATCGGGGTCTCTCCTACTCCGGCCCTGGTTTCCGTCTTACCGGACCCGTGACCGCATTATTCTAACCGCTCCGATGACCAACAAACGGTCCGGGCGGAGGGTTGAAACTAGATTTGGTCGTCGAACTTCTTGGCGAGGTCTTCGATGTTTTCCGGGGGCCAGTTCGGCACATCCATGCCGAGCGACAGACCCATGGAGGTCAGCACTTCCTTGATCTCGTTCAGCGACTTGCGGCCGAAGTTCGGGGTGCGAAGCATTTCGCCCTCGGTCTTCTGAATCAGGTCGCCGATGTAGACGATGTTGTCGTTCTTCAGGCAGTTGGCCGAACGGACCGACAGTTCCAGTTCGTCGACCTTCTTCAGCAGGGCCGGGTTGAACGGCAGATCGGGCTTGCCGTCCGTCGCTTCCACAGCCTTCTTCGGCTCGTCGAAGGTGATGAAGATCTGCAACTGGTCCTGAAGGATGCGCGAGGCGTAGGCCACGGCGTCCACAGGCGACACAGCGCCGTTGGTTTCGACTTCCAGCACCAGCTTGTCATAGTCCAGCGACTGACCCTGACGGGTCGGCTCGACGCGATAGGCGACGCGCTTGACCGGCGAATACAGGGCGTCGACGGCGATCAGGCCGATCGGGGCGTCTTCCGGACGGTTGAACTCCGAAGCGACATAGCCCTTACCGTTCTGGACGGTCAGTTCCATGCGCACCGAAGCGCCGTCATCGAGCGTGCAGATGACGTGGTTCGGGTTCAGCACCTCGATGTCCGCGGGGACGTCGATCTGACCGGCGGTCACAGGCCCGGGGCCGGTGGCGCGCAGGGTCATGCGCTTGGGGCCCTCGGCGTGCATGCGCAGCGCCAGTTGCTTGATGTTCAGTACGATGTCGACGACGTCCTCACGCACGCCTTCCAGCGACGAGAATTCGTGCACGACGCCGTCGATCTGGATCGCGGTGACCGCAGCGCCTTGCAGCGACGACAGGAGCACGCGGCGCAGGGCGTTGCCGAGCGTCACGCCGAAACCGCGTTCGAGAGGCTCGGCCACCAGGCGCGCCTTGCGCTGGGCGTCAGAGCCGAGTTCGATTTGCGGCTTCTCGGGACGAATCAGTTCTTGCCAGTTTCGTTCGATCATGGGTGTCCCTCGAATGGAGTTCGCCGGCCCCTCGCTACCTCGTCAGGTGCGTCCAGGGCCGGCGGAGAATAGGGTCGGCGTAGGCGGTGTTCGCTTAGACGCGGCGGCGCTTGGGCGGACGGCAACCGTTGTGCGGCATCGGCGTGACGTCGCGGATGGTCGTGATGGTCAGGCCGACCGACTGCAGCGCGCGGAGCGCCGACTCACGACCGGAACCCGGACCCGAGACGTTGACTTCCAGCGTCTTGACGCCGTGTTCCTGGGCCTTCTTGCCGGCGTCTTCGGCGGCCATCTGGGCGGCGTAGGGGGTCGACTTGCGCGAACCCTTGAAGCCCATGTGACCCGCCGACGACCACGAGATCGCGTTGCCCTGGGCATCGGTGATCGTGATCATGGTGTTGTTGAAAGACGCATTCACGTGGGCGACGCCCGAGGTGATGTTCTTGCGCTCGCGCTTCTTTACGCGACCCGGTTCCTTGGCCATGTGTCTGTCTTACTTCTTCTTGCCGGCGATCGGCTTGGCGGGACCCTTGCGGGTGCGGGCGTTGGTGTGCGTGCGCTGGCCGCGGACCGGCAGGCCCTTGCGGTGACGCAGGCCGCGGTAGCAGGCCAGGTCCATCAGACGCTTGATGTTCATCGACGTCTCGCGGCGCAGGTCGCCCTCGACGGTATGATCCTTGTCAATGGTCTCGCGGATCTGCAGGACTTCGGCGTCCGTCAGTTGGTTGACGCGGCGGGCGGCTTCGATGCCGACCTTGCCCACGATGTCCTTGGCGGCGGCGGGGCCGATGCCGTGAATGTACTGAAGCGCGATTTCCACGCGCTTGTTGGTCGGGATGTTGACGCCAGCAATACGGGCCACGTAGCTCTCCAGATGCGCGTGATCAGACACAGAAACCGCTCCGGTCAACAGACCAGGAGCGTGCGCGTCTTTCGCGGAAGACGGCCTTATACAGCTGATTCAGCTTCCGTCAACCAGCGCCGTGACGGGTTCCGCCTCCGGGGCGGCCGGAAACGCGATGGCGACGATTTTCCAGCGGCCATCGACGGGACGCCCACCCTCCTGCGGTGGCAGAAAACGGAACTCGCGCGATCGCAGGAGGGCGGCTCTGCGATAGCCGGAGGGGCGCGGATGCTCCCCTATCACGCGGCAACCCGTCAGCCGCTGATTTAGACGTATCCGGCAACGTAGAATGACATGGGACTGGCCGGCCCGCACCAACGCGGCGGACTGAACGTCCTGGGTGATGACCGCGCCGGCAGGTCCCTCGATCAGGACCGCATCCCTGCTCCCGCCCGCACCCGGCCCTGCTCCGGCCCCGATGCCGTCGCCGCTTCCCGTCCCCGGCCCGGCCGATGACGACGGGCTGATGAGGCGCGCGACGCCCAGCACCAGAGGTTGGAGAGGCGCGGGTTCGATGGGCGCAGTCAGCTCTACCGCATCCTGACGGGGTTCGGGCGCAAGATGGACGGTCGAGGGGGCGGGGGCCGCGCCGCCTCCGGAGATCGGACTGTCGGAGTCGGGGTTCGGCTTCGTCGCGGGTCGCATGAGGACGACGTCGAAGGCCCGGATCATCACCTCCGGCAGGACGGGAACCACGCTGACGCCCAGCCAGATCAGAACAGCGACATGAGCGGCCGTCACGGCGGCGCCGATGGCGACCCGCCTGCGACGCTCGACAGTGACCGCCCCGTTGACCGCCGCGCCGCCGTTCATCGCGCCCGTCCCTAAATTCCGAGAACGCCGGATGCTGGATCTCGGCGGCGAGACGGTCAAGTCCCGGTCAGCAGTGCCAGCAGGCCTCCGCGCCGATCGGGCTGCCCGGCGGCGTGGGCGTCTCGACCCGGTTTGCCTCCAGCAGTTGATCCAGACGTTCGCGATCCTGCAGCAGGGCGCCAAGCCAGCGGTCGTGCGCCCGCTGCACCGGATCAGTGGCGCGGGAGGCCGCCAGCCGCCCGGCCAGCGTCTCCAGCCGGTCAGAGACCACGGCGGCCGAGGTCGCCGACACCGCACTGGACCGCAGCAGACCGGCCAGGGTCAGGGCCGTGCGGGCCTGTACACGGCGCGCGGGTTCGCCAAGGCGGCCGGGAGCGGGCGCGAACACGGCCGTGGTCAGGCTGTCGATCGTCTCGGCCAGACCCAGGGCGGCCGGATCGCGGCGCCCCATGTCTGTCAGCCGCTCGACGCGTTGGGGCGCGAACAGGGCCTGAAGGGTCACGTCCGCCGCCGCCTCCGCCGCGCTGCCAGCGTCGAAGGTCCGGCCCTGGCGCGAGGCGAAGACCTCGATGTCGTGCTGCGGGTCGCTCTCGCCCGACTGCTGGGCGGCCAGCAGGGCCAGAAGCGAGTCAGGCAGGTCGAGTTCAGCGGGCGACAGGGTCTTGATCAGGCCCGCCAGGGCCGCGCGCTGGGCCGCGGCCGGAACCGCCGTCGCCGCCTCATGCCCGTCGCCGACGACGGGGTAGGCATAGTCCACGCCCGCCACCAGCTTGGCCACCGCGTCGACCTGGTAGCGGTGATACAGATAGATCGGCACCAACCGCCGCCTCAGGTCATTGACGGCCGAGCCGGCGGGCAGGTTGTCCAGTCCGAAATGATCCAGGGCGACGCGGCGAACCTGCATCAGGTGATCCAGTTCGGCGACGGGGTCGGCGCCGTTGTCCCACAAACTGCCCCAGGCCTGGGCGTCTCCGCCGATACGGGCGTCCGGATCGGACACGAAACGCCAGGTCGCCGCCCCCGCTGCGGCCCGGCGGTCCAGTTCTGCCTGACTGACATCGGCGTAGAGCCAGTCGATGGCGAACCGGTCCCAGCCGCCCATGCCGACCGCATAGGCCTCCGTGAAGTCGAGATGGTCGCCGTTCACCGCGACCTGGGGAACCGGATAGTCCATCACCGAGGCTCGATCCTGGGTCGAGGCGGCGAAATTATGCAGCAGGCCGATGGCGTGGCCCACCTCGTGCGCCGACAGCTGGCGGATCCGGGCCAGGGCCACGGCCTGCGGATCGTTCGGCCCGCCCGTGCCGGTCTGGTCGGCCCCGACCAGACCTTCGAAGATCAGCATGTCCTGGCGGATGCGGAGCGAACCCAGAAGGACGCTGCCCTTGACGATCTCGCCCGTGCGCGGATCGACGACGCTCTGGCCGTAGGACCAGCTGCGCGTCGCGCGGTTGACCCAGTTGATGACGTTGTAGCGGGCGTCGAGCGGATCGGCGCCCTCGGGCAGGACCTCGACGCGGAAGGCGTCGATATAGCCGGCGCGGTCGAAGGCGTTGGCCCACCACATGGCCCCCTCGACCAGGGCCGAGCGGATCGGCTCGGGCGCGGCGCGGTCGACGTAGAAGACGATGGGCTCGACCACGGTCGAGCGGGCCGCAGACGGATCGGTCTTCACCAGCCGGAAGCGGTTGGCGAGGCGGCTGACAATCGGCTCGTCCAGCGGCGCGGAGAAGTCGGTCACGATGGTGCTGATCGCACCGGTGCGCGGATCATAGGGGCGCGGCGCATAGCCAGCGTCAGGCAGGCGGATGAAACTGTGGCGCACGGTGAAGGTCGCCAGCCGGGCATCCGGCGCGATCTGGCGCAGCACCGGGCCGGGGCCATCGACGGAGAAGGTCAGCCGCGCCTCCAGCTCGACATTGTCGGGGAAGGACTTCGCCTGAGACGCATCAACCATCGTCAGGTCGGCGACGGGACGCAGCGTCCCCTGCCCCGCCAGCCCCTGGACGATGCCGTGGGCGTCGCGGGTCACGAAACCGGAGATGTCGACAAGGACGGAACCGTCGGGCGCCGTGGCGACCACGTCCCCCGCCCAGATGGTCGAGCCGACGAAGGCGTCGCGCGCCGCCGCCTGTTCCTCGGCCGAGCCCGCCGGCGCGCGATAGCGGGGGTTCTCGAACTCGGCAACAACGCGTTTGCCGATACGGCGGAAGACCAGGATGTTGGTCGGGCCGATCTGGGCCCGGTCCAGCCCGGTGACGGCCGAACCGACGCCGGTTCGCAGCGCCGTGTGATGGATAACGCGCGCCAGGGTCCCGTCCGCTCCGGGCGCGGGCATTTGCAACAGGAGCTTGCCCGACGCCGCATCGGTGAACAGGGTCAGGAGACCGTCCTGCCGCGTCAGGCCCTCGACACTCTGGGCATAGCTGACGGGAGTGGTTTGGGCGATCGCGACCGCAGGAGCCATGCCGCCCATGGCCAATACCAGGGCGATCGCCGTCGCCGTCCCGCCGAACCTGAAAGTCATGGTCGCCCCCAACGCAAAATCTGCGCCGCATCTGGGGGTGATTGCCGAGCGGCTGTCAAACCGCCGGGGCTCTACTGCCGCCCGAAGTTGACCGTGACCGTCACGCGGAACCCGTCCACCGGCCGTCCCGACGCCGTCGTCGGCGGGCGGAAGCGGAAATGGGTCTCGGCGATCCGGACGGCGGCCTCACCGAAGCCGAAGCCGCCGGGAGATTCATCGACGACCCGGCAGCCCTCGAGACGGGTGTCAGCGCGGATCACACAGTTGACCGCGCTCCGACCCGACCGCCGCTGTCGCCGGGCTTCGGGCGGCACGAAGGCCAGGATCTCACCATTCGAGGCACCACGCAGGATGATCGGCCCCGAGCCCGAGCCCGGCCCGTCTCCTTCGCCCGTTCCTGATCCCGTCCCGGTCCCCTGCCCGCCCTGACCGAGGCCTGAGTTCAGACTGGCGGTCGGCGAGGCTCCGACGACCAGCGCGGGCGCGGGCGCGGGCGTCGGCGGGGCGACGGGCAGTTCGGGCGGAACCTCGGGAGGCTTGGGCGTGACATGGACCCGGGACGGCGCTGCAGGCGCGCCGCCACCGGGAGCGACCTCGACAAGCGCGGGCGGCGGAGGCGGCGGAGGTGTGAGGGGGCGGAACAGCTCGACATCGATCGGCGTGCGCACTGGCACATCGATCGACTCAACCTGTCCCATGCCGACCGCCGCGAACAGGCCGGCATGGACGAGGACGACCAGCGCCACGGCGCCGGCCCGGGCCACACGGCGGGCTCGCGGAGAGGATGGAGGATGTAACACGGCCGCTTCTACCATGCCCGGCTGAACGCGCAGGAATGCCGAAGGCTCAGCTCCGGTTCAGATCAGGACGCGTCGAGTGCGGTGTCGATGGCAAGAGCCACCGTCTCGATCGAGCCCATGCCATCGACCTCGGTCAGCAATCCCTTGTCGCCGTAGTAGGGCAGCAGGGGTGCGGTGTTGCGGTTGTAGGCGTCCAGACGAACCTTGAAGCTTTCCGGATTGTCGTCCGGACGGCCCTGTTCGGCGAAGCGTTTGGAAATCCGATCCATCAGCGCTGCGTCATCGACCTTGAGGCGGACAACCCGATCGATCTGCTTGCCCAGCTTGGCCAACATGGCGTCGAGCGCCTCGGCCTGGGCGATCGTGCGCGGGAAGCCGTCGAAAATGGCGCCGCCGGCGTCTTCGGCTTCCTTCAGTCGGGCCTCGATCAGGGCGATGACGATGTCGTCGGCGATCAGACCGCCTTGCGCCATGATCTCCTTGCACTGCTGACCCAGTTCCGAGCCGGACGCGATCGCCTCGCGCAACATGTCGCCGGTCGACAGCTGGACCATGCCGCGCTGCTCGACCAGCCGCTTGGCCTGGGTGCCCTTGCCGGCCGCCGGGGGCCCGAACAGGATCAGGTTCATGTTCAGGCCCCTCCCCGGGCGCTCGGGCTCAAATCACGCAATGCGCGATAGCCCACCACAATGCAGGCCTAGCGGCGAACGGGCGTGGGCGCGCCGCGGCCGCCACGACCCCGCAGTCGGGCCTTCTTGATCAGGCCTTCATACTGGTGAGCCAGCAGTTGAGACTGGATCTGAGCCACGGTGTCCATGGTCACCGACACGACGATCAGGATCGAGGTGCCGCCGAAATACAGGCTGTTGCCCATCTGGGCGACCATCAACTCCGGCAGGAGGCAGACGGCGGTGATGTAGGCAGCGCCGATCACGGTCAGGCGGGTCAGGACGTAGTCCAGATATTCCGCCGTGCGCTTGCCCGGACGGATGCCCGGCAGGAAGCCGCCGTACTTCCTCAGGTTCTCGGCCGTGTCTTCAGGGTTGAAGGTGATCGAGGTGTAGAAGAAGCAGAAGAAGATGATCAGGCCGGCGTACAGCAGCATGAACAGCGGCTGGCCATGGGTCAGCTGGGCGGTCACGAAGGGCAGCCAGCTCATCCATGCCGGCAGGTCGGCCGTGGCGGTCATCTGGGCGACCGTGGTCGGCAGCAGCAGCAGCGACGAGGCGAAGATCGGCGGGATGACCCCGGCGGTGTTCACCTTCAGCGGCAGGAACGAACGCTCGCCCCCGGCCATCCGGTTGCCTTCCTGGCGCTTCGGATACTGGATCAGAAGACGGCGCTGGGCGCGCTCCATGAAGACGATGAAGACGATCGTGGCCACGGCGAGGACGGCCAGGAACAGGAGGGCGAAGGCGGACATCTGACCCTGCTGGGCCAATCCCAGCATCCGGGCGACGGTGCCCGGCAGAACCGCGACGATACCGGCGAAGATGATCAGCGAGATGCCGTTGCCGACGCCGCGCGCCGTCACCTGCTCACCCAGCCACATCAGGAACATGGTGCCGCCCGTCAGGGAGACGACCGTGGTGGCGATGAAGAAGACGCCGGGCTCGTCGATCAGGCCGGGCTGGGCGTTGAGGCCCGCCGCGATGCCGAACGACTGGGCCAGAGCCAGGAACACGGTCAGGTAACGGGTGTACTGGTTCAGCTGCTTGCGCCCGCTTTCGCCGCCTTCTTTTTTCAGCTTCTCCCACGGCGGATACACACTGCCCATCAGTTGGACGATGATCGAGGCCGAGATGTAGGGCGTCACGTTCAGCGCGAAGACGGCCATCCGTTCCACGGCGCCGCCCGAGAACATGTTGAACATATCCAGGACGCCGCGCTGCCCGTCCGGATCCTGGAAGAACTGCAGGAAGGCGGCGGAGTTGATGCCCGGGATCGGCACATAGGTGCCGATGCGATAGACGAGAAGCGCGCCAAGCGTGAACAGCAGACGCTTGTGGAGCTCGGTCGCCTTAGCGAACGAGCCCATGTTCATATTGGCGGCGAGTTGTTCGGCGGCCGAAGCCATATGTCGTTACCCCGACTTGTCAGTACGCTGCGTCCGATCCGCTTTCGAATCCGACGCCTTCGTCCAGATAGGCGAAGGGCGGCCCCTTAGCGAGACCGCCCCCCACGCTTTATTGGATTAAGCCTTGGCGGCCGCGCGGGTCGTGCGAGCCGAGATCTTGTTGGCGTCGCCGCGCGGGGCCTTGGCAGCGGGAACCTTGCCCTTGGCGAGGTTGCGCTTCTCGACGCGAGCGGCGGCCTTGGCTTCAGCAGCGATCCGCTCCTGAACGACCGAGCCGCCGGCGGCTTCGATCGCCTTCACGGCGCCGGCCGAGGCCGACCAGACAACCAGGTTCAGCTTGGATTTGACCTCGCCGGTACCCAGCAGACGGACGCCGTCCTTGACGCGACGGATCACGCCGGCGGCGACCAGGGCGTCGCCCTTGATCTCGCCCTTGATGTCCAGCTTGCCGCCGTCGATGGCGTCCTGCAGGCGCCACAGGTTCACTTCGGCCAGCTTCAGGGCGTTGGGATTGTTGAAGCCGCGCTTGGGCATACGCATGTACAGGGGCATCTGGCCGCCTTCGAAGCCGCCGATGGCGACGCCCGAACGCGACTTCTGGCCCTTGACGCCGCGACCGGCGGTCTTGCCCTTGCCCGAACCCGGGCCGCGGCCGACGCGCATACGCTTCTTGTGGGCGCCTTCGTTGTCGCGAATTTCGTTCAGTTTCATGTGCCTGATCCTTTCGGGTTCTAGCGCCCGCTGTATCAGCGGACTCGGCTTGTTGGTCTCGGTCGTCTCCCTCCCCGTCCGGGGAGGGTGGTCGGCAAAGCCGACCGGGTGGGACCGGCAAGGCGAGCCGGACCCAAATCTCTAACGGACGCGCGCTATAGCGGCTCCCCCGACAGCAGTAAAGGCGGCTCGCCGAGCCGCCCCCACCCGGTCGCCCGAGGGCGACCTGCCCTCCCCCGAGGGGGAGGGCGATACAAACGGCTTACTTTTCGACGATCTCGGTCAGGTGGGCGACCTTTGCGATCATCCCGCGAACCGAAGGAGTGTCTTCAAGCGTGGACTCGCGGCCCATTCGGTTCAGACCCAGGCCCACCAGGGTGGCGCGCTGGTCGTTCTTGCGGCGGATCGGCGAACCGGTCTGCTTGACGGTGACCGTCTTGGCTTCTGACTTCGCCATGCTCAGGACTCCACGGCTTCGGGCGTCGAGGCGCCGTCGTTGCGGCGGCCCATCAGGTCGGAGACCTTCTTGCCACGCTTCGAAGCGACCTGGCGGGGCGAGGACTGGACTTTCAGCGCCTCGAACGTCGCCCGGATCATGTTGTAGGGGTTCGACGAGCCCGTGGACTTGGCGACCACGTCGGCGACGCCGAGGGTCTCCAGGACTGCACGCATCGGACCGCCCGCGATCACGCCGGTTCCCGGAGGAGCCGCGCGCATCATGATCTTGCCGGCGCCCCAACGGCCGTTGCCGTCGTGGTGCAGGGTGCGGTTTTCGCGCAGGGGAACGCGGATCATCGTCTTCTTGGCTTCTTCGGTCGCCTTGCGGATGGCTTCCGGCACTTCGCGCGCCTTGCCGTGACCGAAGCCCACGCGTCCCTTGCCGTCACCGACGACCATCAGGGCTGCGAAGGAGAAGCGACGGCCGCCTTTGACGGTGGCCGCGACGCGGTTGATGTGGACCAGCTTTTCGACGATGTCCGAATCCGGACCGTCGGCAGCAGGGCCGTTGCGGTTGTCGCGACGATTGCGGTCGTTGCCGCCGCCGCCGCGTTGAGGTGCTTGCGCCATCTGTGCGGTCCTTAGAAGTTCAGGCCGGCTTCACGCGCGGCATCCGCCAGCGCCTTCACCCGTCCGTGATAGATGTAGCCACCGCGGTCGAAGACCACATCGGTGACGCCCTTCTCGATGGCGCGCTGGGCGACCAGCTTGCCGATGGCGGCAGCCGCCTCGACGTTGGAGCCCTTGGACGTCCCGGCCTTGTCGCCTTCCAGCGACGAGGCGGAAGCCACGGTGATCCCCTTGAGATCGTCGATGATCTGGGCCGAGATGTTCTTGTCCGAACGGTGCACGGACAGACGCAGGCGACCATTGCCCATCGCCTTGAGCCGGCGACGGTTGCGATCGGTGCGGCGGACGGCTTTTTGCTTGAGAGTCGTTGCCATGACTTACTTCTTCTTGCCTTCCTTGCGGCGCACCTTCTCGCCAGCATAACGGACGCCCTTGCCCTTGTAGGGCTCCGGCGGACGCAGCTTGCGGATGTTGGCGGCCAATTCGCCGACGACTTGCTTGTCCGGGCCCGAGATCTTGATCTCGGTCTGCTTGGGCACCGCGAAGGTCACGCCGGCCGGAGCCACCACGTTCACTTCATGCGAGAAGCCCAGTTGCAGGGACAGATCGTTGCCCTTCATGGCGGCGCGGTAACCGACACCGACCAGCTCGAGCGTGCGCTCGAAGCCTTCGGTGACGCCGACGACCATGTTGTCCAGCAGCGTGCGCGACAGACCCCACATCGCGCGAGCGCGCTGGGTGTCGGCGCGGATCGCCAGGTTCAGTTCGCCGTTTTCCTGGGTGACTTCGACTTCGTCAGCAACCGACCACGAACGCTCGGCCTTGGGGCCTTTCACGGTCACGGTCTGGCCGTCGATGGTGACGGTCACGCCTTTCGGCAGTGTGATGGGACGTTTTCCGATACGGGACATCTTTAGTAGACCCTGCAGAGGACTTCGCCACCGACGTTTGCGTCGCGGGCTGCGGTGTCAGACATGACACCCTTCGAAGTCGAAAGGATCGAGATGCCCAAGCCGTTCTTGACCGGCTTCAGGTCGGTAATCGCCGAATAGACGCGGCGGCCCGGCTTGGACACGCGAGCGATCTCGGCGATGACCGGCTGGCCATCGAAGTACTTGAGCTCGATCTCGAACTGCGGGAATTCGCCGGGGTTCTGAACCAGCGAATAGCCGCGGATGTAGCCTTCGTCCTGCAGCACGTCGAGGACGCGCTGGCGCAGACGGGAAGCCGGGGTGAGCACTTTGGAACGCTTGCGCATGGCCGCGTTCTTCATGCGAGCGATCATGTCGCTCAGGGGATCGTTGATCATCATGTCTGTCGCTCCCCTTACCAGCTGGACTTCGTCAGGCCCGGGATCTGTCCCAGGTTGCCGAGTTCGCGCAGCGCGATCCGGCTCATCTTGAGCTTGCGATAGAAGGCCCGCGGACGGCCCGTCACTTCGCAGCGGTTGCGGATCCGGACGGCCGCCGAGTTACGCGGCAGCTCGGCCAGCTTCAGGCGGGCGCCGAAACGCTCTTCCAGAGGCAGGCTCTCGTCGTTGGCGGTCGCCTTCAGGGCGGCCCGCTTCGCGGCATACTTCGCAACAAGGGCTTTCACCATCTCGTTACGGTTTACGGCGCTTTTCTTTGCCATTTTGCTTTTCCCTTCCCGCTCAGTTCTTCACGAACGGGAACTTGAACTCGGTCAGAAGCGCGCGCGCCTCGTCGTCTGTCCTGGCCGTGGTGCAGACGATGATGTCCATGCCCCACATCTGGTCGATCTGGTCGTAGTTGATCTCCGGGAACACGATGTGTTCCTTGAGGCCCATGGCGTAGTTGCCGCGACCGTCGAACGACGTCGGCTTGAGGCCACGGAAGTCCTTCACGCGCGGCAGGGCGATCGTGATCAAACGGTCCAGGAACTCGTACATCTGGTCGCCGCGCAGGGTGACCTTGCCGCCGATGACCATACCTTCGCGCAGCTTGAAGCCGGCGATGGAGTTACGGGCCTTGGTCGGCACCGCCTTCTGGCCGGCGATCGCAGTCAGATCCTTGAGGGCCGCATTGGCCTTCTTGGAGTCGGCGACGGCTTCACCGATGCCCATGTTCAGGACGATCTTGTCCAGACGCGGCATCTGCATCGGGTTGGTGTAACCGAACTTCTCGGTCATCACGCCCTTGATGCGGGTGTTGAACTCGTCCTTCAGACGAGGGGTGTATTTGGTATCGGCCATCAGATGACGTCTCCCGTCGTCTTGGCGAAGCGAACCTTCTTGTCGCCTTCCATGCGGAAGCCGACGCGGCTCGCCTTGCCGTTGGCGTCGGCGATCGCGACGTTCGAAAGGTGAAGCGTGGCTTCCTTGTTCTTGATGCCGCCCTGGGGGTCACCCTGGGTCGGACGCGTGTGGCGCTGGACCATGTTCACGCCCTGGACCAGGACGCGATTTTCGGTCGGCAGCACCTTGGTGACTTCACCGGTGCGGCCCTTGTCCTTGCCGGCGAGGACGACGACGCGGTCGCCCTTTTTGATCTTGGCGGCCATGACTACAGGACCTCCGGAGCCAGAGAGATGATCTTCATGTGGTTCTTGGCGCGCAGTTCACGGGGAACCGGGCCAAAGATCCGCGTGCCGACCGGCTCGTTCTGCTTGTTGACGATGACGGCGGCGGACTTGTCGAAGCGAATGACGGAACCGTCCTTGCGCTGGATGTCCTTGGCGGTGCGCACGACGATGGCGCGAACCACTTCACCTTTTTTGACGCGGCCACGAGGAATCGCTTCCTTGACCGAGGCGACAATAGTGTCACCCACCGAGGCGTAGCGACGCTTAGCGCCGCCGAGCACCTTGATGCACATGACCCGGCGAGCACCCGAATTATCGGCTACCTCCAGGTTAGTTTGCATCTGGATCATAGTGTCAGATCCCTCTGATTACGACGCCGAGGCCGGGGTGTCCTTCGAGAGGACCTCCCAACGCTTCAGCTTGGACTTCGGGGCGCACTCACGGATGCGGGCGATGTCACCTTCCTTGAAGGCGTTCGCTTCGTCGTGGGCGTGGTACTTCTTGGAGAGGCGCACGATCTTTTTCATGACCGGGTGCAGCAGCGTGCGTTGGACGACGACGACGACGGTCTTGTCGCCCTTGTCGGACACGACCACGCCTTCGAGAATTCGCTTGGGCATAGTGTTTCCTTACGAGGCCGACCGCTTCTCACGCAGAAGCGTCGAGATGCGGGCGATGTCTTTGCGCACTTCACCAACGCGGTGAGTTTTTTCCATCTGGCCGGTGGCGGCCTGGAAGCGCAGGTTGAACTGTTCCTTTTTCAGGGACAGCAGCTGGTCGCCCAGCTGATCGGGGGTCTGGACCCGGAGGTCGGCGATCTTGGTCATGCGCCTACGTGCTCCACATGGGCGACGCCGGCGTCGAGGCGGGTGACCACCTTGGTGCGAACCGGCAGCTTGGCGGCGCCCAGACGCAGGGCTTCGCGAGCCACGTCGTCGGCGACGCCGTCGATTTCAAACAGGATCCGGCCCGGGTGGCAGCGCGCCGCCCAGTGATCCACGGCGCCCTTGCCCTTGCCCATGCGGACTTCGGCAGGCTTGCCCGAGACGGGAACGTCCGGGAAAACGCGGATCCAGACACGGCCCTGACGCTTCATCTGGCGGGTGATCGCGCGGCGGGCCGCCTCGATCTGACGCGCGGTGATGCGTTCCGGCTCAAGCGTCTTCAGGCCATACGAACCGAAGTTCAGCGAGAATCCACCCTTGGCGGCGCCGTGGATACGGCCCTTGAAGGCCTTCCGGTACTTGGTTTTCTTAGGCTGCAGCATTTTCCCTAGCCCTCACGGCCACGGCGGGGACCACGGTCACCGCGCGGGCCACCACGTTCGCGGCCTTCGTTGGACGACGGACCGGCGGCTTCCAGAGCCCAGCGCTTGTCCTGGGCCATCGGATCGTGCTCGAGCACTTCACCTTTGAACACCCAGACCTTCACGCCGATGATGCCGTAGGTCGTCTTGGCCTGAATGAAGCCGTAGTCGATGTCGGCGCGCAGGGTGTGCAGCGGCACACGGCCTTCGCGATACCATTCCATCCGCGCGATTTCGGCGCCGCCGAGGCGACCCGACACGTTGATGCGAACGCCCTTGGCGCCGAGACGCATGGCCGATTGCATCGAACGCTTCATGGCGCGGCGGAACGCGATACGGCGTTCCAGCTGCTGGGCGATGTTCTCGGCGATCAGCTGGGCGTCGGTTTCGGGCTTGCGCACCTCGACGATGTTCAGGTGAACTTCGCCTTCGGTACGGGCCGAGATGTCCTTGCGGAGCTTCTCGATGTCAGCGCCCTTCTTGCCGATCACGACACCCGGACGGGCGGCGTAGATCGTCACGCGGCATTTCTTGTGCGGACGCTCGATGATGATGCGCGACACGCCGGCGGCGTTCAGGCGTTCCTTGAGCCACGTGCGCAGCTTCAGGTCCTGGTGCAGCAGACGGGCGTAGGTCGGGCCGTCGGCGAACCAGCGGCTGTCCCAGGTACGGTTCACGCCGAGGCGGAAACCGATCGGATTGATTTTCTGACCCATATCAGGCGGCCTCGCCGGCTTCACGGACCACGATGGTGATCTCGCTGAACGGTTTCAGGATACGCGACGAGCGGCCACGAGCACGGCTCGCGAAACGCTTCATCACCAGGTTCTTGCCCACGAAGGCCTCGGACACGATCAGGTTGTCGATGTCGAGGTTGTGGTTGTTCTCGGCGTTCGAAACCGCCGAATACAGAACCTTGCGGACGTCGTCCGAGATGCGCTTGCGGCTGAACTCGAGTTCGTTCAGCGCCTTTTGCACCGGCAGACCACGGATCGACTGGGCGACCAGGTTCAGCTTCTGAGGGCTGATCCGGACGTTCACCAGTTTGGCGCGGGCTTCGGTCGGACCGACGCGGCGTGTGTTGTTCGTCTTTGGCATCTTACTTCCGCTTCGCCTTCTTGTCCGCGGCGTGGCCGGGGAACGAACGGGTGGGCGAGAACTCGCCCAGCTTCATGCCGACCATGTCCTCATTCACATGCACGGGGACGTGCTTGTGACCGTTGTGGACGCCGAAAGTCAGGCCCACGAACTGCGGCAGGATGGTTGAGCGGCGCGACCAGGTCTTGATCACGTCCTTGCGGCCCGACGTCGAAACGGCGTCGGCCTTCTTGAGCAGATACCCGTCGACAAACGGGCCTTTCCAGGAGGAGCGAGCCATCTTTAGCGAGCCTTCTTGAGGTGACGGCTACGGATGATGAAACGATCCGTAGACTTGTTCTTGCGGGTGCGCGAACCCTTGGTGTCCTTGCCCCACGGCGTAACCGGGGTACGACCGCCAGAGGTCTTGCCTTCACCACCGCCGTGGGGGTGATCGACCGGGTTCATGGCGACGCCGCGAACGTGCGGACGGAAGCCCATGTGACGGACGCGACCGGCCTTGCCCATGTTCTGGTTCATGTGGTCGGCGTTGGAAACGGCGCCCACCGTGGCCATGCAGCCGTCCAGAACCATGCGCAGTTCGCCGGAGCCGAGGCGGATCTGGGCGTAGCCCTGATCGCGACCCACCAGCTGGGCATAGGCACCGGCCGAACGGGCCAGCTGAGCGCCCTTGCCCGGCTTCATCTCCACGCAGTGGATGATGGTGCCGACGGGGATGGAGCGCAGCGGCATGGCGTTGCCAGGCTTAACGTCCGTCTTTTCGCCGGCCACGATCGTGTCGCCCGCCTTCAGGCGTTGCGGCGCGACGATATAGGCCTTTTCGCCGTCCTCATAGGTGATGAGGGCGATGAAGGCGGTGCGGTTGGGGTCATACTCCAGCCGTTCGACGGTCGCGGTCTGGAACTTGCGACGCTTGAAGTCGATCTTGCGATACAGGCGCTTGGCGCCGCCGCCGCGGAAACGGACAGCGATGCGGCCGCCCTGACCACGTCCGCCCGACTTGGTCAGGCCTTCGGTCAGCGACTTTTCGGGACGGCCCTTGAAGAGCTCCGAACGGTCGATAAGCACAAGGGCGCGACGGCCCGGCGAAGTCGGATTGTATGTTTTCAAGGCCATCTGATCAGAGCCCCGTGGTGACGTCGATCGACTGGCCGTCGGCCAGCGTCACGATCGCTTTTTTGATGTCGACCCGACGGCCCATGATGCCGCGGAAGCGCTTGGTCTTGCCCTTTTGAACCAGGGTGTTGACCTTCAGGACGTTGACCTTGAACAGGCTTTCGACCGCAGCTGCGATCTCGTCCTTGGTCGAGGTTCCGGCAACGCGGAACACGACCTTGTTTTGCTCCGACAGGATTGTCGCCTTCTCGGTGATGATCGGCGACAGGATGGTGTCGTAGTGTTTGGCGGTGGGTTGGGCAGCCATTACGCGGCGTCCTTCTCGGCTTGCTCGCGACGCGACGGCTTGAAGTCGGCGTAGCGGGCTTCGATGGCTTCGACGGCGGCCTTCGAGAGGACCAGCTTGTCGGCGCGCAGGATGTCATAGACGTTCAGGCCGGCGTTCGGCAGCACGTGGATCTGCGGGATGTTCCGCGAGGCCAGCGCGAAGTTCGCGTCGACTTCGGGACCGGCGATGATCAGCGTGCGGGTCCAGCCCAGCTTGCCGAACGTCTCGCGCAGAGCGGCGGTCTTGGCGTCCTTGACCGTCAGGGCGTCGACGACGATCAGGTCGCCCGACTTCGCCTTGGACGACAGGGCGTGCCGGAGGGCCAAGGCGCGAACCTTCTTGGGAAGGTCGAAACCGTGATCGCGGACGATCGGGCCGAAGGCGCGCGAACCGCCGACGAACTGCGGTGCACGGCGCGAACCGTGACGAGCGCCGCCGGTGCCCTTCTGCTTGTACATCTTCTTGCCCGTACGAGAGTTCTCGTTGCGGGTTTGAACCTTGTGGGTGCCGGCGCGGCGCTTGGCCAGCTGCCAGTTGACGTAACGGGCCAGAAGGTCGCCGCGAATGTCGGTAATGCCGAAAACGGCGTCCGACAGTTCAACGTCGCCCAGAGCCTTGCCGTCAAGGTTGATGCTCGAAAGTTTCATGCTTCACCGCCTTCGACGGTCTCGACCGCTGCCGGCTCTTCAGCAGGCGTTTCGGCCGGAGCGGCTGCTGCGCCGCCCTTGGTCTTGAACGCGCCGGGGAACGGCAGGTCGGCGGACGGCTTCTTGTGCGCGTCGCGAACCTTGACCCACGAGCCCTCGTGGCCGGGGACAGCGCCCTTGACCAGGATGAGGCCGCGCTCGGCGTCGACACGGACGATGGTCAGGTTCTGGGTGGTGATCGTCTCGTTACCGAGCTGACCCGCCATCTTCTTGCCCTTGAACGTCTTGCCCGGGTCCTGGCGTTGGCCGGTGGACCCCAGCGACCGGTGCGACACGGACACACCGTGCGACGCCCGCAGACCGCTGAAGTTCCAGCGCTTCATGCCGCCCTGGAAGCCCTTGCCGATCGTCTCGCCCTGGATGTCGACCTTCTGACCGACCACGAAGTGGTCTGCCGTGAGGGTCGCTCCGACGTCGATCATGGCGTCGTCCGACACGCGGAATTCCATGACGACGTGCTTGGGCTCGACTTCCGCCGTGGCGAAGGTCGTGCGTTGAGCCTTATTCGTATTTTTTGCCTTCTTGGCCCCGGCGCCCAGTTGCAGGGCGACGTAGCCGTCCCGCTCCTGAGTGCGTTGGCCGACGACCTGACAGTCGTCGAGCTGAAGCACAGTGACCGGAACGTGCGCGCCGTCTTCGGCGAACACGCGGGTCATGCCCAGCTTCTTGGCGATCACGCCCGTGCGCATATCGGATCCCGCCTTTGTTTCTTTAAATCTTGATCTCGACGTCCACACCGGCGGACAGGTCGAGCTTCATGAGCGCGTCCACGGTCTGCGGAGTGGGGTCGACGATGTCGAGGACACGCTTGTGCGTGCGGATTTCAAACTGCTCGCGCGACTTCTTGTCGACGTGCGGCGAGCGGTTCACGGTGAACTTTTCGATCAGGGTCGGCAGCGGGATCGGACCACGTACAGTGGCGCCCGTGCGCTTGGCCGTATTCACGATTTCGCGCGTCGAAAAGTCGAGGACGCGGTGATCGAAGGCCTTGAGCCTGATGCGGATGCTTTGATCCATATCGGTCGTATTTCCCAAGCAGGCGAACCTGCGTCCCTGTGAACCATTTCAAAGACCGGAGGCCTTCAGGCACGAATGCCTTCAGAGTACGCACGTCCGCAAAAACGATCGGCCCACGCAGTCGCCCGCGAGAGCCGTTGAAGTCCCAGGTCGCTGCAAAGAACAGGTCCGAGGTCGTTCCTGCGGACTGCGTCTGCGGTTTCCCGCACAGCCAGTCCAACAAGAGTTGGCGCTTATGACGATTGATTCCGTTTTGGTCAAGCGGCCCGGACCGTTGCGGGCGACTTTCTCTCGTTTCGGAGACGATCAGTTTTCGGCGGTCAGCTCCGATTTCACAGGAAGACGGCCCGGACGGTTCCACTCGCCCGGGCCGCCGCTTTCAGCAGACTGAGTTCAGGAGGCTCAGTTGCCGATGCGCACCCGGCCTCCGCCCATGACGGATTGGGAGACCGAGCCGGTGACCCGGCCCACGAGGACGTCGCCGCCGCCCAACAGGCTGGCGTCCACGCTCGCTGCCGTGCCTGTGACCGTGATGTTGCCTGAGCCGGCGATGGAGGCGTCGAGAGGCCCGGCGTCGCCGGTCACGATGATGTCGCCCGAGCCCGCGATGGAGGCATCGACCGAGCGCGGACGGCCGCTGTTGACGCGAATGTCGCCCGAGCCGCTGATGGCGGCGTCGACGTCGCCCGTGGCCCCGGCGACGGTGATCGTGCCCGAGCCGCTGACGGAGGCGTCAAGCTCGCCCGTTGCCCCGGCCGTGATGTCACCCGACCCGCTGATCGAGGCTTGAAGGCTGCTCGATGTCCCGGCGCGGATGCTGCCCGATCCGCCGATCGACAGGTCGGCCGAGCCCGCGGTGTTGGCCACGGTCCAGTCGCCGCAGCCGCCGCTGCCCAGTTCGATCGAGGTGGCGCCGCGACCGATCGAGCCGAACACGGCGGAATCTTCGGTGGAGATGTCCACGGCCGGCGGCGTGCGGACGACGATCAGCGGAGCGGCGGACAGGTTGACCCGGCCGTGCTCGCGCACCTCCACGGACGCGCCCTCCCCTGGCTGCCGGGCGTTCGCAGGACCGCTCTCGCAGCGGCGGAAGGCGCGACGGCCGAGGTTGCCGTTGATGCGGACCTCGTCGCCGTTACGGGTCACGGTCGGCAGGGGCAGGCCGCCAGAGCCCGGCTCGATCTCGACGGCGATGTCGGTGCGGTTTTCGACGATCACCACCACGCGGGCGGCGGCGTAACGGATGCGGACCTCGCGGTCGGTCTTGGCCGAGGCCGGGGCTGCGGCGCCGAGGGCGGCCAGCAGGGCGACGGATGCGGCGGCGGTGACGAATGCTTTCATGACGTGGGTTCCTCTCCTGAAGTTGAGGCGAACCTGACCCTGTGATGACCGGAAGTCAGTTTAACTCGACGTCATGACCTCGAATTAATCCGGGTCCGAGGTTTCCCTCCCCCGAGTGGGAGGGAGAAGTTTGTCACGCCCGCAACGTTCCCGCCCCGTCGGCGGCGCCGACTTCCGGGGTGAAATCGCGCTCGAAATGCTCGATCCGGCTCTTGAGCCCGCCGACGCGGCGCAGGGCCAGAGAGGCGGCCCAGCGGGCGGCCAGTTCCGGGGTCGACATGCCGTCGGTGAAGCGCGGACGCCCTCCCCGGCTGCGGATCACGGCATTGGTGTAGATGGCCCCGTTGCGGAACCGCGTCGGCCAGGTCTGGAAATCCATCGACAGGCTGACGCAGAACCGGTCGAGGTTCTCGACCCGGTGCGGCGCATAGAGCGGCCAGGTCAGGGCCTCGCCCGGCTCCAGGTCCATGACCTGGGCGTCCGCCTCGAAGGCGCGGGTATAGGGCAGTTCCTCGGTCGTCTGGCGGGCCACGACCTGTTCCATCGCCGTCTCCGGCAGATGGGCCTCGTCGCCCGGGTATATAAAGAGGCGCTTCCTGCCGCGCAGGTGGAACAGCACCACCCCGGCGGCGTCGAAATGATAGGGCACCCTGGCGACCGGCGAGGAAATGATCAGCTGGCCGGCGTTGGTCACGGCCTTCATGCCGGGATAGGTGGCCTGGATCCTGGCGAACTCGCCCATGGCGGCCTGCCACAGTTCGGGACAGCCGGCCTGGGCCTGACGCAGGTTGACCCACAGACGCCCGGCCTGGATCGCCGCCAGAAGCTGGTCGCCCGACAGGCCGCCGCGCGCCCCGGTGCGCAGCGAGACCTGCCCCTCGTCGTCGTAGTCGTACAGATTGATGTCGAACAGTTCGGCCGGATAGCGGTGCAGGATTTCCGCCAGCGTCTCGTCGGTGGCGAAGCCCTGGTCGACGAGGGCGTGCGGGTGCTTCTTCGCCTGATCGATCGGGCCGGGATAGCGGGTGCGCCGGGTCTGGCTGGGGGTCTGGTTCATGCTCATCTCGATCAGGCGGCCTGGCGGGCGCTGTTGACCTTCTTCATGGCCGCGCCGGCGGCGGCGACCGCACCCATCAGGCGGTTGGCGGATGTGGTCTCGCAGGCCTCGATGGCGGCCCAGCGACGCCGCACGCTGGTGCGCAGCCGCTCGCCCTGGCCGCCCGCGGCGCTGTTGAGCAGGCCCACGGCCACGTCAGACAGCATGGAGCCGACGCCTGGCTTAAGGATCACCGCCTCGCGCACCGTCTGGGTCGCGTTGCAGAAATATTTCTTGTAGCCCTCGCCGCCGAAGCCGAAGTCGAAGACCCGGAACCCGGCGTCACAGCCCAGCCGCATCGTGTCCATGGTCAGGAGGATGCCGGGCGAGCAGCGCGCCAGCGCAGGCTCATAGGCCGGGAACCAGAAATGATACCGGTCGCCGGCGTGCAGCGAGTATTCGATCGCCGTCAGCCTGTCCCCGGCCCACAGCGCCGCCATCGAGGCGCCGAAGTCGTCATGCTCCGAGGCCATAAGGGCGTGCAGCAGATCACGGGTCCAGCCGCAGGCGAAGATGTTGTGCCGGCCTGTGCGGGCATACTGGTCGCGCTTCAGCCCGATCAGCTGATCCAGCAGCGCCGGATCGGTCAGGCCTCGCTGGACCCGGATCGGCCCCAGCTCCGCCTCGAGGCTGCGGCGCGCCCGTTCCTTGTCCTTGAAATATTTGCCCCAGGTCTGGCGACGCTCGGCATACCAGGCGTCGAACCCCTCCTCCGGCGTGACGGTCATCAGGGTCTCGCGCAGCTCGCCCGCGCCCGACGGCCCGACCCAGGCCGAGACGTTCAGCCGGGGCGCATTCAGCAGGGCCGCGACGGCGGCCAGGGACGGCGCCTGGCCCGGCATGGCGATGACGCCGTGATAGTCATTCATGGGCGCCCCGAGCGGCTGGATCGCCGATCCGCGCCGCTGGTGCGGGAAATAGCCGATGGTGCGCCCGCCCCGGCTGAAGATCGCCACGGCGGCGTCGGGGCTGATGCGGGCGGCGATCTCGGTGAACTCCCAGCGGAAATAGGGGCTGGCGAGATCGGGATTGGCCTCGACCATGGCGCGCCACAGCACCCGGTCCGCGACCGTCAACTGGTCCGCCTTGACGACCTCGATCTTTAGCGTTCCGGGCATGCAAGTCTCCGACCCGCGCCCCTGGGCGAGGCGCGTTCCTGTCTCAGGTCTAGCCCACCTCCCGTTTCGCGACGGTGTAATGGCATGGTGAACAAAAGCCTGCCCTGGAGCCGCCGCGCGTCTGGGGCGTTCGGTCCGCAACAGGAGCTTGAGCATGACCGACCCCGCCCGACCGCCGCGCGAGACCGAGGACGAGAACCAGCGTCCCGCCGGTGATGGCCAGCCGCCACACCCCGCGACCGAGCCCAAGGGCAGCGAGGGCTCCAGCAACTCCGGGGACACGGCGACCGACCCGGCGACGGGCGAGCCGAACGGTTGATGGCGTTACCCGGGCCCTGTCTCCTCCTCGTCGCCTAGCGATGGGGAGGAGACGTGAGCATCACCGTCCTCGCGCGGCTCTTTTCGCGCCAGCCCGCCGTACGGCATAGTCATCAATCCCGCGATCGGCCCCTGATCCTCGAGGTCAGACTCCAAACCGGAGTCCGAGTCGTCCGTTGAGTCCGGATCGGCCGCGTCGGCCTCCGCATCGCGCGCTCGCTGGCGGACGCGGAATTTACGGACCTCTTCCTCCTCGGCCCAGCGGCGCAGCTCGGCTTCACGGACGTCGACGATCTCGATCACCTTGTGCCAGCGCATGAACTCCGCCGAGTCGCCGCGCAGGATGGCCCGCATCATCCGCCCGTCAACGACGTGAGACAGTTCGCCCCACTCGACCAGATCGAGATTGCCGCCGATCCGTTCCTCCAGAACCAGCCCCTCGTCGCAGGGATCGAGGGCGTGTGGCGGAACCCAGGGCTGGTCCGAACGCCGCCAGCCCTCACGCGCGGCCCGATCCCGCAGCGACGACAGCGCCACACCATGTCGTCGACAACAGTCAGGGCCCGACAGCCCCGCGAGATAGTCGGCCTTCACCGCGTCCCAGACCTCCGTCGGGACCATGCGCCGGGGGGTGTTCGCCTGCTCGTCCATATCCGCGCCTCCGCTCAAGGACCGGACAGTGTGAGGCCGTTTCAGGGGGTGATGGGTATAAGGGCTCTAAATAGAGCCGAGGCTTGTTTCGATTGGGGAATTCGGACGATCCGTTGATGGGTATGGGCCTGCGATCGCTATGGAACCGGTCGCTACATCAGGACCACGGGAACCGGTACCCCAGAGCCGACGCCGTAAGGCCCGCTAACGGAAAAACGACGCCTAAAACAAAAGCTCCACCGGCGGACGCGAGTACCCGCTCAGCTATCTTCCTCGTACTAGCGATCGGTGCATCATAGGCGGGGTTGTTTCTCAGGGCGAAAAGCTGCGTCGATCCCGTGAGAAAATGGACGTGCAAAAGACGGGGGACGAACCCTGCAGCTACCAATCCCAGCAAGAATATCCAGGCCGAGGGCAGCAGCCAGGCGGATGCGGCCACGTCGGCCGCAAGCTTCTGGACTACCACCCCCAGTCCCGCTGCATTTGCTAAGCCGACCCAAATCACAGTTTGTCGATCCCAGACATCTGTCAGAGCACCAATGCGGTTGAGCCAAGGATCCACATCTTTTCGATGCTGTTCCAGAATGTCGTTTTGATCGCTCATTCCCGCCCCCGGATAATCACCTAGTCGGCGTCGGCAGGCCGGACAGGCGATAGTGCAGTTCGACGCCCTAGATCCTGGCCCAAGAGAAGATTTCCCGGACTTCGGGCACGTCGTTCAACGACAGTATGAACCGCCCTCGAATGTCCTTCAAACACCCGCACAAACGGTCGACGTCGGCCCGGCTGAGAGTCGTGCGTCGCCGGTGAGGTCCGACCCTCATCCGTCCGCTTCGCGGCCACCTTCTCCCAACGGGAGAAGGGACAAAGAAAAGGCCCCCCGGTTCGCACCGGAGGGCCTTTCTAGCTGAGTCCGCGCTCAAGCAGCGAACGACCGCGTCGTTCGCGTTAGCGCAACAAGAAAGTCCTACTCGACGATCTTGGCGACGACGCCGGCGCCGACGGTGCGGCCGCCTTCACGGATGGCGAAGCGCAGGCCCTGGTCCATGGCGATCGGGGTGATCAGTTCGACGTTCAGCTCGGCGTTGTCGCCGGGCATGATCATCTCGACGCCTTCCTTCAGCTGAACGATCCCGGTCACGTCCGTGGTGCGGAAGTAGAACTGCGGGCGGTAGTTGGTGAAGAACGGCGTGTGACGGCCGCCCTCTTCCTTGTTCAGGATGTAGGCTTCGGCGACGAACTTGGTGTGGGGCGTGATGGAGCCCGGCTTGCACAGGACCTGGCCGCGCTCGACGTCTTCACGCTTGGTGCCGCGCAGCAGCACGCCGACGTTGTCGCCCGCCTGGCCCTGGTCCAGCAGCTTGCGGAACATTTCCACGCCCGTGCAGGTCGTCTTCTGGACCGGACGGATGCCGACGATCTCGACCTCCTCACCGACCTTGACGATGCCCTTTTCGATACGACCCGTGACCACGGTGCCGCGGCCCGAGATCGAGAAGACGTCTTCCACCGGCATCAGGAACGGCAGGTCCAGGGGACGCGCCGGCTGCGGGATGTAGTCGTCCACGGTCTGCATCAGCTTCAGCACCTGCTGCTCGCCGAT
>NZ_JAFCTT010000008.1:0-179262 GCF_049896165.1 Brevundimonas sp. TWP3-1-2b1 | reverse complement strand
TTCGGCGTTCCAGTTCACGCCGTTGCCGGACGCTTCCAGGTTGATGTCGTCGATCTTGTGGTAACCGGCGTCAATCGCGCCGTACCAGCCGTCCGGCTCAGCCGAAGCAGCACCAGCGGCAAAAAGCCCCGCGGCTGCGACGCTGGCGAGAAGTTTCAGCTTCATGTCAGTCCTCATATCGGTGAATGTCCAAAGGCCACGCTTACACGTGACACTCACTGAGCCGAACGGCAGAGTTGGGCCCAGGTTCCTTATTTCGGTTCGCAGTACGGCGACTGTGGCGCCGTTTCAACACATATCCCCCTCTTGGCGAACCTGCGCGGCCTGTTATCAGGGTGAACAGCGATAAGGAGAGGCATCGATGGCTATGCGATTTGACGGCAAGGTGGCGATCGTGACCGGCTCCGGCGGAGGTCTCGGGCGCGAGCATGCCCTGGCCTTGGCGGCGCGCGGCGCCAAGGTGGTGGTCAATGACCTTGGCGTGGCGCGCGATGGCGAGGGTTCGTCGATGAGCCCGGCCCAGGCTGTCGTGGCCGAAATCGAGGCGGCCGGCGGCGAGGCCATGGCCAACGGCGCATCGGTCACCGACTTCGAGGCGGTCAAAGAGATGGTCGCCGAGGCGACCGCGCGGTGGGGCTCGGTCGATATTCTGGTGAACAACGCCGGCGTCCTGCGCGACAAGTCCTTCGCCAAGATGGAGATCGACGACTTCCGCTTCGTCATGGACGTGCACGTCATGGGCGCGGTGAACTGCACCAAGGCGGTGTGGGACGGGATGCGCGAGCGTAACTACGGCCGCATCGTCATGACCACCTCGTCGTCGGGCCTCTACGGCAATTTCGGTCAGGCCAACTACGGCGCGGCCAAGATGGCGCTGGTGGGCTTCATGCAGACCCTGGCCATCGAGGGAGCCAAGAACGACATCCGCGTCAACTGCCTGGCGCCGACCGCCCATACCCGCATGACCGAGGACCTCGGCGCGCGCCTGCCGCTGGAGGCGCTGGGGCCGGAACTGGTATCGCCGGGCCTGCTGTATCTTGTCAGCCAGGACGCACCGACGCGCTGCATCCTCGCCGCCGGCGCCGGCGGCTTCGAGCGCGCCTATATCACCCTGACACAGGGCGTCCGCATTGTCGGCGAGGATGCGCCGGAACAGGTCGAGGCCCGGTTCGAAGCCATCTCGTACCGCACCGGCGAGATCGTACCGGAGATGGGCGCCGCCCAGGGCATGATCGAACTCACCAAGGCGCAGAAGGCGCACAGCTGATATGCCAAACCGACCAGTAAACTGACCAACAAAAGGTCCGTCAAACCGACCAGAAATTCGGTCAACCCGATCAATCAAATCGCCAAGGTCGCCAAAGGCGACCGGCAGGGAGAGAACAATGCGTGAAGCGGTAATCGTATCGACGGCCAGAACGCCAATCGGGCGCGCCTATCGGGGGGCCTTCAACGACACCCAGGCCCAGCAACTCGGCGCCCATGCCGTCAGGCATGCGGTCGAACGCGCCGGGATCGACCCGGCCGAGGTCGAGGACGTGGTGATGGGCGCGGCCCTGCAGCAGGGCTCGACCAGCCAGAACGTCGCCCGCCAGATCGCCCTTGCCGCCGGCCTGCCTTCGACCGTCGCGGGCATGACCATCGATCGCCAGTGCGCCTCGGGCCTGATGGGGATCGCCACGGCGGCTAAACAGGTGGTGTTCGACCAGCAGAAGGTGGCCGTCGGCGGCGGCCTGGAATCGATCTCCCTGGTCCAGAACCAGCACATGAACCTGTACCGGATGAAGGATGAGGCGCTGCTGAAGCTGTCGCCTCACATCTATATGTCGATGCTGGAGACCGCCGAGGTGGTGTCGCGCCGCTATGGCATCAGCCGCGATCGCCAGGACGAATACGCCCTGCAATCGCAACAGCGCACCGCCGCCGCCCAGGAAGCCGGCCGCTTCGACGCCGAGATCGTGCCCATGACCACGACCATGCAGGTCATGGACAAGGCGACGGGCCAGGCCTCTGCCAAGGAGGTCACCCTGTCGAAGGACGAGGGCAACCGCGCCGACACGACCCTGGAAGGCCTGAAGTCGCTGAAGCCTGTCTTCGGCGGCGGCGAGGAGATCCAGCAGGGCGAATTCATTACCGCCGGCAACGCCTCCCAGCTGTCGGACGGCGCCTCGGCCTCGGTGATCATGGAGGCCGGCGAAGCCGTCCGCCACGGCCTTCAGCCGCTCGGCGCCTATCGCGGCATGGTCGTCGCCGGCTGCGAGCCTGACGAGATGGGCATCGGGCCGGTCTACGCCATCCCCAAGCTGCTCAAGCGCCACGGCCTGACCATGGACGACATCGGCATCTGGGAGCTGAACGAGGCCTTCGCCGCGCAGGTGCTCTACTGCGCCGACACCCTGGGCATTCCGATGGATCGGCTGAACGTCTCGGGGGGCGCCATCTCGGTCGGCCACCCCTACGGCATGTCAGGCGCCCGCATGACCGGCCACGTCCTCATCGAAGGCAAGCGTCGCGGGGCCAAGTACGGCGTGGTGACCATGTGCATCGGCGGCGGACAGGGTGCGGCCGGGCTGTTCGAAATCTACTGATCCGCTCAGACGCCGACATCCCGCAGCGGGGTGTCGGCGTCGAAGGCCCGGCTTAGGAATTCGCCCCTTTTTGGTCGGTCAAGAACCGGCGCCGCTCCGCCTCCATCATCGCCTGCCAGCGTGCTCGCAGTTGCGCCGGGCGGCCGGGGAAACGGTCATCGAGGAAGGTCGCCTCCACCACCCGGTCGGTACGGAAGGTGCGGAAGTCGTCGCGGCTCTCGCACCAGGCGACCAGCAGCCGTGTCGTCTCACGATAGCCGATCAGCAGCGGCCAGACGGTCCGCAGCGAGGCCCGGTCTTCCTGATCGCGATAGTCCAGCGTGACCTTCCGCCCCGCATGGATCCAGGCCCGCAACTGACCCATGTCGAGCACCTCGACCTCGTGCGTTTTCCACATGGCGGAGGTCACCACCGGTTCCAGCACCACCGGGCGCAGGCGTTCGGGAACGGTGGCTGCGATCTTGGCGATCAGGTCGCGGGCCGCCCGCGCCAGGGCCGGGTCTCCCCTGCCCGCCACCCACTGGGCGCCGAGCACCGCCGCCTCGACCTCGTCAGATGTCAGCATCAGGGGCGGCATGTCGAAGCCGCTATCCAGCACATAGCCGATGCCCGCCTCGCCCCGGATTGGCACCCGCTGACCCATCAGGGCGGCGATGTCGCGATAGACGCTGCGTTTGGACGTCTCCAGCTCAACCGCGATCGATTCCGCCGTCACGGGCTGGGAACTCCGTCGGAGCAACTGAACGATCTGGAACAGGCGGTCTGCGCGTCTCATCTGTGTGCCGTACCGGGCGACTGCTGACAGCATGCTGGCAGCAGGGTGGCGGTAGTCAATCTCTCACGGCAAAGGCGGTCCCGCCGAGGCTCGTTGGATGGGAGAGAAAATCATGCTGACCCTGTTTCACGCCCCGCAATCACGCTCGTCGCGGATCATCTGGCTGATCGAGGAACTGGGGGCCGACGCCCGCATCGAATATTGCACAATCGCCCACCGCAACGGTCAGAAGGTCGGCGAGCCGGACGTCAAGAATCCTCACCCGGATGGCAAGGTCCCGGCCCTGACGCACGACGGCGCCTTGATCACGGAATCGGCCGCTGTGGCCCTCTATCTGACCGACCTGTTTCCGGAGGTCGGCCTCGGCGCCTTGCCCGGTTCGCCGGAGCGTGGGCCTCTGCTGACCTGGCTCGCCTGGGCGGCGGGCGAACTGGAGCCGGCGGTCTGGAGCAAGATGACCGGCGAGGCGGATCGCGATCCGATGGCAAAGGCCCGTTATGAAGCGGCCGTCGGTCGGCTGCTCGAGACGCTGTGGGAAGGCCCTTGGCTGATGGGCGACCGGTTCACCGTGGCGGACGTGATGATCGGTTCGTCGCTCGGCTGGGCCCGGTTCGCCTTCCCGGACAGCCCCTTGCTGGACGCCTACGCCGAGCGGCTGGCGCAGCGGCCGGCCAACATCCGGGCGGACGCCAGAGATGCGGCGAACGCGGTGCTTGAAGCCGCCTGATCGCCCTCAAGCGGCGTCGGCTTGTCGCTGATGGAAGGTTGCGTCCCCGTCGCCGACGATCTTTACCGCGTTAAGCGCCCCAACGAAACTGTCGCGCCAGATGCCGACATCGGTGTCGCGCACGACCTGCATCAGGGCCTCCCATTTCCGCACCCGCTCGGCCAGCGGCATGGTCAGGGCCTTCTTGATCGCGTCGGCGACTTCCTCGCGACTGAACGGATTGACCAACAGGGCCTCGCCCATCTGTTCGGCCGCGCCGGCGAAGCGGGACAGGATCAGGACGCCGGGATCGTCCGGGTTCTGGGCGGCGACATATTCCTTGGCCACCAGGTTCATGCCGTCGCGCAGGGGGGTGACCAGACAGACCTTGGCGGCGCGATAGATACCGGCCAGCTGATCCCGGCGGAAGCTGCGGTTCAGATAGCGGATCGGCTGCCAGTCCATGTCGGCGAACTCGCCGTTTATCCGGCCGGCCAGGGCGTCGAGCCGCGCCCGGATGTCCTGATAGGTGTCGACGTCGTCGCGACTGATCGGCGTCACCTGCACCAGGAAGACATCACCGCGCATGTCGGGATTGTCCTGAAGGAACTGCTCGTAACCGACCATTCGCTCCTCCAGTCCCTTGGAGTAGTCGAGCCGGTCGACGCCCACCATCATCGAGCGGAAGGCGGCCGAGGCTGCCATTCGGTCATAGGTGCGTCTCCCCTCTCGCGAGTTCCGGGCCTCGGCGAACCCCTGGACGTCGATGCCGATGGGGAAGACGCCGATCCGGACCTTGCGGTCGAAGGCCTCCAACCCGCCGTAGCCGGCCAGTTCGCCGCGCGCCTCGGAGATCACATAGTCGCGGAACAGGTCGAGCCATTCCTGCGTCTGGAACCCGATCAGGTCGTAGGCGAACAGACTTTCCACCAGGCGTCGATGATGCGGCAGGGTCACCAGCAACTGACGCGCCGGCCAGGGCGTGTGCAGGAAGAAACCGATCCGGTTCTTGATCCCCAGCCTGCGCAGATCGCGCGCCATCGGGATCAGGTGATAGTCGTGGATCCAGATGACGTCGTCCGGCTCGATCAACGGAGCCAGAACCTCGGCGAACCGACGGTTCACCCGCTCGTACCCTTCGCCATAGGACCGTTCGTAGGCGGTCAGATCGACCCGATGGTGGAACAAGGGCCACAGGGTCTTGTTGGCGTAGCCGTTATAATATTCCTCGACGTCCTGAGCTTCGAGATCGACCAGGGCGACTGTGATGCCCGCCCGATCCTCGATCTTCAGTTCGCCGGTGAACTGCTCGATCGTTTCTCCGGACCAGCCGAACCAAAGGCCATCGTATTTTCTGAGAGCGGCGGAAAGGGCCATCGCCAGGCCGCCGGCCGAGCCAGAGGCGGGATCGACAGGCGCCGAGACCCGGTTGGACACAACGATCAGACGTGACATGCCACCCAAACGCCAAGGCCAAGGTTTGGCTGCAACGCAACATCGTGAACCGCCTCCGGGTTGACACGATCCGGACCGGAAACAGCGCCCGATTCAGCGAACGGCCGTCCACGACCGACTGAGCAGGACCGCGCAGTTGATGATCCCGGCCAGCGAATAGGTCTGGGGATAATTGCCCCACAGTTCGTTGTCGCCGAGCGAGATGTCCTCGCTGAGCAGGCCCGCATGGGTTCGGCGACTGAGCATCTGCTCGAAAATCTCCCGCGCCTCCTCGGTCCGGCCGTTCATATGCAGGGCCTCGATGAACCAGAAGGTGCAGAGGTTGAACGCGGTTTCCGGCTCGCCGAAGTCGTCCGGCTCGACGTAGCGGAACAGATAGGGGCCCTTCTTCAGGTCGCGTTCGATGGCGTCGAAAGTCGCCACCTGGCGCGGATCCTGCGGATCGAGGAAGCCCAGGTCGACAAGCTGCAACAGGGAGGCATCCACCTCCTTGCCGCCGAAGCTGGCGCCGAACCGGCCCTCTTCCGGAATGAAGGCTTCGGCCTCAATCCGTTCGCGGATGATGCGGGCGCGATCGTTCCAGACCTCGGCCCGCGGTTCCAGACCCAGCTTGTGCGCCGCCTTGGCCAGGCGGTCGCAGGCGGCCCAGCACATGACCGACGAATAGGTATGGACCCGGGCGATGGTCCGGAACTCCCATAGACCCGCGTCCGTCTGGTCGTGCATGGCGAAGGCTCGCTCGCCGACCTTCTCCAGCGCAAAGAAGTCCTCGATCGACCCAGGCCGCAGCAGACGCTGGTCGTAGAAAGACTGAACCAGCGGCAGAACGATCTGGCCGTAGACGTCGTGCTGCAGGTGCTCGCGGGCCTGATTGCCGACGCGGACCGGCTTCATGCCGCGATAGCCTTCGACCGAGGTGACGATCCGTTCGTCGATGTTCTCCTCAAGGCCCACGCCATAGACGGGCTGGACGTGGCCGCCCGCCGAGGAATCCACGAGGTTCCTCAGATAGACGAGGTAGTTCTCCAGGATGTCGTCCGCGCCCAGCCGGTTCAGGGCGCGGACGGTGTAATAGGCGTCCCGGATCCAGCAGTAGCGGTAGTCCCAGTTGCGTCCGCTCTCCGGAAACTCGGGCACCGAAGTCGTCATGGCGGCGACGATGGCTCCGGTCTCCTCATAGGCGCAGAGCTTGAGCGTGATTGCCGCCCGGATCACCGCCTCCTGATAGTCCAGCGGGATGTAGAGGGTGCGGACCCAGTCCTTCCAATAGGCCACCGTGCGATCCAGGGTCGCCGAGACGCCCGGTCCAACCTCCTGATCGTAGCCTTCATCGGGGCCGAGAAAGAAGGCCATCGGCCGTTCCAGCCGAAACGTCCGTTCCTCCAGCACGTGCGAGACCGGACAGTCGGTCGTCAGCCTCAGGGTGACGTCGGTGCACAGATAACGAATGTGGTTGGAGCCGCTCGTCAGCTCCGCCCGGCGCGCGCCCCAGTCGGCGGACGGCCGCAACCGCACCCGGATGCGCGGCGCGCCGTCCAGCGGCCTCACGAGTCGGGCGAAGGCCAGCGGCCGGTAGGTCCGCGAATGCTTCATGTGACGGGGAGCGAAGTCGATAATCTCGACCGCCGCGCCATCCTCGGCCGTCAGCACCGTGCGCAGGACCGGGGTGTTGGCGATATAGGCCTGACTGACGTGTTTCAGCCCCTCGAGCTTGATGTCCCAGAAACCGTGGTCAGGCGCCGCGCCGTTCATCAGGGCTGAAAAGACCGGGTCGCCGTCCACCCGGGGGGCGCAGGCCCAGACAAAACGGCCATTGCGATCAATCAGGGCCGAGAGGGCGCAGTTGCCGACGGGGGCGAGGTCGAGCGAGGGGCGCCGGGTTGAGGCGAGGGTCATCAGGCCGCCAGCCATTTTCCAGACACCCGGGATGCCACAGCCTCAAGCCAGTCCATCACCGCTGGAACGTCGCGCAGGCCATAGCGCGCGGAGGTCGCCCGTTGTGGCCCGACCAGCACCCCGAAGCCGCCCAGGGCCGCGGCGGCGCGAAAGCCCGCCTCGTCGGTCAGATCGTCGCCCAGCATGACGGGAAGGGCGCCCGCGAACGGCGGCTCGGCCATGAAGGCCTTGACCGCCGTGCCCTTGTCGGAGCCGGGGGTGCGCAACTCCAGCACCATATGACCGGGCTGGAGCATCAGGCCAGTGGTCTCGGCGAGCTCGCGCGCCAGGACCAGGGCTTCGTCCGCGCTGGCTGGCGACTGGCGGTAGTGAAGGCCGGCTGAAATGGCCTTGTCCTCGACGATGACGCCGGGGCGGTCGGCGGCGAAGCGACGGAAGGCGGCCAGGGCCTGGGCCACGCCGGGGGAGGCCTTTGGCCGATCCACCGCGCCGTCCCGACGCCGCCGTTCCAGCCCGTGCACGCCGGCAGCCGAGGGGGAAGCACTGCCGGCGATCCGGTCGATCTCGCCAAGCGTCCGTCCGCTGATGATCGCCATTCGCCCATCCAGCGCCTGATCCAGGCGGGTCAGGACCGCCGTGCGCCTCGGGTCGGCCAGCACGGCGTCCGGCGTCGGCGCCATGGGAGCCAGCACCCCGTCCATATCCAGGAACAGGGCCAGCGGCCGCTCCATCACCACAGGGGGCGTGAGCAGAATTTCGACGAGCGTTCCGGTATCTGACGGCATGAGTGTCCAGGTTATGTTGACGGCCCCACACGTCTGAACGCGCCGGTCCGGCAAAGGTTGAGCGGCTTTTGTCTGAACTTGCGTTGCGTCCACCCGTCGTCCCGTCGGCCGCTCCCCTGACCCTCCATTGTGAAACCGCGCCGGATGGGGCAATTCCGCTCCGTGCAACGACAGACGCCGGCAAAGGGCGCAGCAGGATCAACGCCATGCCCCTCAATATGCCCGCATCGTCTCCCGCCGCCGTCGGCGTCATGACGGACCGCGCGCGCGAGGTGATCCGGCTGAACATCGAGGCCTTGCAGGCGCTTGAGCGGACGGTGGATTCCAGCATCGCGCGCGCCTGCGACGTGATCCTGTCGCGGCACGGCTATGTTGTCGTCACCGGCATGGGCAAGTCGGGCCATATCGGCGGCAAGATCGCCGCGACCCTGGCCTCGACCGGCACCAACGCCTTCTTCGTCCACCCGGCCGAGATGAGCCACGGCGATCTCGGCATGCTGCGTGGCGACACCACGCTTCTGGCCATCTCCAGCTCCGGCGAGAGCCGTGAACTGCGTGATCCCTTGCTCTTCTGCCAGCGGAACGACATCCCGGTCATCGGCATGACGCAGCGCGGATCCTCCTTCCTGGCCCGGATGTCGGCCGTGCCGCTGGTCATGCCCAGCGTGGCCGAGGCCTGCGCCAACGGCCTGGCGCCCACAACCTCGACCCTGATGACCCTGGCCCTGGGCGACGCCATGGCGATGGTGCTGATGGACCGGCGCGGATTCTCGGCCATGGATTTCGGCCTGCACCACCCGGGCGGTTCCCTGGGTATGAGCCTGCAAAGCGTACGCGAATGGATGGGCGACAATCATGCGCCGCCGCCGACCGTGCCGCTGGACGCCGTCTTCGCCGACCTGGTCGCCCGCATCACCGAGGGCCGTAAGGGTGCGGTCGCCGTGCTCGATTCCGACGGAGCTCTGGCCGGGATGATCACGGACGGCGACATCCGCCGCGCCTTCGCACAGGATATTAGCCGCATCACCGCCGCCGACATCATGAGCAAGTCGCCGATCACCGTCTCGCCCGACCAGCGGATGAGCGACGTCGTCGACCTGCTGACGGCCAACAAGATCTCGAACCTTTTCGTGATCCAGGACGACCGACCGGTCGCCATCGTCCATGTCGCCGAACTGATGCAGGCGGGTTACGTCTCCTGACAGCAGGGCCGCTTGCGGTTGACCCCCGCCGGGCAAGGGTCTACCCCGCAGGCCAGCCGCGCGACGTTTCCGCCGGTCCGGAAAAACCACGCCGAAGGCTGGATTTGGATACGTCGCCTGATGTCGCGGAGCGGTCTGTTCGCTCTGATCTTTCCAGTCTTTTCGTGAGCGATGCGCCTGCGACGCCATCCGGTGCGCCCGCCGCCTCGACAGTCGCGAAGACGCGCGCCACGATCTGCGTCGATGGGTTCAACATCGCCCTGGCCAAGGGGTCGGGCATTGCCACCTACGGCCGCAACCTGCTGTCGACCATCGCGACAATGGGGATGGATGGCCAGGTTCTGTATGGCCCGAACGCCAAACGTTCGGCGAACAACGTGCTCAATGAGATGGCCCTGGTCGACGCGGACCGTCCCGGTCCGAAACTAAAGAAATTCGATCGCTTCCAGCGCACTCTGACCAGTCGGTTCGGACGCAGCGCATGGCCGATCGCGCCCAGCGGCGAGGTCGTCTGGCCAACGCGCGGGGGCGGTCGACCGGAAGCAAACTGCTTCTGGGCGTCCCAGGATCTGTTCCACCTCGCAAACCGTTCGTTCAATGCCTACGGCAAGGAGACGCCGGTCGATTTCGACACTGTCGGCGACGCAAAACGACCGGATGCGATGCACTGGACGGCCACACTGCCGCTTTACGCACGCGGCGTGCCGAACATCTACACCATCCACGACCTGATCCCGCTTCGCCTTCCGAACACGACCCTGGATGACAAGGCGACCTATATGGCGCTGTGCAAGGCCGTCGCAGCGCGCGCGGACCATATCGCCGTCGTTTCAGAAACGACGCGTCAGGACGTGATCCGAATGCTCGGCGTGTCCGAAGATCGGGTCACCAACACCTACCAGGCCGTCCACCTGCCCGAGACCCTGACCAGCCGCACGCAGTCCGATGTGGCGATCGAACTGGAAGGGGTCTTCAACCTCGGCTGGAAGGACTATTTCTTCCACTTTGGGGCCATCGAGCCGAAGAAGAATCTGGGCCGGATCGTCGAGGCGTATCTGGCCTCGGGGCTTGAGACGCCCTTGGTCATCGTCGGCGGCCGCGCCTGGCTGGATGAGGGCGAGACCGCTCTTCTGAACCAGGTCATGAAGGACGGCGGCCCCAGCGCCCAACGTATCCGTCGCTATGAATTCATGCCTTTCTCGCTATTGATCAGCCTGATCCGCGGCGCCAAGGCCACCCTGTTCCCTTCGCTCTACGAAGGCTTCGGCCTGCCGGTGCTGGAATCGATGGCCCTGTCCACCGCCGTTCTGACTTCCACCGGCGGCTCCCTTCCGGAAGTCGCGGGAGATGCGGCCATCAGCGTCGATCCCTATGACGTCCAGGCCATGACGCGAGGCCTTCGCGCCCTCGACGCCGACGAGGCGTTGCGGGACGATCTCGTCCGCCGGGGCCTGACCCAGGCCGCGAAATTCTCGGTCGAAGCCTATCAGGGTCGGCTGTCCGCAATGTACGGCCGCCTCGGCCTGTCGTGACCCGATCGGTTCTCTTCGACGCCAGCCGGCTGTTGAGCCGGGTCGAACGGACCGCGCCGACCGGGGTGGACCGCGTCTGCCTGGCCTATGCCGAATGGCTGCTGTCCCTGCCCGACGTCCAGGTCACTCCGGTCCGGGGCCGCAACGATCAACTGGTCGTCGTCGATGAGGCCTGGTTCCGCGAATGCGTCGCCACCCTGCGATCGCGCTGGACCGGCGCCTTCTTCGAACGTTCCCTGACCGAGGACGAGATGCGGCTGATGACCGCGCTCAGCAGCGATACGAAGGCAGCCGATTCCGTCATCGGCAAGCCGCCGACCGATCCGGCGCGGCCCCCGGGACGCCGCCGGCGAGTGTGGAAGCAGTTCTTCCGCTCGCAGTGGATCCAGAAGCTGCCGGACAGTACGCTGTATTTCAACGTGGGTCACACGGGGCTGGGCGACGACCGCATCCTGGGTGAGCTGCGCGACCGAGGGATCGAGCGGATCGTCTTCCTGCACGACCTGATCCCGATCACCCACCCCGAGTTCTGCCGGCCGGGAGACCGTGACAAGCACCGCCAGCGGGTGCTGAACACGCTGAACACCGCCTCCCGGATCGTGGTCAACTCCCGCTATACGGCCGATGAGCTGGCCGCCTTCGCCGCGCGCGAAGGCGTGATACCGCCGCCGATCCACGCCGTCCACCTGGGGCTGGAGCCGACCTTCCTGACGCCTCTGACGGCGGCGACGCCCCGGCCCTATTTCGTGCACATCGGCACGATCGAGGCGCGCAAGAACCTGGCCTTCCTGCTGACCATCTGGCGACGACTTTACGAACGGATGGGCGACGCGGCGCCCCAACTCGTTCTGGTCGGCCGATACGGCTGGGAGAACGAGGCGGTTCTGGATCATCTGGAGCGCTCGCCAGCCCTGCGCGGCCTGGTGCATCAGGCTTCCGACCTGCCCGACTCGGCCCTCGCGACCCTGATGGCCAGCGCTCGGGCCCTGGTCGCGCCGTCCTCGGTCGAAGGCTTCGACCTGCCGGCGGTCGAGGCCTCCGCCCTGGGCGTGCCCCTGATCGCCTCCGACATCCCCGTGCACCGCGAGCTGGTGCCCGACGCCCAGCTGATTGATCCGCTCGACGGGCTGGGCTGGCTCGGCGCTTTGGAAACGGCCACCCGCCACCCTCCGAAAGCCACGCCATTTACCGCCCCGACCTGGGACCGTCACTTCGCCGAGGTCGGTCGCCGGGTCGGTCTGTCGCAGTGATCCCAGTTGGCGCTGGCGGGGCGGGTCAAAGGCCGATATTCACCAACCGGGGCTTTCGAAGTACGGAAATCATGACGCGTTCTATGCTCGCACTCCTGATCGCGTCCATCCTGGCAGGGTGCTCGACCCTGCCGAGGGACGGTCCGTCGAACCGCGCCGTCGTGCGAGGCGCGACTGAAAACGCCGATTATGCGATTGTCGATCTGGACTACGCCGCCGCCGAGCGAATCAAGGCGGTGGCTGATCAGACCTTCGGTTCGCTGGCCGGAGCCGCCAGCCTGGCCCCCGTCGATGTCATCGGCGAAGGCGATCAATTGGCGATCGCCATCTATGAACCCAGCGGCGCCCTGTTCGGCGGCGGCGCCGGCAATGATGGTATTCGCTCCGGCAACCAGACGCTGCCGGCCGTCGTCGTGGACCGGAACGGCAATGTCGCCGTACCGTTCGCGGGTCCGGTCCGGGTCTCCGGCCTGACGACGACCGAGGCCGCCGGCGCGATCCGGCGCGCCCTGATCGGCCGCGTCGGCAACCCGCAGGTCAGCGTGACCCTGGCCACCAACGTCTCCAACGCCGTCACGGTTCTGGGCGAGGTGAAGCAACCCGGTCGCGCGCCGCTCTCGACCAACGCCGACACAATTCTTGACGTCATCGCGGCCGCCGGCGGTGCCTCGCGGCCGAGCCAGGATGTCGAGGTGCAGATCCGGCGCGGCGACCAGACCTTCGTCGCCCCTCTTACGGCCGTCACCACCCGGTTCGCCGAGAATATCCGCCTGCAGAGCGGCGACCAGATCAATCTGGTCTACCAGCCGCGCCGGTTCTCCTCCTTCGGCGCCCTGGGCGCCGTGACGCAGCAGGACATGCCGGCCGGCGATCTGACCCTGGCGGACGCACTCAGCCGCTCCGGCGGCCTGAACGATGGCGCGGCCAATGCGCGCTCGGTGCTGATCTTCCGCTTCGAACGGCCCGAGGTCGCCCAGGCGCTGGGCCTGACCCAGCCGGCGACGCCGAAAGGCGTGCCCGTCGTCTACCGGCTGAACCTGGAAGAGGGCGTCGGCTTCTTCACGGCCTCCAGCTTCCTGATCCAGCCCAACGACATCATCTACGCGCCTCGCGCCCTGTCCGCCGAAGTCGGCAAGTTCTTCGGCCTCGTGCAACAGGTCACTCGCGTCGTCTACGACCTGTCCGTGACGAGCACCCTGAACAACAACTGACCCGATGCCCGCCTGGCGAGAGTGGATTCTGGGCAATCGCGGACGCGGCGACCGCAAGACGGCGCTCGTGGTCGCGGGAGACCTGTGGGAGCGGGCGGGACGACGCGCGCCCGCCACCCTGCCCGCCATCGCCGAGGTCGAGGCCAGCGCGTTGCAGGTCTATGCCGATCATGGCCTGCCCACGCAGCACGGCCACTATCAGCGCGCGCCCGGCGCACCCGATTGGACCTGGCTGGCGGAAGAGCTTCCCGCCGAACTGCGCTGGGCCATGGTCCTCGAACGGCCGCCCGAGCAGGGCTGGCGTTACGCCACACTGGAGGATATCGGCCGGTTCCCTGGGGCTTCGGGCGAGCTTCTGGCCGCGGCGAACCTGCTCGCCGAGTGTCGTCATCTGAAGGACCGGCTGACGGGCCGCGAACCGGGCGAACCCGGCGACGACATCCAGACCGCCATCCGTCTGGGTTTTGAATGGCATGCCCTGAAGGACGCCATGGCGTGGAAGGAGAAGGCGCGACTGAAGCTCACCACTCCGTCTGACGCCTTGCCGGCTCCGCTGTCGGAGGCCGAACCAACAGCTTCGGCTGTCCCTGACCGTCAGCCGAAGCTGGACCTCGATACCACGCCTGCGCCTGTCAAACCGCCGCGCAAGCCTCGAAAGCCCCGCAAGGCGAAGGCCGACTGATCAGGCCGCTGCCCGACCGTCCGCCATCGCCTCGGCCAGCAGTTCCAGCGAGCGGACGCGAGCGCCATGGTCCCAGATCTGGCTTGTGATCATCAGCTCGTCCGCGCCCGTCGTAACCGTAAAGGCCTCGATCGCCGCCCGCACGGTCGCGGGCGATCCGACGGCCGAACAGGCCAGGGCCTGACCGATCATGGCGCGCTCGCCCTCGCTGAGCCTCTCGGCATAGCCGGGCTTCGGCGGCGGCAGCTTGCCCGGACGGCCGCTCCTCAGGTTCACGAAGGCCTGCTGGACCGAGCTGAACAGCAGCCGGGCGGCCTCGTCCGTCTCGGCGGCGAAGACGTTATAGCCCAGCATCAGATACGGCTTCTCCAGCCGCGCCGACGGCCGGAAGGTCTCGCGATAGATGCGGATCGCCGACATCATCTCCGCCGGCGCGAAATGGCTGGCGAAGGCATAGGGCAGGCCCAGATGAGCGGCCAGCTGGGCGCCATAGGTCGACGAGCCGAGGATCCAGACCGGCACGGCCTGACCTTCGCCGGGATTGGCGCGAATCCGCTGATCCTCCGTCGCCGGCTCGAACCAGTGCAGCAGCTCCATGACGTCCTGCGGGAAGCTGTCGATGTCGCCTTGAAGGGTCCGCCTGAGGGCCCGGGCCGTCGCCTGGTCCGACCCCGGCGCGCGGCCCAGGCCCAGATCGATCCGGCCGGGATAGAGGGCGTTCAGCGTGCCGAACTGTTCGGCGATCACCAGCGGCGCATGGTTGGGCAGCATGACCCCGCCGGCTCCGACACGGATGGTCTTCGTCGCTGCGGCCACGGCCCCGATGACGACCGAGGTCGCCGCCGAGGCGATACCGGCCATGTTGTGATGCTCGGCCAGCCAGTAGCGATTGTAACCCAGCCGCTCGGCATGCCGGGCCAGGTCCAGCGTGTTGGCCAGCGCCCGGGCTACGTCGGAGCCCTCGGGCACCGGCGCGAGATCGAGAACAGAGAGCGTTGCCATCCCCGCCATATGGGGACGGTGGGCGCCCCCGCAATCAGCAACGTCGCCTCGACCGGGCGGGGAAAGGCTTCGTCCGATGTCCGGACGAAAAACACCCTGACGAAACGGACGAAACGGACGAAGTCGCCGCTGTTCACACCCTCCGCGAACCGTGGGAGGGATTATACCTCAGCCGCAGACCAAGGCGCGCTCAAACCCGAAAACGGCCCGCAAAGACCGGCGCGGCGGTAATTCGGGCGTCGAACAAGATTTTATCTTCGACGCTCCGGAGCGGATCAGGCGGCGTTGGCCGCCTTGCCGCTCTTGGCCTTCTCGGCCGCCTCATAGGCGCGCATGCCTTCGACGATCAGTTCGGCGGCCTCGCCGGCGTCGCCCCAGCGCTTCACGCGGACCGACTTGTTCTTCTCCAGGTCCTTGTAGCGGGTGAAGAAGTGCTCGATCTGCTCGACCATGATGGTCGGCAGCTGCCGGTAGCTGGCGATGTCGGTGTAGTAGGGGTGCAGGGCGTCGACCGGCACGGCCAGGATCTTGTCGTCGCCGCCGGCCTCGTCTTCCATCATCAGGACGCCGATCGGGCGCGAACGGATGACGCAGCCCGGAACCACCGGCGTCGGGTTCAGCACGATGACGTCGCAGGGATCGCCGTCGTCCGCCAGGGTGTGCGGCACGAAGCCGTAATTGCCCGGATAGTACATCGCAGTATGCAGGAAGCGGTCGACGAACAGGGCGCCGGAGGCCTTGTCCATCTCGTATTTGACCGGCAGGCCCCCTTGCGGGATCTCGATGATCACGTTCAGGTCCCACGGCGGGTTGGGACCGACCGGGATGGCGTCGATGTTCATGGCGGGCTCGGTTTTGTGCGTCTGCGAAGGGAGGCGGGCGTGATAAGCCTCCGGACGGCGAACGGCAAGCGCGGCGCGCGCTGACGAAGAAAGACAGATGAGGGAGTCTGGCGGGAATGACCACGATCGATTGGCTGGGTCTGGCCCTCTTCCTGCTGTGCTGGCTGGGCTACGGTCCGCTGCTGAGTCTGCTGGCGCATCGCAGCGGCTCGCTCAACACGGATATGCTGACCGTTCGCCACGCCTGGATGACGGCGATGACACACCGTGAAGTCCGGCTGCTGGACAGCCAACTTCTCGGACACTCCATCAACTCCGGCTCCTTCTTCGCCTCCTCCAACCTGCTCCTGATCGCAGGCGTCGCCGGCATCCTGTTCGGCGGAGACCAGGCCCTGAAGGGATTTTCCGCGGTCGGGGCCGAGGCGGTGCCGGTCGGGCTGCTGGAAGCCAAACTGGGTCTGGTTCTCTTGTGCCTGGCGCGGGGCCTGCTCGATTTCATCTGGTCGATCCGCCAGATGAACTACGCCCTCGCCCTCATCGGCGCGGCCCCTGAAGTCCATTCCGAGGCGGACAAGGTCGCCTTCGGCGAGGCGACGGCCCAGGTTTTGAACCCCGCGCTCTCGGCCTTCAGCCAGGGCGTGCGCGGCTATTATTTCGCCCTGGCCGCAGCGGCCTGGCTTTTCGGACCGGTCTGGCTGTGCGCGGGCGTGCTTTCGGCCTTCGCCCTCATGGTCTGGCGTCAGTCCGCATCGCCCGCCGCCCGCGCGATCCGGACCGCCAGACGCCTCCTCGAGGTCAATCGCGAGCGAGGAGCCTAGCTGTTTCGCACTGCAATATATCGTCGATGGACCCGCAGCGCACGAAACGTGTCGTGAAAGCGCTTACATCAAGGCAGGGCCGCCACGACTACCGGTAACACGCCGTGATCATTGATCACAAAAGCCCGCTTGACGCGTTGTGCACCGCAACCTAGATTGAGCTTCGACGCCTTCGGGCGTCATGCCCTTCCTGGGCGTTTCCTCCCTATAGACTTTTATGCCGCGCCCTCGGGCGCGGCTTTTTTCGCCCTGACACCGGGTCGAAACTCAGCGCGGCCAGGTCTCGGCGGCCAGCGCCGCGATGACCCGGTCGAGCGCCTTGGCGAACCGGTCATGATCGCCGGACGGCTCCAGCGTCGTCTCGTCCAGATAGAGCGCCCGGTTCAGTTCGACCTGCACCGCCTGGAACCCTTCATCCGGCCGCCCCCACCGTTCGGTCGAATAGCCGCCCGCATAAGGTGCGTTCAGGCCGACCCGCCAGCCCTGGGCCTCGAACAGGGCGCGGATTCTCCGCATCGTCGCGCCGCGACAGGCCGAGCCGTGCCGGTCCCCCAACACGACATCGACGCCTCTCTGGTTCCGGCTTGTCGCCCCCGCCGCCCGCGAAGGCATCGAATGCCAGTCGATCAACAGGGCCGCGCCATGCCGGTCCCGGGCGACCCGCATCAGATCGCCCAGCGCGTCATGATAGGGCGTGTGCACCCACGCCAGGCGGCCCGGCGCCTCGGCCTGCGACAGCCGCCGGTCATAGAGAAGCGTCCCGTCCCCGGCCCGGCGGGGAATGACGCCGAAACCGGCCGAGACCCTGGCCGTCGGCTCAGCCTCGATCTCGCCGTCGAACAGGACTGGATCCAGTTCGGTCGGCGCCCGGTTCAGGTCGACATAGGCCCGCGACACCCGCCCTGCGATGATCGGCACGCCCCGCGATGGTCCTCCCGCGATCAGCCGGTCGACGCCGACATCCTCGGCGCTGCGCAGGGTTGATGAGGTCAGGTCCGCCGCCTCTCCCATGTCGGCGGGTCGCTCCCGGCCGGAATGCGGAGAGGCGAACACCATCGCGCCCGCAAGCCCGTCCGCCGGCGTTACGACGAAGGCGGGCAGGGGGTCCAAGGGAGGCGGACTGGCGTCGAAAGGCGGCGTCATGGCTCCCGCATAGGGCCTGATCCGCAAAAGTGCGACGCGGATTTTCGATGCGGCTGGAGAGGTTTTCCACGGACCTGTCGGCAGAGCGCGCGATCATAACGCGGGAATTTCATGGCCGGTTTACAGTTCCGGGACTAGCGTCGAGGCTCTGAACAGGGGACTTCCACGCATGGCGCGCATTCTGCTGGCCGAAGACGACGCATCGCTGAGGGGATTTCTGACCCGTGCACTTGAGCGGGCTGGCCACCAGGTCATCGACTGCGAGAACGGCGACGACGCCATCGACGCGCTGGAACATGGTCCCTACGATCTTCTGCTGACCGATATCGTCATGCCGGGGGCGGACGGGATCGAGGTGGCGCGTGTCGCCGCCGCACGCCAGCCGGGCCTGCGCATCATGTTCATCACCGGCTTCGCCGCCGTCGCCCTCAGCGCCGCCCAGGCCAGCCCCCAGGCCAAGGTCCTGTCCAAGCCCGTCCATCTGCGCGACCTCGTCAGCGAAGTCGAAAAGATGTGCGCGGCGGCCTGAGACAAGAAGGGGCGCTACCGCTCGCCGCCTGACGGCTCCCGACTTGCGCGCAAGCGCCCCCTTCGTTTGGCATGCCCCAATATCACCCCCGTTTCGCCCTTGCGGCCGTCGCATCGTCTGGGTATAGACCGCTCCTTCCCGTTCCGGACCCGTTCGGAACCGTTCTGGCGGATGCGTAGCTCAGCGGGAGAGCACCTCGTTGACATCGAGGGGGTCACAGGTTCAATCCCTGTCGCGTCCACCATTCCTTCCCAAGACATTCAAAGCGTTGAAGAGACCTTCCGCCCGCGCCCGGCCCGGACGTTGCGGTCCGCGAGCGCCGTCGCGGAGACCCGGCAAGGCGGATGTCCGGCGCAGCGCCTGTCCTGCCCGGAGGCCGATGAGAGTCATCCCGTTCCGGGCGGGTGACTTGAGGCCTGTGGGGAACCGGCCGATACAGCGGTCATGACCGATCCGACGCCCGCCGCAGACATGACCTATGCCCGCTATCTGGACCTGGACCGGCTGCTGGCCGCCCAGAACCCGATCAGCGACGAGCATGACGAAATGCTGTTCGTCATCATCCACCAAACCAAGGAGCTCTGGCTCAAGCAGATCCTGCACGAGGTCGCCCTGGCCCAGTCGCTGGTGCGCGCCGGGAATCTTGTCCCGGCCTACAAGAGCCTGGCGCGGGTCAGCCGCATCCAGGCGGTGATGACCCAGAGCTGGGACATCCTGGCGACCATGACGCCCGCCGACTACCTGCGCTTCCGCGGCGTACTGGGCTCCAGCTCCGGCTTCCAGAGCGACCAGTTCCGCCGGCTGGAGACCATGCTGGGACTGAAGGATGCGAAGTTCCTGTCGTTCCAGCTCGACCGGCCGGAAGCCCATGCCGCCCTTTCGGAAGCCCTGGCCGCGCCGAGCCTCTATGACGACGCCCTCGGCCAGCTCGCCGCCGCCGGCATCGCCGTCCCCGCAGAGGCGTTGAACCGCGACGCCAGCCAGCCGTACCAGCCCTCGGAAGGCGTCGAGGCCGCCTGGCTGGAGGTCTACCGCGACACCGAACGCTGGTGGCCCTTCTATCAACTGGCCGAGAAACTGGTCGATCTGGACGACGCCCTCCTGACCTGGCGCCACAAACATGTGGTGACCGTCGAACGGATCATCGGCCGGCGTCGCGGCACCGGCGGCACCGACGGCGTCGGCTACCTGTCGTCCACGCTCGAGCGTCGCTGCTTCCCCGAGTTGTGGTCGTTGCGCACCAAGCTTTAGGCCCCGGTTCGCTGGACGGAACCGACATCATCCATGGGCGGGGACATCGACCTCAAGCGCCTCGATCTTGAAGATCCGACGGTCGGGTCAGATCGCCCGGCGCCCCAGCCCCACGATCCTGTCGAGCCATTGCTCGCACCGGGCGTCACTGATGCCCTCGACATTGCCGACGATGGTGGTCCGGGTCGGGCCGATGCCGACGAAGCCCAGGATGTTGCGCCTCAGGGCGGTCAGTGCGTGGGAGAAGTAGAAGCCACGGTAGATGGCGGCAGGCATGCCCATGGTGACGATGACCCGCGCGGTCCGGCCCTTGAGCCGTCCGTCACCCACGGTTCGTTCCCTCTGTCCGAAGGCGAAGCCCGGGCGGAAGGTCTGTTCGAACAGGGCCTTTAGCCGGGCCGGCATGAACCCCAGCCAGAGCGGATGGATGATGACCAGATGCTGGGCCCAGGCGATATCCGCCTGGACGCCGAGGATCGCGGCCGGCGCCGACGCGGCCTCCCAGTCGTCGCGACGGATCAGGTCAGGGAATTCGAGCCCCGAGAGGTCGACCCGGCGCACCTCGTGACCGGCGGAGGCAGCCCCCGAGGCGTAGGCGTCGGCCAGGGCGTGGCAAAATCGCTTGGGGTCCGGATCAGGATGGCCGTCCAGCACCAGGATTCGGCGCGCCATCAGGCGATCGCCTGTTCGCCCGAAGCCGGGGTCTCGATCGGTTCAAGCCGCTCCACGCCGTAGGTGTGGGTCTGGCCGTCCGCCGACACGATGGAGACGTATTCACCGAGGGCGAACTGCTCCTCGCCGAGGCGGAAGCCGGAGGCGTCCAGATCGTCCCGCCCGTCCAGGTCCAGCAGCCAGCGATCGCCGACCGTGTGCCGCAGGCGGCCCGTGGCGACGGTCGCGTCCTGCACGAACCGGCGCACGAAGCATCGGTCGGGCGCGGCGCGACAGGCCGCGAGATCCAGCCGTCCCGCCTCGTCGAGGGCGGCGACGATGTCCCATCCGTCGCGGGCGTCGCCGTGCGGATGGCCGGGCTCGCGCGCGAGTTCGAGCCGGATATGGTGAAAGCCGCTCATCGCAAACCTCGGGATCAGTGGGTGAGAAGGACGCAGACCGGCGCGGAGGCCAGCAGTTCGGAGGTCACGCCGCCGAGCGCCCATTCGCGCAGACGGGCATGGCCGTAGCCGCCGCAGACGATCAGCCCGGCCTGGTGACTGGCCGCGAAGCCCAGGATGTTCCGGGCGGCGGTGGTCTTGCCGGGAGGGGAGACATGAGCCTCTGCCGATATCCCGTGACGCCCCAGCCAGGCGACGACGTCGTCGGTGCGCGCGGCGGCCTGTTCGGCAGTGTCCTCGCCCGCAATCTCCAGGACATGGACGGTGGGGGCGCGGCTCAGCAAGGGAAGGGCCGAGGCCACCGCACGCTGGGCTTCGCGGCTGTCCTTCCAGGCCACTACCGCCGGCCAGCCGGTCGGGTCCCGCTCCCGCTCCCGCTCCGGCGGAACCACGAGGACCGGGCGCCCGACGGCCATCAGGACATCAGCCGGATCAATGGCGTGAGTCGGCGCGCGCGCCGAGCGGCGGCCGAGGATGACAAGGTCCGCAGCCCGGGCCTCATGCGCCACGACATCGGCTGGAAGCCCCAGCCGGCCCCGCCATTCCGTTCGGCCCCGTCGAGACCCGACGAGCTCGTGAAAACGCGTGAGCGCGCCGCGAACCTCCGCCTCGGCGAGGTCGCGGAGGAGGGTGAAGGCCTCCCCGAACATGGCGCCGCCGGTGTAGAGGTCGTCCGTCGGCGGCACGCTGAGGGCGACGCCGCAGGCTCCGATCAGATGGGCGTCCAGTCCGGCCGCCAGATCGCAGGCGAGGCGGATGCGGGCGTCGCTGTCGACGCCCTCGTCCACGGCCACGAGCAGGGTCTTGAACGTCATTCGCGGGCCTTTCGAAGCCTGGGGTCAGCGCTCGCGCGGCGGAGCGCGACGCGGAAGGGCGGTCCAGAGGGCGGCGCCCCCGACGAACCCTATGAAGAGGGCGAAGAGGGCGATAACCGTCGCGACGACGGGGATGGCTTGTGCGGGCATGCGCAGGTCTCCTTCTCTCGCCTTGGTCGCCCAACGGTCGGCGCGCCGCCTTGACCGAGATCAAAACATGCTGTGCAGATCGACGACCCCGGAGGCGAGGACCAGGGCCGTGGCGTCGGCCGGAAAGCCGTTCGGACCGCCTTGATCTGAATCAACTCCCGGTGCGCCGCGATCGCGGACAAGACTGAGCCTCGCGGCGTCAGGATTCCACCATGTTCGAGCTCAAGGCTCTCCCCGTCGAATGCGACGATCGCCTCAGAAGCACGGACTGCGCCGGCTGCGGCGCCCGAATGCTAAGCGTGTGCGGCAGCATCGAGGAGGCCGACCTCGGCAGCCTCGATGCCCTGGCGGACCCCGTCACGCTGGAGGCCGGAGCGGCGCTCATCCGCCAGGGCGACGCCGCCCAGCATGTGTTCAACATCACCGCCGGGTCCGTGCGGGTGTACAAGCTGCTGTCCGACGGTCGCCGCCAGATTATCGGCTTCCTGTTCGCGGGCGACTTCCTCGGTCTCGCCACCGGGGAGACCTATACCTTCTCCGCCGAGGCGATCGAGCCGACCACGGCGTGCCGGTTCCGCAAGAGCGACTATCGCGCCCTCATCCGGAATACCCCCGCGCTCGAGGCCGTTCTGCTCGAACGGGCCATTCACGAACTGGCTGCGGCCCAGAATCAGATGCTGCTCCTGGGTCGCAAGACCGCAATCGAGCGGGTGGCGACCTTCCTGCTGGATCAGCCGGCGCACGACCCCGCCCGCCCCAGCCTGACGGACCACGTCCGCCTGCCGATGACCCGATCGGAGATCGCCGACTATCTTGGCCTGACGATCGAGACCGTCAGCCGGATCCTGACCCGGCTCAAGACCATGGGCGTCATTCGCCTGCTCTCCCCGACCGAGCTGCAGGTCCGGCAGCCGGAGCGGCTGCGGTCCCTGTCCGACGGCGGCGCCTGACGGCGGGCGACCGCCGCCCGCCTTCGCCCTGCCTCCAGGATGAGCGCCCGTCCGGCCGCGTTGGACGCCGCGGGACGCCGTCAGAAATGCGTCATGACGTCTTTGGCCGGGCGGCACGGCCGATGATCCGAGGCTTGCGCTGGATCAAGACTTCGCGACCGCAACAGGGCCACGGTCCTGTCGACGCCTCGCTGGCCGTATTGTGCAGCCGGACCGCGTCGTGGACCACCAGATGCGCCCCAGCAGCCCATTCCAGATCGCCATTCTCGGGGCCGGCCTCGCCGTCCTCGCCCCGGCCGCCAGGAGGGTCTGACCATGCCGGAGGTCGCTCCACCCCCCATCCGCGGCGGCGCGGTCGCCGCCGTCGTGGCCCTGCTCGACGCCCAACGGCTTCTGTCGCTCGCCGTCAATCGTCCTGACGGTTGGCCCCAGGCGACCACTGTGGGCTACGTCAACGAAGGGCTGAATCTCTATGTGGTCGTAGCGCGGACCAGTCAGAAACTGGCGAACATCAGGGCCGACTCTCGAGTCTCCGTCGTCATCCGCAGCGAGGCGCAGCAAGGCGATGCCGTGGGCGTATCCATGGCCGCCCGGGCCGTGGAGATCACCGATCCGGTCCTGGTCGAGCGCCTCGATCAGTCCGTCCGGGAACGGTATCCGGACCTGCACGTCTTCGGACCCGGGGGCGATTCCGTCGCCGTGATCCATCTGCGCCCCGAGATCATCTCGCCGGTCAGCGTGATCGCGGGGCGCAGCCACTCCCAGACCTTCAGCCTCCAGCCCGCCGATACGGCTCCGCCCATCGTTGCGACCCCGCGCGTGATCGACCTGATCTGAGCCGACGCTTCGCGCATCGTCCGCGACGAACCGGGCCGGCTGAGGATCAAGAGAGCGACCTGCAGGCGACGGTTCCAGGCCGACGCCCTCAGTCGCTGAAGCGGAAGGTTTTCGCCAGCAGACCGGCAACGGTCTCAGGCGCCTCGGCACCCGCCGCCCAGACTTCTCCATCCCGCGCCCGCGAGGCTGCGGCGTCGAACAGACGGGTCATGCTCCGGGTGTCGAATTTCAGCATGACGCCATGGCCGGCCGTGTCGGGGATCGAGGCGACCGCCAGCGGCAGGCCGGCTCCGGCGCAGAAGGTCGCAGTCACGCTGATCGCCTGCCGATAGGAGAACTGCAGCATGGTATCGAAGCTGCGCAGCAGGATCGTCGGGACGTTACTCGCCGTCGCCAGGGGCGCGGGCTCCAGGATGGTGTTGGCGATGACATAGACGCGACCGCCGCGCATCCGCCGCCCCGCCCCCTTCAACCGCAGCAACGCGTCTGGAAGGACGAACAAGGGGGCCGCAACACCGCCGTCGACGTGCATTTCTTCGTAGATCCGACCGCCGGACCGACAGGCGATCATGCGCGGCGGAAAAACCCCCGGCAGGCTGGCGGACGCGGCCAGGATCTGCCGAAAGAGAGTGATGGCGTTCGCTTCTCCGGCCTCGCGCATCTGGCTGGCGATCGCACCGAGATCCCAGATGCAGGCGCGCTGTCGATCCAGGTCGGTGGTCGCCACGAACAGGCGACGGCCCTCGGCGTGCGCGGCCGCCACGGCCTCAAGCAAGGGTGCATCAATGAAGGGCGCGATCAGGCCGTTGAGTGCGGCGGCGCGGAACAGGCCCGGCTCCAGGCCCGGGGTCGCACGGCGCAGGGCGAAGAGCGCCGCAGCGTGACCGCCCGTGTAGGCGTCCTGGAGCCGGCCGTCCCAGGCGGGGCCAAGGAAGGCGAAAGGGGCGATCAGGGCCCCGGTGCTGACGCCGGTGACCAGGGCGAACTCCGGACGCCGCCCGGCCCGCGATAGACCCACCAGTAGCCCGGCGCCGTAGGCCCCGCCCGCCGCGCCGCCGGAAATCGCCAGGACATTGAACGGGACCCGCGACCAGGGCGCACGCGGCGCCGCGATGCGATCCATGGCGGAGGCCAGACCATGTTCCGCCTCTTGCGCGGTGATACGCACATCCCTGAAACCGACCGGCTGGCCGGGGTCATCGGCCAGATCGCGCTTGCGGCGCAGGAAGGAGCGGGTCGGCGCGTCTGTCATGGACCTCGGTTCCGGCGGCGTTGCGACGCCGCAACGTTGACAGGGCTCTCACGACCGTTCTGATCCGATCCGCCCGGCCGATGCAAGGTCGGGTCTCAGGGAGCCCTCTCAGGCGGGCAACGGCGCCGCATCTGATCTGGATCAAGGCCAGGCCGGTCAGATGCGCGTCCTCTCATCCGTCGGCGCTCGCTGCGGGAACAGAGCCGCGAGCCGCATTGGGAGGACTCTTATGAGCTACAAGTCCATCGTCGCCCTGACTTTTGGTCATACCGGTGACGCCTCGACACTCGGCTTCGCCGCCGCGCTTGCCGTCCTCAACAAGGCCAGGGTGGTCGTGTTTCCCTTCTTGCCCGACCCGATGGTCGATCTCGTCAGCTACGGCATGCTGCTCGGCACGACCCTTCCGGATGAGACGACGTCGGCGATCCTCGCGAGCCAGGAGGCGGCGAGAGCCACGCTGGAGACGGAGTGTCGCCGCATCTGCAATGCGGCCGACCTGATCTTCGGAGACGGAGAGGGCCTTCCCCGCATGGCGTTGGCCACTCCCACGGGCCGGGCGGAGATCGCATTGAGCCATTGCCTGGCCCTGGCCGATCTGGTGGTGATCAGTCAGGAGAGCCTGACCACGTCCCTGATCGCCGAGGAGACCTTCGCCCAGACGTTGCTGCAGCGACGCGTCCCCATCCTGATCGCCCGGGGGGATCCTTCCGGCCTGGAAGGACCGCTCATGATCGCCTGGGACGGCAGCGCCGAAGCCGGCCGGGCGGTCAGGCAAGCCCTCCCTCTCATCGCCATGTCGTCCGCAACCACCGCCGTACAGTGCGCCAAAGGTCTGGACCCAGTGGCCGCCAATCCGTCATTCGATCCTCTGCTCGACTATCTCCGCGCCCATGCGGTCGGAAGCGCCAGCACCGAGACAGTCAGGGGCGGGCCAGAGGGTCTCGCGCTGGTCGAGGCGGCCAAAAGGCTGAAGGCGGGCGTCCTGATCGCAGGGGGCTACGGACACAGCCGCCTGCGCGAGGCCGTCTTCGGGGGCGCCACCCGCACCCTGCTCGACGATGTCGAGGGGCCGTCCCTGTTGATGGCGCACTGAGATGTCGATCCGCAACCTCCTCACCGATCTCAACGCCGCCGAAGATTTGCCTCGGCTGGACGTCGTCCTGGCTCCGGCAGCCGATCCGGGCGCGGCCGAACGGACTGCGGTCGCGGCGGGAGGCGACACGCCGCCGGGCGACGGCGTTCCCGTCGGGCCGGGCGTGATGCGGGTGCGAGATAGGGATATCCGAACCGCCTCCCTGTCCCTCCAGGCCGATCTCGTCGCGCGCGTGGAGGATCTGCGGCTGGAGTGGCGGGGCGATGTGACCGCCGACTGCCCCCTGCCCTGCCTGAGGATTCATTGACCGGCGCCCCGACCTTGCCGGTCGACCCGGCGGTGCTGCCCGGCTTTCTGCTGGCCATGGTGCTGATCGAGCTCACACCGGGCCCCAACATGGGTTACCTCGCCGTGATCGCGGCCGGACGCGGCCGCCTGGCCGGCGTCCTGAGCGTTCTGGGCATCACCGCCGGGCTCGGCGTCTACCTCGTCCTGGCCGTGTTCGGCCTCACCCGCGGCCTGACGGACGCGCCGGTCGCGATGACGGCCCTGAGATGGGGCGGCGTCATCTACCTGTTCGCGCTCGCCGCGGAGGCCCTGCGTCCTTCGACAGGAACGATCGCCACGAATGGCGGCGCCGGCCGTCTCGTGGCGCGCGGCCTGCTCGCCAACCTCCTCAATCCCAAGGCCCTGCTGTTTTACGGCGTTCTCCTGCCGGGCTTCGTCAGGCCGGGCCACGCGGCCCCGTGGGTCCAACTGCTCAGCCTGGGTCTGGCCCACATCGCGATCAGCGTCCTGATCCACCTCGGCATCGTTCTGGGGGCGGCGCGCACGACAGCCACCTGGGGCGCAGGCCGGCGGCGGATGCTGCGCTTCATCTCGGCGGCGGGCCTCGCCGCAGTCGCCCTTTGGCTCGCCCTGGCGAACTGACGAAAGGTGTATTCATGCTGACCCTGACATTTCACGGCGCGGCCGGTTGCGTGACCGGCTTCTGCGCCCTGCTCCAGACGGACCACGGCCGTTTCCTCGTCGACTGCGGCATGTTCCAGGGCCCCAAGACCCTTCGGGCCCTCAACCACGAACCGTTCCCTTTCAATTCTGCGGCGATCAACGGGGTGTTCCTGACCCACGCCCACATCGATCACTCCGGCCTGCTGCCGAAACTGGTCAAGGCCGGCTTCAAGGGCTCGATCATCAGCACCCGGGCGACCCGGGACCTTTGCGAGGTCATGCTCGCCGACTCCGCCGACATCCAGCAAGGCGATGTCGACCATCTCAACCGGCGCAACCAGCGGCGCGGAATCGCCCCGGTGGAGCCGATCTACGGGCCAGAACACGTCGCACCGACCCTGGCCCTGTTCGAGACGGTCAAGTTCGGGGAGTGGCTGGATCCGGCGCCGGGCCTGCGGGTCCGCTACTGGCCGGCCGGCCATCTCCTCGGCGCCGCCTCGATCGAGCTGGAGATCGAGAACGCCGGCGAGATCGTCCACATGCTGTTCTCCGGTGACCTCGGTTCGGGCGAGCAGCCCTACCTCGTGCGGCCGGACGGACCGGCCGGCGTCGACCACCTCGTCCTGGAATCCACCTACGGCGATCGCGTGCGCGAGGACATGGACCTGGCGCATCGGCGGGCTCTGCTGGCGAAGGAGGTGCGAGCCGCCCAGGCGGCGGGCGGTCCCCCGCTCATGCCGACCTTTGCGATCGGACGCGCCCAGGAGCTTATCCTCGACCTTCTGGCGATCATGGAGGCGGAGCCGGACCTCGCCACCGACATCTTCCTCGATTCGCCGCTCGCGATCGAGGCGACGGAGGTCTTTCTGCGGCGTGGCTGGAACGCCGACGCTTCGGTCAATCCCTATCTCCCGCTTCGGAATGCGCCCAGGCTCCACACCCTGCTGAGGCCCCAGGACAGCGACGGGCTGGAACGGCTGCGCGACTGGCACATCATCCTGGCCGGCAGCGGGATGTGCGACGCCGGCCGGATCCGTCGCCACCTCAAACGGCTGTTGTGGCGCAAGGAGACCACGGTCCTGATCACCGGCTTCCAGGCCGCCGGATCGCTCGGCCGCATCCTTCTGGAAACGCCGCCGCTGGTTCGGATCCAGGGGGACGACGTTCGCGTCAACGCCCGCATCCGGTCCCTCGACGTCTATTCCGGTCACGCCGACGCCGCCTCCCTGATCGACTGGCTGGCCGCCCGCGAGCCGGTTCGAGGTCAGGTCTTCCTGGCCCATGGCGAGCCCGAGGCGCTCGAAGGCCTGCGGGACCGGATCACTGCGGCCGGTCGCTCAGGCGACCAGGTCACCATCCCGCGGCTCGACCAGACCTTCAGCCTCACGTCGACGCAGGTCGAGGCCCTCGACGGCCCCGCGGCCCGACTGGCGCCCGGAGCGGAAGCGCGGCCGGACTGGCACAACGCCCGGGCGGGTCTGCTCGAGACGCTCAACGAGACGCTTCAGGCCCTGCCGACGGACGCCGAACGGGACGCCCTGCTGGCGCGCCTGACGGCGGCGGTCGCAACCGGGGCGGGGCAGGGTCGTCCGTGACCGAAGCGCCGTCCAATCATCTGCAGCGGGCCTCGCCTTCCTACCGTCTCCCCGCTCTGGACCAGGATTTCCTGCTCGGCGACGCCATGCGGGGCGTTCGGTTCCAGCTGGAGTTCGGAAAGGCCGAACTCGCCCTCAAGGCCTGGGGCGTCCGATCGACCCTGGTCGTATTCGGTAGCGCCCGCGTCAACGAGACGGGACCGGCGAACCACCGCCACTGGTACGCCCAGGCGCGCCGCTTCGGCGCCCTGGCCTCTCTGGAGGGGGGCGCGGTTCGAGGCGACGGGGACGTCAGGGACAATGTCATCGCCACCGGCGGGGGCCCGGGAATCATGGCCGCCGCCAATCGCGGGGCGGCCGAGGCCGGGGCACCGTCGATCGGATTCAACATCACGCTTCCCAGCGAACAGGAGCCGAACCCCTGGACGACGCCTGACCTGACCTTCCGCTTCCACTATTTCGCGATGCGCAAGATGCATCTGGCGATGCGCGCCAACGCCCTGATCGTCTTTCCCGGCGGCTTCGGCACCCTGGACGAACTCTTCGAGATTCTCACCCTGCGTCAGACCGGCAAGGCCCCGCCCATCCCGGTGATCCTGTTCGACCGGGCCTTCTGGACCTCGCTGATCTCTTTCGAGGTCCTCGAAGCCCAGGGCTTCATCTCGCCTGCGGACCTCGATCTCTTCACTTTCGCGGAGACTGCCGAGGACGCCTGGCTGGCCCTGCTGGACGGCGGCCTGGTTCCCGGTCGTCCCCTCGGTCCGAAGCCGGCGCTGTGAAACGGTCAGGCACCCCGCCCTCGCATGCGGGCGTATCGCGTCGCGGATGCCCGAACGTCGGACCGGCCTGACGGCTGGATTTGCGCCAGATCAAGGCGCGGCCGCCAGAAGCGCCCATCCTCTCAGAGGTTATGCTGCGGAGAGACCAGATGGGCCGTTTGACCGACAAGACAGCGATCGTGACCGGCGGAGCCCTCGGGCTGGGGCGGGCGATCGCCGCCCGAATGGCGCAGGAGGGTGCGGCGGTCGCCGTTCTGGACACGCTTGAGCCCGAGGGCCGATCGCTGGTCGACGAGCTCACGGCCCAAGGGCTGTCCGCCGCATTCGAGCGGTGCGACGTTACGATAGAGACCGACGTCGCCGAGGCCTTCGCAAGGGTCGCCGCCCGCTTCGGGGGCTTCAACACCCTCGTCAACAATGCCGGCGTGGCCGGGGTGAACAAGCCGACCCATGAGATCACGGAGGCCGAATGGGATCGGGTGCAGGCCGTCAACGTCAAGGGCGTGTTCTTCGGGGTCAAACACGCGATCCCCCATCTTCGCGAGGCCGGAGCCGGGTCCATCATCAACCTGTCGTCGATCTACGGCCTCGTCGGCGCGGCTGACTCTCCGCCGTATCACGCCTCCAAGGGCGCTGTGCGTCTGATGTCCAAGACCGACGCCATGCTCTACGCGGGTGATCGCATCCGGGTGAACTCGATCCATCCGGGCTTCATCTGGACGCCAATGGTCCAGCACCATCTCGAGGCCCTGGGCGATCCAGCGGCGGCGAGGCAGGCGATCGCCGATCTGCATCCTCTCGGTCATATGGGCGAGCCCGACGACATCGCCTGGGGCGCCGTCTATCTCGCCTCGGACGAAGCCCGGTTTGTCACGGGGTCCGAGCTGGTGATCGACGGCGGCTACACGGCCCGGTGATCCTGATGACCGCCGGTGACCAACGCTCCCTCCGTCCGGTCGTCGCCACGACCGGCGAAGAGACCCCCGGCCGTCGGGCGAGCGTCGGCCGCAAGATCGTGCGCGCGCGCGTTGAAACCGGATCGAGCCGGAACGAGGCCGGCGAAGCCCGTCGGCAAGGTCGGCGACCGGGGAGGCGACGGTCGTGTCGCAGTTGAGATCCCTCCTCTATGTGAGTCGGATCCTGATCCCTCTCGCGGAGAGGCCGGCAGAAATCGACCGCATCGTCACGGTTTCGGCGGAACGCAACCGGACTTTGAACGTCACGGGGGCGTTGGTCGTCACGAAGTCGAGGTTCGCGCATGTGTTGGAAGGGCCGGACTCTGCGATCGAAGGGCTCATGGCGAGTATTCGGCGAGATCCCCGACACGGCGAACTGGCCGTGGTGTTCGATCGAGCCATCGCCGGACGCCGCTTCGACGGCTGGTCGATGGCCTACTCCGGAAACGCCGAGTATGTGACCCGGCTCGTTGATCCTCTCGGCGCGGTCTCTACGCCGCCTGGCGACGCGGACGCGCTGCGTCTGATCGGCTTCATGAAGGGGATGGCGGGATCCTGATCGCGCCCGCCCGATCCTCTGCACACCGTCGGGCCAAGGCCCTGCGGCTCCAGGCCGTATTCTGTTTCGAAGACCGGTTGGCGCCGCCGCCTTGATCCGCATCAAAGCGCGCCGCTGCAATCGGAACCATAGTGTCTGCGAGGAGTCCGTCATGCGCATTATCCTGCTTGCCCTCTTGATCGCCACCGCCGGCTGCTCGGGATCGCGCGGACCGACCGAGCCGCAGACCGTCGCCGTTCTGTCGCCGGGCGGCCCGTGGGGAGTCACTGGCTCATCCGCGCGCGGAGAGGTGCTGGCCGAGATGCGCTGTTCCAGCTGTCACGCCGTGGGCCGATCCGGGCCCAGTCCGATGAGGGCGGCGCCCCCTTTCCGCGGACTCGCCCAACGCTATCCGGTCGCCGACCTGCAGGAAGCCCTCGCCGAGGGCCTGGTCACGGCGCACCCGGCGATGCCGCAGGTCGAGATGGAGGCGGACGATATCGCCGATCTGATCGCCTATCTCGACAGCGTCGGATCGGTAAACGGACCACCTCCGTAGCGACCCTTAGGGGCGACTACCGAATAACGCGCCCGGTCGCCGCGGCTTAGGGGTTGTCCCTGTCATCAAGACAAGGACGGCCCGCCATGACCCTCGCCTCACCGCAAGGCCCCGTATCGAGCCCGCATCACGCCGACGCCTGGCAGGTCGCAGCGCGCCTGAAGATTCGCCGGGGCGCCGAAATCTACGTCCAGGACGAAGACGCCGACCTCATCTATCAACTGGTCGAGGGCGTGGTCCGGACCAGCCGTCTGTCAGCAGACGGACGCCGTCAGGTCGGCGACTTCTACTATCCGGGAGACGTCATCGGCATTGAGATGGACGCGGTCCACCGGTTTTCGGCCGAAGCGCTCGGCGACTGCGAGGTGCTCGCCCTGCGCCGCGCCGGATCGGCGGCCTACGATGCCGGCCAGCTTGACCGCCTGATCTGGCAGGCGACGGCCGCGGAACTCCACCGGGCCCAATCCCACATGTTGCTCCTGGGCCAGACGACCGCCTGCGAGAAGGTGGCTCGCTTCCTGATCGATATCGCCGCGCGCTTCAGGGGCGAGACCGTCGCCCTGCCCATGGGTCGTCAGGACATGGCTGACTATCTGGGTCTCACCATGGAAACGATCTCGCGCATGCTGGGACGGCTTCAATCCGACGGGCTCGTCGAATTCATCGGTGCCCGAACATACCGCATCCGCCGGCTCGGCGCCCTTTCGGAGATGGCCGGCGCCTGACTGTGACGCTTCTTCCGCGGATCGCACGTGCTACGACCGGCGACGCGTCGTCGCACTCGCGATCGGCTCGGAGTGCGCCGATGCAGCTGACGTCCGCTATCCACCGGTCCCTGTCCCGCCGTCAGGGTTACCTGGCCGCCATCGTCGGCGCCGTCATCGCGGTCGGCATCCGCCTGGCGCTGAGCCCGGTCTTCGACCAGCGCAGCCTGTTCATCCTCTATGTCCCGATGGTGCTCGTCGCTGCAGCTCTGGGCGGTCGCGGCCCGGCGCTGCTGGCCACGGCCCTGGGCCTGGCGATCAACGCCGTGACGCTCCAGAGCGCCCTGTGGTCCGATCCCGCCAATCTGATCGACGCCTTCGGTTTCGCCCTCCTGGGTCCCTTCATCGCCGTCGCCGGCGAGCGGCTGTGGTGGCGAAGCCGCGAGGCGGCGAGCCGCCAGGCCCATCTGCAATCAATCCTGGAAACCGTGCCCGAAGCGATGATCGTCATCGGCGACCAGGGCGTCATCCAGTCGTTCAGCGCCGCCGCCGTCCGGCTGTTCGGATGGTCCCCGGAGGAAGCCATCGGACAGAATGTTCGCATTCTCATGCCCGAGCCCTATCGAACCGAGCACGACCATTATCTCCACCGATATGAGCGCACCGGCGAACGCCGGATCATCGGCATCGGACGGATCGTGGTCGGCGAACGCAGAGACGGATCGACCTTTCCCATGGAACTGGCCGTCGGCGAGGCCAGGGTCGGTACGAGCCGGTTCTTCACCGGCTTCATTCGCGATCTGACGGAGCGCCGCGATCAGGAGCGACGCCTGCAGGAACTGCAGTCGGAACTGGTTCACGTCTCGCGCCTGACCGCGATGGGCGAGATGGCCTCGGCCCTCGCCCACGAACTCAATCAGCCCCTGTCTGCGATCGCCAGCTACATGCGCGGATCCGTGACTCTGCTCGATGGGCCGGACCCCGATCTCGCCAAACTGCGCAAGGCTCTGGACAGCGCCGCAGGTCAGGCCCTTCGGGCCGGTGACGTCATCAAACACCTCAGGGAGTTCGTGGACAAGGGCGAGACCGAACACACGCTCGAGGATCCCGCCAGGATGATGGAGGAAGCCAGTGCGCTTGCGCTGGTGGGGATCAAGGATCAGGACGTCCGGGTTGATCTGCGCCTGCCGCGCGATCTGGGAACCGTGATCGTCGACAAGATCCAGATCCAGCAGGTGGCGCTCAATCTGATCCGCAACGCTCTCGATGCGATGGCGGGGTCGCCGCGTCGCCAGCTCGAGGTCAGCATTCGCGCCGACGACGACCACATGATACGGATCAGCGTCAAGGATACGGGCCCGGGCCTGGAGCCGTCGGTTCGCGAACGTCTTTTCGCCCCCTTCGTCACGACCAAGGCGACGGGGATGGGGGTGGGTCTCTCGATCTGTCGCACCATCGTCGAGGCCCACGGGGGGCGGATTTGGTCCGACGACAATCTCGATGGCGGCGCGACCTTCTCCTTCACCCTGCCCCGGGCCGGGGATCCCGCGCATGACTGACCGCATCCATGTGATCGACGACGATGCTGGTTTGCGCGAGGCCCTCGCCTTCCTGCTGGAGGTGAACGGCTTCGATGCGGCCTTCTACGCCTCCGCGACCGACTTCCTGGAGGCCTTGCCTGTCGCGGAGGGTTGCGTCCTGACCGACATTCGCATGCCCGGGCTGACCGGGCTCGACCTCATCCGCGAACTGAGGTCGCGCGGCGAGACCCTGCCGGTGATCGTCATGACCGGGCACGGCGATGTCGCCCTTGCCGTCGAGGCCATGAAGGCCGGGGTCATCGACTTTCTGGAAAAGCCGTTTGACGACGGGCATCTGATCGGAGCGATCCGACAGGCTCTCTCGGTCCACCGCGCCGGGCCTGCTCCCGAAGCGGCCCGGCTGGAGGCGCAGGCCCGGCTGTCTGACCTCTCCCCTCGCGAGCGCGATGTCCTGGAAGGCGTGGTCGAGGGCAGGCTCAACAAGCAGATCGCCTTCGATCTGGCCATCAGCCCCAGAACCGTCGAGATCTACCGGGCCAATCTGATGACCAAGACCGGAGCTCGCAACATGGCCGAACTGATGCGGATCGCACTCGCCGCCGGACTCTGAATTGCAGGGCGTCGAGGGGCCCGCGATCTTGATCACGACGGCGCCTACCGCCGCCCTCGGACTCAAGGCCGCGGCCGTTAGCGTCCCTATCGTGGAAAAGCCCCTCCTCGATGATGCGCTGCCGGGTTGCCTGCAGGGTCTGGCTCGCGCCCGGGCGTTCTTGATCTGCGTCAGTGCGCGGCGAGCCTGGAGGGGCATGAGTCAGCGTTGCGAACACTCTCGCCGCCTCGGGAACGGGCCCATGAAACACGTGATCGTCGCCGCCCTCCCGCGCCCCGACAGCTTCACCCTGGCGATGGCGAAAGCCTATGCGGCCGAGGTTGAGGCTGCGGGCGATGTCGCTCTCTTGCGCGACCTCTACCGGATGCGGTTCGACCCCCTTCTGCACCCCGGCGAGTTGCCGGATCATCCCGGCTTTGCGCCCCGCTCCGATGTCGTCGAGGAACGCCGGGAAATCGCCGACGCCGACGTCTTCGTGCTCGTCTATCCGCTCTGGTTCAACGCGGCCCCGGCCATGCTGAAGGGCTATATCGACCGCGTCTTCGGCATGGGCTTCGGCTATTCGCCCCACAGCCAGGGCGGCAACCATCCGCTGCTGGCCGGCCGAAAGCTGGTCAGCTTCAGTTGCTCGGGCGCGCCCCAACACTGGGTCGAGGCGTCCGGGGCCTGGAGCGCGATGCTGAATCATTTCGACAGCCATCTGGCCGCGGTCGTGGGGCTGGACGTGATCGGGCATCACAATCTCGGCGGGATCGTTCCGGGCCTGCGCGCCGATGTCATACAGGGCCATCTCGACGAGGTGCGGCGCCACGCGCACGCTATCGCATCGGCCTATCATTGACCGACGGCCACGAGGCCCGCACCAGGCCAAAGGGTTTCGTTGATCCCCGCGATAACGGCGGCCGATCTGATCGGCTACGTCGTCCGGAGCTCGCCGGCGCCGATGTCGAACCGCCAGGCCGAAAGCGCCAGATGACCCGCCTTCTCGCCGTCCCGTATCCACGGGAAGGTCCGCAGATTGCTCAATGAAAGACTGAGGACCGCAGCCTCGACCGCTGTTTCCAAGGCCTCCCCCGCCCCCTGCCCGGGCATCGGCCACATCACCGGTTCGGCGATGTCCATCCAAGGGCCGAGGAAGTCCCGGGCGTTGCGAAGCGGCCCATGGATCATGGCGTGAATGCCGTCGCAGTTGGCATGCCCAAGCACGACGATCCGGCGGACCTTCAGGATCTTGACCGCATACTCCAGCGCCGCGCTCGTCCCGTGACACCCGCCATCAGGGGCATAGGGTGGAACCAGGCCTGCGACATTGCGGATAACGAACAGCTCGCCCGGCTCAGCGTCGAAGATGGTCTGAGGATCGATCCGGGCGTCGGAACAGGCGATCACGGCCGCGGCGGGCTGCTGACGTCGCCGCGCGAGTTGGGCATAGCGCTGCGCCTGGGCGGGCCACACCCCCGTTCGGAAACGGTGATAGCCCGCGATCAGGGGGTCGTCCGGACGGACCGTCATGCCGCAGCCGTTCAGACGCGGATATCGAAGGTATGCCGACTGGGTCTGCGGATCCCGGCGTCATCGCTGATTGACCGAGGCGGATCGACGGGACGATCGGTGGGCGTGCTTTGATGCGCCGCCACCCGAACGGTCACCTGGGAGAGCTGGAGATCCCATGCGTGGATGGCGGGGTTGGGTGATGCTCCGACTTTCATCGTCGATCTCCTTCACCGGGGATCAGGTCGAACGATGCCGGATCGACGCCCAGGAGTTTGCAAATCCTCAGGATCACGGCGCGCTCTTCCGCGTCAAAGCCGCCGTCGGCTTCGGCGACTGAGCAGGCCGTTTCGATCAGCAGGCGAGACGGGCCCGGCTGGCCTCGAAGGCGGGCGACAGCGAGCTCCGCCGTGGCCTCTCCTTCGTCGAGATCGCGCTCGAACCGCAGGTTCAGCGCCTCAAACAACGCCAATACGTCGTCGGTGCCGAAGAACGCGACCGTCGGTGAGTGACGCATGCGGTCAACCATGCGCGTACGCTCATCCGGGGTGACCCAGCCGTCGGCCTGCGCAACCATGGCACAGGCCGCGACGACAGCGTCCATCTGGACGATGCTTCCGGGCGCCCACACGTCGTCGGCGTCAATCGCATCAGGTTTGCGCAGCAATCTGTTTGTTCTGGACATTGGACCTCTCATTCGAGCGCCTGTTACGGGGCGACGAGTTGTTGTGTTGGGGCCATCGGGGGCGGCGCTGGGGGAAGTTGCCGACCCTCCTGGTCGCTTAAGCCTGACCGGAGGAGGAATCGCCTCGCGATTCCGCCGTTGCCGTGAACCAGACTCCAGCATGATCTTGGTGCGACGCGGACGGCATCTGGCGGCCGTCGAAGACGGCGAGCCGGTCCTTGATGACCAGCTTCTTCTTCTTGATGCTCGCGACGGTACGGTCGTCGGGTCGCGGTCGCGCCCGTTCGTCCCTCAGCGCCATCTCCAGCAGGGAATGAAATCCCCGTAGCCGGTGCGCCAACACGATAGACATGGAGCCTCTCCTTCTCTGAAGGGGAGCGCTCGACGCCGAAGCCGTCGGTTCGATGGGGGATTCACAGCCGGACCCCGTCATCGAGCGCACCCGATGCGATCCGACATCACGATCGACATCGATCGTCAGAGGGGCCCGGGCCGCACACACACGCTGCACTTCTGACGCCAAACGCGCCAATAAGAAGTGCTTATGCCACTGATGATCAAGTATTATGTGAGGCCTGCAAGGTTCGCCAGGCCGACCTTAACAGACTGCGTCGCGGGGCCTACAGAGGATTGCTCGCCATGACGGCCGCAATCACTGGATCAGAGATACCAAAACCCTACCAGCTCTCGTCAAATGCTGCGCCATCTGTTGACGCGGCGCGACTCTGCCTTCATTACCGCCCCTCCACGGGTCCGGGCCCCTCTGGCAGCCGAGGCGTCGGCTGCGATGTCGGATCCCCGCATGGACGGCGTAACGCAGCGCCATTTTCATTATTCAGGGGTGCGGGATGTTTGAATCCCTTCCGTTTCTGGCTGCGACCTATGTGGGTCAGCCGATCTGGCTTTGGATCGCCTTCCTGGCCTTCATAGGCTTCCTGCTGTGGATCGACCTCGGCGTCGTGAACAACAAAGACGGGGTGGTATCGGCCAAGAAGTCGGCGGTGATGTGGGCGTCGTTCGCCTCCCTCGCCATCGCCTTCGGGGCCTATGTCTACTTCGTATACGAGCCCGATCCGGTCTACTACATGAGCCCGGACAACCTAAACCAGCAAGCCGTTCTACAGTATTTTACCGGCTATCTGCTGGAAACTGCGCTGGCGTTCGACAACATCTTCGTCATCGGGATGATCTTCACCTTCTTCGCGGTCCCGCGCGAGTATCAGCACCGCGTACTGTTCTGGGGCATCATGGGCGCGATCGTGTTCCGGGCGATCTTCATCTCGCTGGGCGCGGCGATCGTGAACGAGTTCACCTGGGTGCTGTTCATCTTCGCCGCCTTCCTGATCTTCACCGGCTGGAAGATGATTTTCGGCGGCAGTCACGAAATGGATCTGCACCAGAATCCGGTTCTGAAGCTCCTCAAGAAGCGGATGAACGTCACCGACACGATCGAGAACCATAACTTCTTTGTCAAAAAGACCGATCCAAAGGGCTCTGGCCGTCTGGTGTTGTTCGCGACCCCGCTGTTCCTCGCCCTGGTCATGGTCGAGGTGGTGGACATCATCTTCGCGGTCGATTCCGTGCCGGCGATCTTCGCGGTCACGAAAGACCCCTTCATCGTCTACACCTCCAACATCTTTGCGATCCTGGGCCTGCGATCGATGTATTTCATGCTCGCGGAGGCCGTCGCCCGCTTCAAGTATCTGAAGTACGGACTGTCGATGGTGCTGGTGCTGATCGGGGTCAAGATCATCTGGAATTTCGGCCTGTACAAGGCTTGGAAGGACATGACCGGCGAGGCTCTGGTGCCCTACCTCGAGCCGCAGTGGTCCCTGATCGCGACCCTGGGCCTGATCGGTGGCTCGATGCTCTATTCCTGGATCAAGACCCGCGACGGCCGGGACGGGCCGTAACGCCCGCCCCACTGCGCTTCCCGATCAGCGCGGCCTGATGGTGTTGGCCCCGACGGACTGGCGTCATGACGACATCGGGCCGCGCTCCAGGGCGCGAAGAACCTCCTGGGCCAACAACCCGGCGGGTCCGCCCATGCCACGCGCGGATACCATGGCGATCTCGCTGTCGCTGAGCGGCGGCAGCGGGTCGCCGAGAACGGTCAGGTCACGCGGGGCCATGGCGGCCGGCAGGACCCCGACGCCAAGGCCGGCCCGCAGCGCCGCCATCTGGCCTGCGAGGCTGGGCGAGGTGAAGGAGGCGCGAAAGGCGAGGCCGGCCCCTTCCAGCGCGCCCAGCGCCCGCTTGCGATAGATGTCTGGAGCCGGAGCGACGATCAGGGGCAGAGGGGACGCCTCCAGGATCGACGGGTCGAGCGCCACCCAGACCAGGGGCTCGCTCCAGACCCGAACGCCCAGCTCGGGCCCAACCGGCTCGCGCTTGATCAGGGCGAGATCGAGCAGCCCGCGTGACATCTGGTCGAGCAGATTGGCTGTGTAGTCGCACGTCACGGACAGCTTGATGCGGGGATGGCTGCGCGCAAAGCCACCGAGGATGCCCGGCAGATGCATCGTCGCGACGTCCTCTGGCGCGCCGAACCGTACCTCGCCCTCCAGATCGCCCTCGCCGAGCGTGGAAACGATTTCGTCGTTCAACCGCAAGAGCCGGCGCGCCTGCGGCAGCAGGCCGGCACCTTCCGTCGTCACGGCCACGCCCTTGCCCGCCCGATCCAGAAGCGGTGACCTCAGTTGATCCTCCAGTCTGCGGATCTGCAGACTGACGGCGGGCTGGGTTCGCCCCAACAGGGCGGCCGCCCGAGTGAAGCTCCCCGTTTCCACGACCGTCACGAACGCCCGAAGGAGGTCGAGCTCGAGATTGACCAGGCGCGACTTCACGTCATTCGAATCCGTTATAGGGAATATTACTCTAATAAACTGGATTGGATGAATCGTCGAGAGCAGAGGACGCCAGCCTCAGATGGACCCCACAGAATGCCCGACCTTTCCGCCAGCCTCGCCCTGCTCACCTCGCCCGCGATCCTGTTCTTCTTCCTCGGCGCGGCCGCCGCCTTCGCGCGGTCGGACCTGTCCATACCGGAGCCGATCGCCAAGGCCGTGTCGCTCTATCTGATGCTCTGCATCGGCTTCAAGGGCGGGGTGGAAGCGCGAGCGGCCGGGCTGAATGGCGATTTCCTGTCCGCCGGCGCCATCGGCATCGCGTTGAGCGCCCTGATGCCGCTCGTCGCCTTCGTCATTCTCAAACGGATGCCGAGGCTGGATCGTTCGACGGCCTGCGCCCTCGCGGCGACCTACGGGTCCGTTTCGGTCGTGACCTTTGCCGCCGGCCAGCAGCATCTGGCGGCCCTCGGCCTAGCCTCCGGCGGCTATATGGCCGCGGTCCTCGCCCTGATGGAGACGCCGGCCATCCTCACCGCGCTGCTGTTGCTGAACGGCGCGGGTCGCGGTGAACCCGGGCAGCGCAGAACCGTCCTGAAGGAAGTCTTCGTCGGGGCCGCTACCGTCATGCTGCTGGGCAGTTTTCTGGTGGGCCTGGTCTCGGGGGCGGCGGGGATGGCCAAGCTGGAACTGTTCGTCGGCCCCCTGTTCCAGGGCGCGCTGTGCTTCTTCCTGCTCGACATCGGCCTGATCGCCGCGCGCAGGTTGATGGAGGGCGGCCGCAAGCTGAGCCCGGCCGTGGTCGCCTTTGCCATCGGGTTTCCCCTCCTCTCGGCGGGCCTGGCGCTGGGACTGGCGTGGCTCGCCGGGCTCAACGTCGGCAATGCGGCCATGCTCACCATCCTGGCCGGATCGGCATCCTATATCGCCGTACCCGCCGCCATGCGGCTTGCGGCGCCCAAGGCGGACGCAGGCGTCTTCGTGACGGCGTCTCTGGCCATCACCTTCCCGTTCAACCTGACGGTCGGCATCGCCCTCTATACCGCTGCGGCTGTCTGGCTCTGGAGGTGAACGCGCCCTCGAATCGCCAACCCCCTTCATCCCCAGGACCACCCTCCGGAAATCGCCGGACCTCTCACGGAGCCAGCATGAACATCCTTTCCCTCGTCACTGCCACCGCCCTGATTTCGACGGGCGCGCCGATGTCGGCCTGGGCGATGCCCACGGCCCAGACGACCCAGCCCTGTCCGGCCGCGACGACGGCCGACATCGAAGCGCAGTTCGGGCGCTTCTCCGAAGCCTGGGCCACGCGTGATCCTGATGTCGTGACCGCCCTGTTCACCGATGAGCCGGTTCTGTTGCCGACCGTCTCCAATACGCCCCGCACCACCCCTGCCGGCGTTCGGGACTATTTCGTCAGCTTCCTGAAAAACAAGCCCGTGGCGCGGATCGATACCAGCACCATCGAGATCGACTGTCACACCGCCTCGCGGGTCGGGACCTGGACGGTCACCCTGACCGACGCCGCGACGGGTCAGACGCGTGACGTCCACGCCCGCTACTCGTTCATCTACCGGTTCGAGGACGACGCCTGGAAGATCGACCATCTGCATTCCTCGATGATGCCCGAGGCCGCCCCGGTCCCCGCGGCGCACTGAGGTCCCATGCCGTTCGTCGCCTCCGCCTTGTCGAATCATGACTTCGCGGTGGGGCCCGGGACGGTCCGCCCACTGGCCTTTCCTGCCAGGCAAGGCGGGCCGCCCTGGCCCGGCGAATGCGCCGTTCTGGCCACCATGCACGGCAAGGAGACGGCCATCGCGCCGATCGTCTCGCGGTTTCTCGGTTTGACGCTCAAGGTTGCGGCGGGGTTGGACACTGACGTCTTCGGAACCTTCAGCCGGACCGTTGAGCGCAAGGGAACGCCTCTCGATGCCGCCCGCGCCAAGATCGCTGCGGGATTCGACCGCGCCCCCGACGCACGGTTCGGTCTCGCCAGCGAGGGCAGTTTCGGGCCCCACCCCTTCATGCCGTTCGTGCCCCTCGGGCGCGAGATCGTGGTCCTGATCGACCGTCTGACCGGCCTGGAACTGGTCGGCCATTTCGCCGATCCGAAGACCCGCTTCGCGCATGAGATCGTGACCACGACAGAGGCCGCGCGACGCTTCGCCACTCGCGTGGGGTTTCCGGCCCAGGGCCTGATCGTCTCGGCCTGCGCTGATGGCGCACCCGTACTGGACGTCCCGCCCGTCAAGGACATCGCGCACTGGCAAGCCCTGGACCAGGCGATCAGGCGGATGGTGCTGCGGTCGGGCGAGGCCTTTGTCGAGACGGACATGCGCGCCCACCGCAATCGCCGCCGGATGCGTGCGATCCGCCACGCTACCCTGGACCTTGTGCGGCAATCGCAAAGCCGGTGTCCCGAGTGCGCCCGGCCCGGATTTTCGGTCACGGAGCGGCTCCCGGGGCTGCCCTGCGAGGACTGCGGCGAGCCGACGATCAAGATCCGCGCCGAGTGTCTCGCCTGTGTCGGCTGCGGGCATAGGCAGGAGCGCCCGGTTCCCGCCTCCACTGCCGATCCCGGCTCGTGCGGCGACTGCAATCCTTAGGATCAAAATTGAGGGGCGGCTGGTTTGGACCAGAAAATCGATACGCCTTGCGCAGATCTGGAGACGATCGACGCGCGCATTCACTGGGTTCTGGAACACCCCGACATGAGCCCTTGGCTCAAGTCGGCCCTGAAGTCCTCACTGATCGAGGATCCGATCGATCTGACCAATGACCTCCAGATACTCGCCAATCTGATCGTGTCGCGGCGCAGCCTCCTGATGCGCCCGTCGCCTTGCGATGAGGGCCGGTCATGACGCGACGATCTGCTGCGAGACCGTGAGGCTGGTCACGCGATCAGCGCGACATCGCAAAGCCTCCAGGGCAGGGTCTCCCCCGCGTGGAACGGCACGACTTCGCCCTCGGGCAGCATTGTGATCCGCTGGGGAACGATGACATCGACCCGCTCCAGGACGATACTGTCGGTGTTCAGCGGCAGGCCGTAGAAACGCGGGCCATGTTCGGAGGCGAAGGCCTCGAGTTTGTCCAGCGCGCCGTCTTCGTCGAACGTCGCGGCATAGCTCTCGATCGCGAAGGGCGCGTTGAAGATGCCGGCGCAGCCGCAAGCGGACTCCTTCTGTCCGATCAGGTGGGGGGCAGAATCCGTCCCGAGAAAGAATTTCGGCGACCCCGACATGGCCGCGCGCCGCAGGGCGAGCCTGTGCCGCTCGCGCTTGGCCACCGGCAGACAATAGAAGTGCGGGCGAATGCCGCCCGAGAACATGGCGTTGCGATTGATCCGCAGATGATGGGGCGTGATGGTCGCCGCCAGGTTCGAGCCTCCGCTCTCGACGAAGGCGACGGCGTCGGCGGTCGTTATGTGCTCGAACACTGTTCTGAGCGCCGGGAAATCAACGACGATCTTCGAGTAGACGCGCTCTATGAAGGCGGCTTCGCGATCGAAGACATCGACGTCCTGGTCCGTCACCTCTCCGTGGAGCAGCAAAGGCATGCCGAGCCGCTGCAATCGCTCCAGGACAGGATAGATCTTGCGGATGTCGGTGACGCCGTGATCGGCATTGGTGGTCGCATGGGCGGGATAGAGCTTGCAGGCGGTGAACACCCCGGCCTCATATCCGCGCGCGATCTCATCGGGATCAGAATCGTCGGTGAGATAGCAGATCATCAAGGGTTCGAACGCGAGACCGGGACCCAAAGCCTCACGGATTCGCGCCCGATAGGCTTCGGCGGCGGCGACCATGGTGATCGGCGGCGTCAGATTGGGCATGACGATCGCGCGCCGGAACTGGCGCGCCGTGTGGTCGACAATCGACCTCAACATCGGGCCGTCGCGAAGATGAACGTGCCAGTCGTCCGGGGCACGGATCCTCAGCCGGGTCGCGTTTGATGGTTCCTGCATTCCGGCAGCCTAGCCTTGCCTGACAGAGAAGGTAAGCACTCGGGGCTTGCGACGTAGACCTTGAGCCGCCCCGCCCCACCGCCGTCGGCCACCACCCGCGGCAACCCCGGCCAGAAAGGACCGGCTCAGGCCAATGAGCCCGAGACTCATGAGCCGGAGAGAAGCGACGCGAATTCAAAGTCGACAACGGGCGTCGAGCGGCTGTTACAGTTCCAACCGCTGCGGCGAGACATCGAGGCAGATCACAAGCTGCTGCAATGTCATTGAAAGAAATGGCGCGCCCGGAACGATTCGAACGTCCGACCCTCAGATTCGTAGGCTGGCGCAATATCCAGCAATTTCAATAGACTAGATCATCCCGCTATGTAACACAATAGCATAGTCCTAGCTTGGGCTCACTTGGCGTCTCAGAACGGGACCGCATGTGCAAGCGCGTTAGGTGTGCCGCCTGGCTGATATAGCAATCATGTCGATCTCGACCTGAATCACACTCGGTGAGCCAACAGCAAGGGGCTTATTGCCACCCTTCGTCTCCACGACATTTCAGGTAACGCACCGGACACTCCTGTCGTAAGACGGGGTATGAACGGCCTCCGCCATAGCACCAGAGCCTTCGCAAGTGCCTTCGTGGCGCTGCTGGCGATGCTCATGGTGTCGACCGTGGTCCTCGCCGCCGAGGCTACTCCAGGTTCGATGACGGCGACGATGACGATGAGCGGAACCGATGAGCCGATTCCCTGCGAGGATACGGGCAAGCCTGTCTGCGCGCCGCATTGCGCGGTCCTCTGCCAAGCGATGATCGTGGAGCCGATGGCGCTCAGTCTTCCTGTCGTCGGGGTGCCATAGACCTATCGCTACAGCGAGACGCCGCTCACCCCGATCCAGCCTGAAGCCGAAGACCCGCCACCCCGGTAAAGCATCCGCTTGAACACCAAACTTCTCTTTTTCAATGGATACACATCATGAAACGCACTCTGACAATCGCGGCCTTCGCGCTGCTCGTCTCCGGCACGGCCGCCTTCGCCGCCGCTCCCGAGGCCGTCTCCAAGGCGGTCGCGTCCTGCTGTCAGGCGCTCGCCGCCTGCTGCGACGGCGGCTCTTGCTGCGACGAGATGTAGGATGAAGGGGACGCCCGCTCGCAAGAGCGGGCGTCTTTTCGTTGTCAGGCGATTTTCTAGGTCCGTTCCGCACCGCGACCGAAACACCGTGACCACCGCCAGACCCCGCGACACCCTTCAAGGTGTCGCTCACTCAGTGATCGAGAGCCATGACATGGCTGATTCGTTGCCTTCCCGCCGAATCTTGCTTGGGGTCTAGCCCGCCTGGGCCTTGGTCGCCGCTCCGCCCTGGCGGAGCCACCGAAGCCCCTGATCGCCTACAAGACGCCTTGGTGCGGCGGCTGCGGCGGCTAGAGCATTTTCCGATCAGTCTGCATCGTAGCCTGCGGCGGCGAAGTAGTTTGCGCATTCCTGAGGTGAGTAGGTCTGGATGATGCGGGCGATGGCGTCCCAGAGCTGCTCGATGGATCTGGCGGCGGCCTTTCTCAGCAGGGCCTTGAGCTTGGCGAAGGCGTTCTCGATCGGATTAAGGTCAGGGCTGTAGGGCGGCAGGAACAGCAGTCGTGCGCCGACGGCCTCGATCGCGTCCTTGATGGGCGTGCTCTTGTGGGCGGCGAGGTTGTCCATGATCACCACGTCGCCGGGATTCAGGGTCGGGGCCAGCACCTGCTGGACATAGGCCAGGAACCAGGTCCCGTTCATCGGGCCGTCGAGCACCATCGGGGCGGTCATGCCCGTCAGCCGCAGGGCGCCGACGAAGGTGGTGGTCTTCCAGTGACCATGGGGCACGCTACACCTCAGCCTCTGGCCGCGCGGCGCACGCCCGTGGCGGCGGGCCATCTTGGTGGAGGCTCCGGTTTCGTCGATGAAGACCAGCCGTTCCGAATCGAGATCGAGCTGGTTCTCGAACCAGGCCTGCCGTCGCATCAGGACGTCGGGACGGCTCTGTTCGTCCGCGTGCGCCGACTTTTTTTGAGCGTGATCCGGCGGCGCACGAAGAACCGCCACAGGCTCGACAGGCTGGTCGCCACGCCCTGCTCCGCCAGCGCCGCCCGAAGCTCCGCAAGCGTGATGTCCGTCTGCCGATCCAGCAGACCCAGAATCAGGCCGGCGAGGCTCTCGATGCGACCGGATCGACGGTCCCCGCCCAGCGGTCCAGGTCGTACATCGCCCTGCGTCCGCATCCGTGACCGCCAGCGGATCGCACTGGCCGCGCTGACCCCGAACCGCGCCGCCGCCTGACGGCACGACATCCCGTCCTCAATCGCGGCGATCACACGATCCCGCAGATCCACCGAAAGCGCCTTGCTCATTCATGCTGGCCTCCGCCTCCAGCAGGAATGTTGAATCAGAACCCGGCTCCCTTGGGAATCCCCTGCGATTCAATCAGATCGCGAAGTGCTCTAGATCGCGCACATGCGCCAGGGGGGCTGGAACGTCGAGGTCCAGCCGACATAGTGGCCCGCCGACAGGGCTATGATGGCCAAGACCGACGGCAGGGCTTCCGCCATCACATGGAAGTAAGCGGAACGAAGGTTGTCGTCGCCATGGCCGTGGTGGTGATGATCGTGATCATGCCCATGATGATGGTGGTGCCCTCCCAGCCAGCAGCACGGCGCTGACGAGGTTCACGACCAGATCGATGACGGCGACCACCCCCCGAAACGGCTCGGCCATTTCACCGGCGCAGGACGACCCCCGCCAGTGCTGCGAGGCATATCCCGGCGAACAACGATCCAGCCAAGAACGTCGCGCTCGGACCCAGCGTGCTCCAGAGAAGGCCAGCCAGTCCGCTCGCCACCAGCATCGTGACGCCCGTGGCGAGACCAAACAGGCCAAAGGCCGTGCCTCGGAGGGATGCGTCTGTCGTATCCACGATCAAGGTCGCGAGCAGACCCTGGGTCAAACCCATGTGAAGGCCCCACAAGGCCACGCCGATAAGGACGACAGCCACACTGGATCCGCTGGCGAGCAGAAGGTCTGCGATGATCAGGCAGACGAGACCGGCGGCCAGCACCCAGCGACGATCGACACGGTCGGACAGGCTTCCCGCCGGCGCGGCGACCAGGGAATAGACCACGTTCATCACCACCATAACCACCGGCACCAGCGCGATCGGCAGGCCGACGTCCTGGGCCCGCAGCACCAGGAAGGCTTCGCTGAACCGGGCCATGGTGAAGACGACACCCAAGCCGACGACGGACCAAAAGGGCGTGCCCAGGGTGTGTAGCTCGCTCCATCGGATCGGCGACCGTGCCACCTTCGGGGTTGTTGTCGGCTCTGGCTCGCGAACGCCGAACACCAGCAAGGCGACGGCAATCAGCGCCGGAACGATGGCCCAGGCGAAGACCCCCCGAATGTCGCCAGCGAGCAGGACCATAAGACCCATGGCCACCAATGGACCCGCGAAGGCGCCGATGGTGTCGAGCGACTGCCGCAGCCCGAATGCCGCGCCCCGGATTTCTGGGGGCGCAAGATCGGCGACGAGGGCGTCACGCGGTGCCCCCCGAATGCCCTTGCCGATCCGGTCGGCGAAACGTGCGCCGAAGACCTCGAACGGCGTGACCGCCAGCGGGAAGATGGGCTTGGTGAGAGCGCCAAGCCCATAGCCGATGACGGCCAGCATCTTGCGCTTGCCCAGGCGGTCGCTGAGGTAGCCAGAGAAAACCCTAGTGATCGAGGCCGTGGCCTCGGCCATACCTTCGATCAGACCGACCAGCGCCACGCTGGCTCCCAGACCGCTGACCAGGAAGACCGGGAGCAGGCTGTGGATCATCTCTGAAGACACATCCATGAACAGAGACACGAACCCCAGAGTCCAGACGCCGGCGGGCACCGCACGCAGGCCGGATGGCCGCCGTCCTGATGTAGAAGGCGTCATGTGTTCGCCTGCGCGATCGGAGGCTGCTCGCCGTGCGCGCCATCAACGGGAATGATGGGGAACGTCATTGTCGCCTTCAGGCCGGGCTGAGCATCCTGAAGGACCAGCGAGCCGTGATGCAGCCGCGCGACCGCTTCGGCGATGGGCAAGCCGAGGCCAGTGCCTGGCGAGGAGCGTGATCCGTCGAGCCGCGAGAAGGGCCTCAGCGCCATCTCGATCAGTTCGGCCGGAATACCAGGGCCATCGTCCGCGACACTCAGGCTGACCTCGTTCATGGCGCCGTCGATCCCGACCGCAATCCGGGCGCCCGCGCTTGCGTGTTTGAGGCTGTTTTCGATGAGATTGGCCAAAGCCTGGGCGATCAAATCCGCATCGCCATAGACTTGCGAATTCGACCCAGACGTCAGCGACAGGGTTCGGCCGGACGCCTCGACCTCGGGTCGATAGGCATCGACCACGCGATCCGCTACTTCGTTGATATCGACTTCGGAAAAGCGAGCGCGCGCCTCGCCCGCATCGATGGCCGCGAGGCGAAGCATGGCCTCGAAGACGCGCAGGGCCGATGAAACGCCTTGGCCGGCAGCCGTGATCGCCCGCTGACGCGCCCCGGACGTCGTGGCCGCCTCCGCCGATGCCAGATGCTGCTGCACATGAAAGAGGGGCGTTCGCAGATCGTGCGCCACGTCGGCGGACACCCGGCGAACCGCAGCGACCAGGAGGTCCAGGCGATCGAGCATCTGATTGATACCCTCCGACAGTTGGTCGATGTCGTCGCGCCGTGACGCCGGCAGGCTTCGCAAGGGTGCACGGGCCGCAAGGTCGCCATCGGCCACGGCGGCGACGGCCCCTACCAGCCCGTCCATACGCGACAAGGCACGCCGGTTCAGCAGGAGACCGGCTGTCAAGCCCAGGGCAAGAGACACAAGACCCCAGGCGAGGAAGGAGCGAAACAGGCGATCGCGCAACGCCTCACCACGCCCGAGATCGTCACCCACCGTCAGGATCGAGCCGTCCGGCATCGTCTGGCGATGCACCAGAAGCCGCTGCTTGCCCTCGAATCCTGGGGTCTCGTCGCTGACGTCGATGATGCCCCATCGTTTGCCCGCCGACGGCGTGGTGAGGTCGCCCGCCAGCACGATGCCGGTCTCGGTCTCAAGCCGGTATTCCAAGGCGCCAGGTCGCTCGGCCCGCGCCATCACGGCGTCGATGGCGGCCCGTCGCCCCTCGGACGCGATCTCTCGCGCCATCGCGTCGATCTCAAGCGTGATCCGGTCGCGCGCATCGCGCTCGGCGAGCCCCCGGGTGGCCAGCCAGCCGCCCAGGCCCGCGCCGCCGATGGCGAAGGCGAGCAGCCCCGCCTGCAACAGAGCGATCCGGCCGCTGGTTGTCCGACGCCAGCTGTCAGGACGCAAACGCCGCATAGCCCTGGCCTTTCACGGTATGAATCAATGCCTGGTCATCACCGCGATCGATCTTGGCCCTCAGGCGGCTGACGTGGCTCTCGACCAGATTGGTGCCCGGATCGAAGCGGAACCGCCAGACCTGCTCCAGCAGCATCGCGCGCGTGACCACATTGGGAGATTGGAGGAGCAGGGACTCCAGAAGCTGAAACTCGCGCGGCTGCAAATCGATCTTCGCCTCGCCCCGGCGAACCTCGCGCCTGAGCCGATCCAGGGTCAAATCGGCGAGCTGTAGGGATGCGCCCGGCACCTGTCCCCGGCGTCGGCCGAGGGCCTCGACGCGGGCGAACAGTTCGGACAGGGCGAAGGGCTTGACCAGATAATCGTCCGCGCCGCCTTCCAGGCCCGCCACCCGGTCCACGACCGACCCAAGCGCGGTCAGCATCAGCGTCGGGTGGTCTATCCCGGCGGCCCTCAGGTCCCGAATGATCGACAGGCCGTCGCGCGTCGGCAGCAACCGATCCAGCACAAGCACATCGAACCCGCCCGCTCGCGCTCGATCGAGGCCTTGCCCGCCGTCCATTTCGACCTCGACCGTGTGTCCACGTCGCGCCAAGCCTTGGGCGACGAAGTCGGCCGTTTCCGCGTCATCCTCGATCAGCAGCAGGCGCATGGGCGAAGGGCCTCGGTTCAGCGGGCGAAGGATAGCGGTAGGCGAGAACCAGCGCGGGCAACAGCAGCAAGCTCATCAAGGTGGACGTCGCCAGCCCACCCAAGATGACTGCCGCCATCGGTCCCTGAACTTCGCGCCCGGCATGACCCGCCTCCAGCGCCAACGGCGCAAGGCCCAGCCCAGTGACGAGCGCCGTCATCAAGATGGGTGTAACCCGCTCGCGGGTCGCCCGAAGGACCGTCTCCAGGCCCCAAGGCTCGCCTTCCTGTTCGACGAGATGATCAACATGGGAAATCAGCAGGATAGCGTTACGCGCCGCAATGCCGAACAGAGTGACAAAACCCACCAACGCCCCGAGCGAGAGAATACCGCCGGTCATGGCGACGGCGGCGATGCCGCCGCCCAGGGCAAAGGGCGTCCCGGCCAGGATTAGACCCGCCGGGCGTCCACCGCCGAACGCGAGCACGAGCAGCGCGACCACGCCGATGGAGGCGGCGGCGACGTTGGTCAAAATCTGGAGCGCAGCGGCGGCCTGTCCCTCGGCGACACCCGCGAACTGTAGTGAGACCCCCGGCGGCAGCGTCACCCCCGATGCGACGCGAGCCTTTGCGTCACGAACGAAGCCGGAGACGTCTGCGCGGGTCGGACGGACCGTCACTACCTGTCGCCGCTGGCCTCCTTCATGGTTGATCGAAGTCCGGGCATCCACCAGCCGGAGGGTCGCGATCTGGGACAAGGGAACTGCGGTCGTTGCGGAGCGGACGAGAACGGCTCCGAGGCTTTCGGGATCGCGAAGGAGTTCAGGCGGTAAGGTGATGGCGACTTCGGTCAGACGATCGGCGTCGGTGACCTGAGCGACCGTGAGGCCTTGGAACGCCGTATCTATAGCGTCATAGGCATCGGTGGGAGTGACACCACGTAGCGCCATCCGGGCGGGGTCGAGTTTGACGCGCAGTGTCGGAGCGCCCGGTTGCGCGCGGACCTGAACTTCAGCCGCGCCTGGAACGGCCCGTAGCGTCTGAGCCAACTGTGCGGCGACCCGGTCGAGAACGTCGAGATCGGGTCCATAGATCGCAACGGCGACCGGCGCCGTCTCCCCGGACAAGGATTCTCCGATCCGGTCACCGAGGGACGTCAATGTTTCGGTCGTCATGCCGGGATAGCGCGCCAAGACCTCGGCCATCGCCTCACGCACGTCTTTGTCGTCGGCTCCCTTTTTCAGCTCCACATGCATTTCGCTGAGGTGAGGCGGGAAAGTGTCTTCTCCCGACTCGGCGCGACCGATCTGCTGTTCGACTGTCGCGATGCCGGGCACCGCCAAAAGGTCGCGCGAAATGCGCACGCCGACGGCCTGCATCCAGCCGATCGAGGCTCCGGGCGGTCCGTTGATCTTGAGCACATAATGGCCCTCCCGGAACGATGGCAGAAGCTCCGAGCCAAACGCGAAGAAGGCGAGCAGCGACACGAGCCCGACGCCCAGCGTCCCCAGCGCGACGGCACGGGGACGAGCACAGATCGGATCGAGCAGACGGGCGTGGGCGTTCTTTAGTGTGGTGATGTAGCTGGGTTCGTCGTGCAGCTTCACACGGCGAAGAAGCAGAAGCGACAGCGCCGGGGTGACCGTCACGGCCACGACCAGGGAGGCCAGGGTCGCCAGCAGAAAGGCGAACGCCAGTGGTCCGAAGAACGAACCTTGAAGGCCGGTCAGAAACAGGATCGGCGCGATCGTCAGGGCCAGAACGTAGGTCGCATAGACCACCGGTGCCCGGACCTCGACCGAAGCTGCTTCGATGACCGCCTGGCGATCTGTGTCGGGACCGGCATCGCGAAGACGCCGCACGATGTTTTCGACCCCGACGATGGCGTCGTCGATCACCACGCCGAGCGCGACGGCAAGCCCGCCCAGCGTCATGGTGTTGATCGTCTGGCCGAGCCGATCCAGGACGATGAGGGCGGCCAGCAGCGACAGAGGAATGGAGATGAAGGCGATGAAAGCGACTCGCAGATCGCGCAGGAAAGCCATAAGGATCAGCCCGATCAGCGCCGCTCCGATCAACAGGTCCGTGCGGATGCCCCCGAGGGCGGCGTCGATGAAGTTGGCCGGACGGTGCAGCGCCGGATAGAGTTTCACTCCTTGGGCTTCCAGACCCGGCCGCAAGTCTGCGATCGTCGCCTCGACCGCCCGTGTCGCCTGCAAGGTGTTGGCTCCATACTGGCTGGAGAGCGAGACCAGAACACCCGGTCGGCCCATGACGCTGGCGTCGCCGAACCGGGGCGCGGACGCCTCGACAACGTCGGCCACGTCTCCGAGGCGCACCGGCAGACCGGTGCCCGCCGGAAGGACCGCCCCCGACAGGCTTTGCGGCGTGACCGCACCGCTGGTCGGCTCGATCAGGATTCGCTGGGTCGATGTTTCCGAGAAGCCGCCGCCGCGCACTGTCGCCGCCGCCTGGACCGCGCTCTGGACGTCCGACAGGGGGATATCGCGGGCAATCAGGGCGTCGGGTCGGACGCGGACCTCAAGCCGGCGCAACTCGCCCCCAAAGACCGTCGCACGGGCAACCCCGGCCGTGGCGAGCAAGCGGGGACGCACGGTCCATTGCACCAGGTCCCGCAGCGCCATCGGGCTCAGCGTGTCGCTGACGAAGCCGATCTTGAGCAGGTCCATAGTCGAAGAGGTCAACGGGCTGAGCTTGGGCGCGGACACGCCCACCGGCAGCTGCCCCGCAGCCTCGCTGAGCGCCTCGCCGAGAACCTGACGCGCGCGGAACGGATCGCTCCCCTCCGCGAAAATAACGGTGATGACCGACAGACCCTGGATCGACTCGGAGCGAACCGTCGCGACCCCGTTGGAGCCGTTGATGGTGGTCTCCAGCGGGCGCGTGACGAGTGCCTCGACCTGTTCAGGGGTGAGGCCGGGGGCCTCGGCCTGAACGGTAGCCTGGGGCGGCACGAATTCGGGAAAGACATCGTAGCGCGCCGAGCCCACGGTCACGACGCCGAACGCCAACAACAACAGTGTGCCGAGCACCACCATGCCGGGATGGCGCAGGGCGAGCCGGACGATCAGCGACAGCATGGCTCAGTCTTCCTCGGCCGGGGCGTCGCCGCCGCGTTCGATGGCCAGGAGGACTCCTGCGCCCGCGACGACGACCTTGTCGGCCGAGGTGAAACCGCTCGGAACGAACCATCCGTCTTCAACCGGCCGCGCATCACTCAGTTCACGGCGCACGAAGGTGTCTGGGCCGGTCTGGACATAGGCCCAGAGGCCGCCCCGCCAACGGACGAGCGAGTCCCGGTTGAGGATCGTCCCTGATTCAGCGGCATCCGTCTCCACCGTGGCGGCCAGCACGCGTCCCCCCATCGCAGCAGCCGCCAACTGTCCTCGCACGACCGCCAACATTCCGGCGCTCTGCAATCGCGCATCGGACGTCGATGCAGCGCCGAGAAAAACCGGGATCGCGCTGAGATTTCCATCCAGGATGCGGACGCGACCGGCGACTGTCCCGCCCGGACGGTCGATGCGGATCAGGGCCGCGCGCCCGGCCGCGATCTCGGCCACCAGGGCGCGTCTCTGTCCGAAGCCAAGGCGGGCCATACCGGGACCGAACTCCAGGCCGATGCGGCGTGACGCGAGATCGACGCGAGCCTGATCCGCGATCGCCTGGGCGCGCGCCGCTTCGACCGACCGTGCCGATGCGCTCTGGTCCTGGGCAGCCAGACTCGTCAGCCGAAGCGCCTCGGCGCGAGAGGCGGACGCCGCCGCGCTGGCGGCTGATATCTCGGCGTCAATCGCTGCCAGAGGCCCCACGTCCAGGGCGCGCGCATAGGCCGACTGGACTGTCGGCGCGGAGCCGGACACCGGCAATGCCGTCGTTATGCCTGCTCTGCGCTGTTGGTCCGGTTCGAGATGGACAGTGCCGTCCACAATCGGTTCGCCCTGCGCTTCCGCTGGTGCGGGCAAGAGCCCCGACTTTGGCATCACAAAGCCGACCAGCACGACCGAGGACACCACTGCCCCCAGGGCCGTCCACCCGATGGCAGCGAGGCGGGTCATTGGCGGCTCCGATCGGATGCGTAGAGGATTTGGGTCTCCGGGCCTTCGAGCGGGCGACGGACGGCGTCTTCCAGGGCTGCATCGGCGGCATGGACGCGCGCCAAAGCATCAAGCTCGACAAGGCGCGTCTGAGCCGCCCCAGCCTGAGCCGCCGCCCATTCCGCCCGGTCGATGGCACCCGCCCTGATCTCGCGATCAGCCTGATCCGCCAAGGCTTTCGCCGTAGGCGTCTCGACCGTCCTGACTTGATCAAGCGCCAGGCGTGAGGCGCGGGTTTCGGCCAGGGCCGCCTGTAGCGCCGCATCGGCCGAAGCCAGAATGGCCTCCAGCTTGAGCCCCGCCTCGGTCCGTCGCGCCTGCGCCAGTGCGATAGCGCTGCGGTTCAAATCCCAGGGCGGCAGCGCGAGCCCCAGCGAGACCGGCAGCTTCATCAGCCCACGTTCCCAAGTGTAGCCCGGTGAGATTGTTAGGGCGGGATACTGTTTCGCCACCTCCAGCCGCAGATCGGCCTCGGCCTGGTCGTAGGCGATGATGGCTTTCAACACATCCGCACGGCTCAGAAGCGCCTGGGTCAACTGCGCGGAGTCTACGCCGACACCTGGGTCGCCGACCGGTGTGTCGAACTCGTGCCATTCCGGCGTGAGCCCCGAAAGGGCGTCGGTGGGCAATCCCACCGCTGCGGCAAGGCGAAGCTCAGCATCCCGCGCCTGAACGCGGGCATCCCCCTGGCCTCGCACCGCGTCCGCGCCATCGGCCCGAACGCGATCCAACTCGGCCCGGCTGGCTTCCCCCGCTGCGACCCGGCGCTCAAGCACGGTTTGCTGACGGACGCGCAGATCGACGACCCTTTGGAAAGCGTCGGCGCGCCGTGCGGCTATGAGCCGATCGGTCAAGGCCTTTCGGATCGCCATCCGAGCCATCCAGATCACCTCGGCCTGGTCATAGCGGGCGGCATCCACAGCCAGGCTAGCAACGACCGTCCGCGCGTTGCGACGGATGCCTCGGTCGAGCGGCAGGTCCAGGACCGCGCCGAGCAGCCAGGGTGAGGTCGCGCTGGCATCTTTCGCATATTCGGCAGTGAGCGTGAGGTTTGCCGCAGACGCGACACGCGCCGCCTGCACCCCGGCTACGGCCGATGCCACGGCGGCCCGCGATGCCTCTATGTCGGGATTATAGATCAAGGCGGCCGCGAAGAGAGAAAGACGGTCAGCCCGACCGTCCTGCGACGCTCCGGGCGCGATGTTGCCCATGACAGCCCTCACCCACGCCGGGTCCAGGATTTCGGCTCGCCGCGCCGAAAGGACGGGCGGAAGGTCCACCGGAGCGGGTTGATAGGTCGCGCATCCGGACAGTGTCAGGCCCAGGGCGGTCACAACAAGCCTGGCGTAGTTTCTCTGGATTGGGTTGGAGAGGGAGTTTGCCACGGCCCAGTGTGCCGACGCCGGGACATCGCCGCACATTGTCGATTCCCAATGCGCGTCAGCGGTCGCGCAGGCCTAGAAAGCCCCGTCTCGGCGGATGGTGGCGATGTCCTGTGATCGATACGTTGAGGTGGTGCCTGAAGGTTTCAGCTCGACCAGCCGTCGGCTCGACCTTCAAGCCAAGATGCGCGCCCTGTTGTTCAGGACAGTTTGCGCCGTGGGTTCGCCGCCCTCGTAAGCCTTCTGGTTTACACTGCGATCGTCGCGTCGCGGGACAACTTCCACACCGTGGTCGCGCAAGAGCTCTATCGCTCCGCTCAGCCGTCCGTCGATGACATTAATCGATATCGTCGAACCCTCGGCATCCGCACCATTATCAATCTACGCGGTGAGAATACCGGGACCGACTGGTATGATGACGAGGTCCTCGCGGCGCGTGCCCAGGGGATGCAGCACGTCGATTTCCGAATGTCAGCTCGACGCGGCCTGACGAATGCCGAAGCCTGGCAACTGATCGCGCTCATGCGGTCGATGCCCAAGCCAATCCTGATCCACTGTGAGTCAGGGGCCGATCGCAGTGGCCTGGCGGCCTCGCTGTATCTGGCAGCGTTGAAATCGACGGATGAACGGATCGCCCAGGATCAGCTTTCGATCCGCTACGGCCATATCAATGCTCCCTTCGGGAAGGGCTATGGAATGAACAGAACCTTTGAGGCCATGGAGCCCTCGCTTGGCTATACCGGTAGCTGACGCGAGACTTCAGTCCTGCATCATCGCCGCCGTAACGATAGTGTTCTCCGCCTTCAGGCGTCCCGAAGATTTCCGTTCGCTGTAGCGATCCACCAGATAATCGGAGCGATCACGGGTCCGCAGCGTTAACTTGACCAACTCCTCAATCACATCGCCGATCCGGTCGTATTAGGTAGACGGCTTCATGCGGGCGGCTTCGTCGAAATCCTAGTCGGCTTTCGCGACTGGTTGGGGATGGCGATAATCCGAACGTCCGCTTTTCGGTCCGATGCCTTTGGCCGTTCCCGACCCGTTTCGGACATTGAAGTCGCCCGACGGCTAGCGGCGAAATGGCCCTCAATGGTTTCGAAGCACATTGTTGGCAGGTTGAGCAGATGAAGATGGGATCGAACGCCGCGCAGCCCAACCTCGACCGCTGTTCGGTTGGAAGGGAGCGGTGTGTTTTGCGTTGCCAGATTACGCACGGTCTGTGGGGCGAGGTCTTCGACGGAGTTGTCAGAGATTTGCATGGGGACGGCGCACGTCTTCGCCTGCGTTCTCAAAGCAAGATGTCGGGCCGGATCAAAATTGAGATTCAACCTTCAGGTTCGCAACATGTGGCGGATGTAGTTTGGCAACGCGGCGATGAAGTCGGGGTCCGATTGATCGCCACTCTGGATCAGACAGCCGAGCGTCAAATCGAGGCCTTACGGCTGGCTGGGGCACAAATGCGCAGGTCTACACTCCGCCCGAATGTCGACGAGGGCTACTAGGCCTCCACATCTGAAGGCGGTCAAAATACGTTGGAGCCTCCCGAGGCTGCGACAACCAAGGAAAGTTCCGCAACGTCCGCGCTCGGCCAATACTGTTGAAAAAGTCCGATGTCGCCTATCCACCCCGAACGGACCTGCACGATGTCCGCTTACGGCGCGTCCATCGAATGTCTGCAATCGGGCGTCAAACCAATGCCCGAAACCGACCCATTCGAGACATTTACGTCGGAAGACTCAAACGACAGAGTCGGGCTCAACGCGGCGGTTCGAAACGTCCGCTTTCAGTCAGCCAGGGCCGGGTCGGAAAGTTCGATGTCGAGGAGGTATCGCTAGCATCCAAAGGCGAATGCGGCGGCTATGGTGACCAAAGGTGCTAGGCGTCCATTTCTGGAGTGTGACGGTTTCGAAGGCCAACTTGACCAACACAGTCTCGACCTTGGCTGGCCTGACTTCTGCACGAAAAGGGCCCCTTTAGACTTGCCGAAGTCAACTTTCCGGGGCCCCCGCCCCGACCTTGCGAAATACCCGCAGGGTCTTGAATCCTTCGACCTCCTCGACCGTGCTTGACGCGGCCCATTCGGTGATGACCGTCTCTGCCTGGGCGTAGGCGTAGGAGCCAGTATAGAACAAGAAATGGCCACCCGGACGGGTGCGCTCGGTGAACAGGCGCGTCAGTTCCAGATCTGTCAGGGCTCCATAGGCGTCATTTTCTTCGGTGCGGAACTCGCAAAGGCGGAACAGGGTGACGACGTCGAAGGTGGGGAGCAGGGCGGCATTGGCGGTGTAGATGTCGCCGAAATAGACGCAGTAGGACCGTGCCAGTTCGGGCCGGTGGGTGACCAGGTCGATGTAGGTGTCGTATTCCTTGCGGTCGCTGTGATCCCCATGACCGAGACCCCAAGGTCGCTCTCGCCCATCTTGATGCCGACGTGATGGTGACTGCCCGTTCCGAAGTGGAAGACCACCTCGTCGCGCGCGTTTCTCTGTTCCATCCATTCGACGAAATGCAGGTCACAGGGGCAGTCATCCGGGCGGAGCGTCCAGACGCCCTTCAGACTGTGCAGGACCGGGCCGGACCGGGGCGTGAGCCGTCGAAGAAGCGATCGCATCGAACTGCACCTGGCATTTTGGTGAGATGGTCATCCTAAAGCCGCTAGCCGTTCGAAGTCCATCGGGCGACCGGCTGAAGTGAGGCGTCCAATGTCGTCAAACACAACGGCCATGGCATGGCTTCCGTCGCTTCGTCGTCACCCTCCCGCTCCAAAACAACGTATCCTGGCGTCTCCGAAACCGTGGGAAGATCACTATGGACGATTTGACGCGTATCACGCGTTGGCTAGGTCGGGGTTTCGGTCGTCAGCTGGCACGGTCGGCGGGTGCCGAGCAGATCGTCGCCTTGCCGGACCGGGTCATGATGGCGCAGGTCCTGATCCCGGCCCTCGCTGAGGAAGCAGGCAGAATCCTCGTTATCGGATGTCGAGGCTACAACCGTGATGACTACCCGCCTCTCCTGGACGCCGGTGCCGAGGTCTGGACGACCGACATCGACCCGGGCGCTGAGCGCTGGGGCGTTTCGGGTCATCATCGGACCGGCGACGCCTGTCGGGTCGATCAGATGTTCAATGACCTGACGTTTGACGCGATCCTGTGCAACGGCGTGCTGGGGCATGGGGTCGACAGGACTGACCAGCAGACGCAGATCCTGGCGGCCATGGCCAAAATCCTGCGGCCGGCCGGGCGTTTGCTTCTAGGCTGGAACACGGATCGGATCGCAGACCCCGTTCTGGCTGGTCTGACTACAAGCTGGTTCGCGGCGGCACCCTTCGCCGGCCTGCCATCACGGGTGACCTTTGATGCGGTCACCCACGTCTATGACAGTCTGGTCCGGCTGGAATGATGCGCCACTGTCCGCATCCCGGGGACTTGTGCAGGCCTATACAGACGAGGCTGGGAGCAAGCCGTCCCGCACGGAGTCCTGCCGCTGGCCAAGCCAGATGTCGGCCGCTTTCGCTGAATGCGAAACACTCAATTCGGCGCGCATCAGGTCGAGCTGGCCTGCCCGGCTTGCGGGCGAATGCACGGCGGCGACATAGGCCTGTCCTGCCCGGGCGATGGCGAGGCGTCGATGGTCATCCAGGATCAGGGCGCATATGGCATCGGACAAGGCGCAGGCTTCGATGGGCTCCACATAGACCGCGTGCGGCCCGCTGACCTCGATCAGACCCCCGCGTCCCGACGAGACGACCGCTGCGCCTGCCGCATGGGCTTCCAGCGCGCTCAAGCCCAGAGCTTCCGGGACTCGCGACGGCGTGACCGCAATCGCGGCCCGGCGGGTCACGTCCTGGACCCGCGCCAGAGGTGCCGAGCGAACGACCTGAACCCGCGCGCCAAACCGCGTCAGTCCGGCCAGCCAAGGGCCCGCCCAGTCTTCGTGCCTTTCCCATTCCGCCAGCATCAGCGAGGCCTGCCACTCCGGCGCGCGGTCCAGCACGTCCGCCAAAGCCGTGCAGAACAGGTCGAACCCTTTCTCCAGTGTCGGTCGTCCGGCGAAAACGATCCGCTTTTCCTTTGCGGCGGGGTCTGCGTACCAGGCCGTGCCATCAATCGGATTGCAGATCGCTGCTGCCCTGTCTGCAAACGAGGGATAGTCACGGACGAACTCCGACCTCGCCGCCTGACTCACGAACACCAGTTTTTCGAACTGTCTCAGGCGCGCCCGGTAGCGCAGACCCTCGATCGGATGACGCGCGGGTTTCACGCGCGTGTGGCGATAGAGGACATGAGGCGTGTCTGGGAAGCGTCGGGAAATGTCCGCTGCCGACTTCAGGTGCTGGTGGTACTCGATCTGGTCCGGTCGGGTAGCGCGAAGCACGGCCTCCACGGCCTTGTTGCGCGCGGATCTCCCGAGGCCTTTGGGGACGGTGACGACATTAGCCGATCCAGTATGGCTGGCCCCTTCGTCGCAGATGATCGTGGTCGAGCGCCGGTACTGGCTGGAGGCAAGCAGGGTCCCCACCACGGTCTCGATGGAGTTCGGATGGTCCGGGCAGAAGCGGCTGCCGCGCGGCATCACAATGGCGATCTTCATGGGCGAGCAGTCCCGGCGGCGAGGTTCCGAACAGAGGGATGGGTAGAGGATCGCCAACGGTGCGAAGGGCCGCGTGCCCGGCCGGGCCCGTTCAGGCCCAGCAAACGCCGCAACTTGTATTCGGCACGGACCCAGCTCTCATGTGGCGAACGACGGATCGATTTGACGTCGATACAGGTGACCTCGCCATGACCGGACAGGGTGTGCAGACCGTCGTCGAAACCCGAAAGCCGACCCTGAGGCTCGATCCGACCGACGATGTCGGCCTGAAAATCGTCGGGAGTCAGGGTCTGGATCCGCAGCAGGCTGATTGCGACCCCATAGGCCTCACCACAATCCTGGACCGGCAGGACAATACATCCGTTGATTGCCAGTGCGGTCCCCCCCGGTCGTGAATGCGGGAAACCGGTCATGACGGGATTGGCGGCGTGCGCCGTCCACGGTCCGGTCACGATTTCCGACCATGCGACATGAAGTTCTCGCATCGCCCGGTCGTCGGGGCCCGGCACGGCGTGGAACATCCACCAGCGATCGGCGTGGCGCACGACGGTCGCATCGATGGCCGGAACGTCGAGCAGGCGCGCCGCCCGTTCCCATTGATCAGGAAAGCGTACGCACCGATACAGGATCAGCCCGCCGCTCTTGTGCCCTTCCGGCAGCATGTAGAGCTCGCCGCCGTCCTCTATGATTTGAGGGTAGGAAAGGTGCCAGGGCTCGGACAACGCCTCACCCTCGGCGACCAGCACGTCGTCGGCATCATACTGGAAATACCGGATCTCCCCGCGCCGGGTTCGATAGTCGAACGCCTCAACGAACACGGTCACAAGGCCGTCGCGCGAAAGGGGAAAGGGATCAGCGAAATACTGGAAGGGTCCACCCGACGGCAGCCAGACGATCGCGTCCGACCTCGGGCCGGCTTCGCGCATGACCGCGTCGATCGGACGCCGCACGAATCCGCTGCGCCATAGGTCAAACACGGCAGGGGCCCGCCGATCGCGCGAGGCTCCCCGATGTACGCAACTGTCTGCCCGTCTTCGTCGTCATCGCCAACGGTTCCCGGAGCGATACGAGGCCCCGTAACTCAGACGGCACAGTCTGCGTCTTGCCTCATGAAAAACGACGGGCCATGACAGAAACAGCGACCGAGCCGTTCGGCACCGTCCGCCGCAAGTCCGCCGCAAGTCCGCCGAGAGAGCCTGAATCGTTGCCCGTCTTCGACGCCTCGCCTCTTGTGATGGCCTATCTGGAAAAGAGGGATGCGCTCGGTCGCTTCGTGCGGGCCCGACTGAGAAGCGATGTCGATGTGGAGGACGTCCTGCAGGAGCTATACCTGAAGGTCGCCGCGCTTCCGGAGGGTCAGGACGTCCGCGAACCGGGTGCCTTTCTCTATCGGTTGACAGCCAATCTGCTCACCGACCGATTGCGTTCGGCGCAGCGTTCGGCCCGGCGCGACGGGGCCTGGCGATGGACGAACCACACTACGGGGCCGATTGAAGACGAGGACGAAGCGCCGACAGCCGAGCGTGCGGTGGCGGCGCGCCAGCAGCTCCGTCGACTCATCAATGCGCTGGAGGATCTGAGCCCGACGACACGTGATGTCTTTCAGCGCCACAAGTTCGATGGCCGCAGCTATGGCGAGGTTGCGTCCGATCTCGGCATTTCAAAGAGTTCGGTGGAAAAACACATGATGCGGGCATTGCGACACCTGGCAGAGGTGGCATCGTCATGAGAGATGCCGGGCAGGGAAGCTCGAACGGCAAGGGAGGTGGCAGCCGATCGGTGCCGTCTAAACCTTGCGTCCGCCTTTTGCGGCATCTGCTGGACACAGTGACTTCATGATCGCGATTCCGGATGATCAGGATCCCGCCGAGGAGGCTCTGGTGTGGTTCGCCGCTCTCCGGGACGAAGACGCTCCTGAAGCCGTCTGGTTGGCGTTCCAGGACTGGCTGGAGGCCGACCCGTCCCATGGGCTCGCCTATGACGACGCAGAATCTCTGTGGTCCACGCTCGACGGTGTCGGCCAGCCCACCGCCGCCAACGCGCCCGGGCCATCGTCCGTGCCCCTGGCTGTCAGTTACCCGAGATCACGCCGTTCAGTCGTCTACCCTGCGATCGCCGCGGCCTTCGCTGGCTTGCTCGGGTTGGGCCTGTGGTTCCAGTTCATGCCGATGGGTTCCGAGGTGATCTATACGGCCGATGAAGCCCCGCGCTCGGTCGTCCTGGGCGACGGCTCCCATGTTGAGCTCAACCGGCATTCGACGATAGGCGTCCGGCTGAATGGACGGGCTCGCCAGGTTCACCTGAAGGATGGAGAGGCCGCCTTCGATGTTGTTCACGACGCGAGCCGGCCTTTCGTGGTCTCGTCGGCCGATCAAAGACGTGTCGAGGTGCTGGGCACGGCGTTCAATGTCGTCAGCCACGACCACCATTTCAGGGTCGATGTCGCGCGCGGCCTCGTGGCCGTAACTGGATCAGGTGGCTTCGGCCTCATACGCGTGCCGGCGGGGCAGGGGTTCGAGCAGGTCAGTGATTCCAGACCCCGGCTGTTGCGCATCGATCCGTCTCACGCTTCGGACTGGCGCCAGGGGGTTCTGGTGTATCGCGACAGCGATATTCAATCGGTGGCGTTTGATCTGTCGCGCTATTTCGACAAGCCGGTTAGGGTATCCCCTTCTGCGGCCAGCCTGTCGTTTACGGGGGCGCTGCGCATCGACGACGAGGCCACCATGCTGGCACAACTTGAAGGTTTCGTGCCCGTCCGGGTGCAGCGGACCGCGTCTGAAATCCGCCTGACTGTGCGTGACGGGGGCTAGAAGCCGCGCGTTTTCCGCAGGTCTGCGCGGCTCGGTCTTCTGGCTGACGGTCGCCGGATCGCTTCTTCTATCCGGCCCGACATCGGCGCGCACGGGATCGCTCGACACAGGTTTCAACATTCCGTCCCAATCGGTCGAGAGCGCACTGCTCGATGTTGCGCTTCAGGCGCGGGTGACATTGGGGGGCGACCTTTCCGCCTGTCGGGGCACCACGACGGCGGTGCGCGGTCGCATGTCCCTGAACGTTGCGCTTCGCCGGGTCGTTCGCGGATCGGGATGTGGCTTCGTCATCCGATCCGACGGAGCAGTCATCATCAGTCGCGTGGCGGAAGCGACATCTTCGCGACCAACACCGGTCGTCGATCCTGTGCCGCCGGTTCCTGCTATCGCTGATCTGGGCGAGGTCGTCGTAACGGGCTCGCGCCGCCCCGAGAGCCTGCGCAATGCTCCGGCCAGTCTGACCGCGATCCTCGGCGACCGGATCGAGCGTCGGAGCGCAGTAGATCTGGGTGATCTAGAGACCCTGATAGCCGGAATGACGGTCACCAACCTCGGACCCGGGCGCAACAAGATTTTCCTGAGGGGCGTGTCTGACGGCGCGTTCACGGGCCAGACGCAATCGACCGTGGGGCTATATCTCGACCAGGTTCCGATCACCTACAACGCGCCCGATCCTGATCTCAGGCTTATCGACATCGATCGGGTCGAAGTGTTGCGAGGCCCTCAGGGGACGCTCTACGGGGCCGGACCCATCGGCGGTGTGGTTCGAATGGTCACGCGGCGCCCCGATCTGACGAGCACCGATCTGGAACTCGCGACTACGCTCTCACGCACACGATCCGCTGGCGACAACCGAGACTATTCGTTGATCGGAAACCTCCCTTTGTTCGAAGGGCGTGCCGCAGTCCGGGCCGCCGCCTACGACGAGACCTTCAGCGGCTATATCAACGACGTCGAACTGGCCCTTAGAAGGGTCAATGAAGGACGAAGATACGGGGGGAGGCTTTCCGGCCTCGTCAATCTGGGGTCCGGCTGGACCGTTCAGGTCGGCGGAGTCAGCCAGACGATCCAGACTGAAGACACTCACTATGTCTATCGCGGCAGCGGCGCTCTGCGTCGCGCCAACCTGGTACGTGAACCGCACACCAACCTTTTCAATGAGGGGTTCGTCAACATACAGGGCCTGCAGGACTGGGGCCGGGTCGATGGCTCCGTGGTCTGGCTCGATCACCGTTTCGATAGCCGCTATGACGCTTCCAGCGCCCTGCCGCGCTTCGGGTCCAGTGCCCGCTCTGGCGCGCTTGACGAGGGCAAGCGCATCTCGATGGTCGTGGCCGAGGCCACACTGGCCTCCAACAGACGCAACGGGTTTCAGTGGCTGGCTGGCACCTTCGTCAGTGTCGGCCACGTCCGGTCCGAGACGATCCTGTCGGTCCTGCGCTCGACGTCCGAAGTCCGCATCTACGGCGAGACGCGAAAGGACGATCTGCTCGAATTGGCCCTGTTCGGGGAAGCGTCGTGGGATCTGACCGATGTGCTGACGATGACGGCGGGAGCACGCGTCTATGGCTTCGACTACAGCACCGATTCCTCTGTCATACAGAGGAAGGTGGGCCGAACTTTCGCCGGGTCGGGCGATGCGTCCGGGCTGTCGCCCAAGCTTGCGCTGTCCTGGCGATTAAATGACTTCCAGTCCTTGTTCGCTTCGGTCAGTCAAGGCTACCGCGTGGGCGGATTCAATACTGCCGGTCCGGCCGGACAGCGGTTCACCGGCGCTCCTGGAATGCCAGCCCGGGAATACGCCGGCGATCGACTTTGGAACTATGAGGTCGGCTCGCGGGGTTTCGCATGGAACGGCCGCGTTCAATACCGGGCATCGGCCTACGCCTCCCGGTGGATCGACATCGAGAGCGACCAGTTTCTGCCCAGTGGACTCGGCTACGTTGTCAATGTCGGAGATGGGGTCGATGTGGGTGCCGAAGTCGAGGCGAACTGGCAGGTCAGCGATGATCTCAAAATCCGCGTTAATGCCCTCGTCGCCGATCCCCGGATCACCCGCCCTGACCCGGATTTCAATGCCAGTGCCGACAATGGCCTTCCCGGCGTACCCGGCGCGGCCGCCAACGCCAGCGTGGAGTATCGCCGATCGATCTGGGGTCAGCACAGGCTAACGGTGACCGGCGACGTCTCCTACGTGGGTCCCTCCTATGTGACGTTCGACGCCGAAGAACGCCACCGCCAGGGAAACTTCACAAGGGCCCGGGCGTCGGTCGGCCTCGAGGGCGGTAGCTGGTCCGCGATCGTCTTCATCGACAACGTGTTCGATACAGAGGCGAATACCTTTGCCTACAGCGATCCGTTCCGACTGACGGATTCACACGCGGTCACGCCGCTCAGGCCGACAACGGCGGGGGTCAGCCTTCGATGGGCGTTCACCGATCGGTAACCGCGATATGAGCGCACTCAACGTACTCGCGGTATTGTTTCGCGGAATGGGGCTTGGGCGCAAAGCGGGCAGGTCGGGAATGACGGAGCCTGACCCGTCGCGGCGGTTTGCAAAGTCAGCTTTTCGGCCCGACGCCAATGACCTGTTCTGGCGCTGAGCCGCTCCGGTCCCGTTCCAAGCGTAGGTCCGCTCCCCACCCCGAACAGCCCTTCGGCGGGTCCGGTTTGCGGCGGTAGCCCCAATCTCTGTTTTGGGGCCGACAGCCAAGAGCTGAGTCCGACCCAAAGCGGCCCTTAGCTGTTTCACATTGTCGCGGTTGGCGATATGCTGAAGCGGCTGCGCGTGTCCGTTAAACGTGTCCGTTAAACGTGTCTGTTCAGCAGGTCGCGAGGGAGGGTCAACCGTGTCTGCGATGTCCGATTCGGATCTCAAAATGCGCCACCGCCAGATGTGGGCTTCGGGCGACTATCCTCGCATGGTCGAGACGTTCCTGCTCCCGCTTGGCTCCCGCCTGGTCCTAGCGTGCGATATTCGTTCCGACATGAAAATTCTCGACGTTGCTTCGGGCACGGGCAACGCTGCGATCCCTGCCGCCGCCACCGGCGCGCACGTTACCGCGAGCGACCTCACTCCCGAGCTGTTCGACGCCGGCCGCGAACGTGCAAAGCGTGAGGGCGTCCATCTGGAATGGGTAGAAGCCGACGCCGAGAATTTGCCTTTCGAAGACGAGTCCTTCGATGTCGTCATGTCATCAATCGGTGCGATGTTCGCTCCGCAACATGAGAAAGTGGCCGGCGAGCTGGTCCGCGTGTGCCGCTCTGGCGGGACCATTGGGATGCTTAACTGGACACCAGAGGGCATGGTCGGCGATCTGTTCGCGACGATGAGGCCGTTTGCACCGCCGCCGCCGCAGGGAGCCCAGCCGCCCCCGCTGTGGGGAAGTGAGCAGCACATTGAAAAGCTGTTCGGGGATCGGGTGAGTTGGCGAAAGCTGGATCGTGAGAATCTCGAAGTCACTGCTTTCGAAAAGCCCACCGACTACGCGGCCCATATGGCGGCCTCCTACGGGCCGACAATCGTTGCCCGCGCCAACGCGAAAAACGCTGGGCGCGAAAGTGAGCTCGACGACACGCTTGAGGCTTTGACCACGCGCTGGAACCGCGGGAGCGCTGACAAGGCGCGCTTCGACGTGGAATACCTTTTGGCCGTCGGCACCCGCGCCTAATCCGGCCACCGGTTCCTTGGGCCACCGGACCGACCGCCTTGCCCCGTAGAGCGGGATCGGCTCGCGCATATTGTCGCTTTGCGGAACGGCCGTCTTCCACCCTCAAGCGACAGTCCGGTCTCCACCCTTTCCGGCAGTCCAAAAGGCGTCTGCTCTGTTGATCGGCGTTGAAGGCGGGACCCCACCCGATATGAAATAACATACTGAATGAGAATAATATTTCGGGGCGAGACGGGGTCCCGACAGACGCCTATCAGCATGCGCGCCAACGTATTGTTACATGGCGAATTCAACCACCTAGGCTGCCACTCGATGGGGTCCGATTTCGACGCCGATCCACAGGTCATGGATGCCGCCAACGACGCCTAGTCAGGCGACATGTGTCGAAAAATGCGCTTGACAAGTAGTTGAAAATAAACGTGTTTCTTGACACGTGGTTATGGGTCGTGCTAGAGATAAACCTATGATGGAAGCCACCTCTTTCCCACCTCGGCCGTATTTCGGCGCTCGACCCGTCTGGGCGTCACTGCGCGCGGTGCGCCCCCTACCGCCGTTCAGCGACAACATCTTGATGCTGAACCTTGTCGTTCACGAGCATCGTCCAGACACTGACGGGTTCTTCCCCCAAGGAGCAGCGGTGCTGCTGGAGCGGGAGGTCCGGTTCATCTGGCATCGCGGGGAAGTCTACAATGAGCTGCCGTTCTGGGTTCCGTTCGCCCCCGGCGAAAAGCTGCTCCCCTTCATGTCTGCTAGCCTATCCGATGGAACGGTAGTGGCCGTCGGAGGGGTTCGCCCCGCGCCCGGGGGGCAATTCTCTGACCGAAATGTGCAGGTGGCGGCCGCTGCAATCGTCCTGGCAACTGAGCGCAGTCACTGAGGCTTCGCTTGGAGGCCACCACAACCTTGAGACTGACGGGAAGCGCGACGGTGATGAAGCGGCCCCTTCTTGACCTGGCTGCTTGGCTCCCGCCCCACGGGGTCGAGCGTCGGTCGGAACTGGTCAGCGATGAGTGGCTGGCAGGTGAGCTGGCGCGGGACGCCAACCCAGACCGCATTGTGGAACTCGACCCTGGCCATCACCCGCTTGGCGAACCGCAGCCCATCCACAAGATCGCGGCCGCCGGTTTCGACCCGATATAGGAGGCCTCACCATGGGGTTCACGGAACGCGTAACGCACCTGACAGACTACGAACGAGGCCGTCGCGCGACGCGGTTGCCGTTCGAGTCTACGCCGACTCCGTATCGCCCGACCGAGCCGCGCAGCGCACTCGATGAGCGGGTCCGCGCGGACCACAAAGGGTCTCAGGTTAGAGTTCGACCGCGCCGAGCGGAGTTCGAGCCCGGCCATCCCCGCCATGTTCCGGAGACCTGGCCGACCTTGCTAAGCCGCGATCAGCTCTGCGCCTATATCGGCGTGGGGGTCGAGACGATCACTAAGGTCTGTCCCGTGCGACCGTTGGACATGGGTGCAAGCCTAGTGCGCTACAGCCGTGCCCAAATCGACGAATGGGTGGCTACACTGCCGCCGCGTTTGATGGTCTCCCAACAGCCGGCAAATGCTACTGCCGCATCGCCGAGTGCGCGGGGGTTGGCCGATGTCGCGGAGACCCGCGTTGAGGCCGCGCTCGACCGAGTTCGCGCCCGCGCAGGGGGCTCGAAATGGCGGAAGACGGCCTGATCAAGGTCCGATACATCCACCGTGTCCATCGGCAGGGCCGCGTCTATCTTTACTTCCGCAAGGGCGACTACCACGAAGGCCCTCTCGGATCGACCGACGGAACGCTGGAGCTTCAGGCAGAAGTCGACACGATCTTGGCCCGGCTGACGAAGGCGCAGGAGGCGGCTTCTAAGCCCGCCCCGAACACCATCGGCGGCATGCTGAGGGCCTACAACAAATCGGCCGAGTTCCTCTCGAACGCCCGATCAACACAGCGGGCCTGCCAGGACCACATCGACGAAATGACCGCCGACTTCGGCGACGTCCTGCTGTTCGAGGTCACTCAGGCCTGGCTGCGCGACCTGCGCGACGCCTGGGCGATCCGGGGGCACAGAGCGGCGAACGTCAGGATGCAGGTCTTGAAAAACGCGCTGGCGCCGGCAGTCAACGATCAGGCAGACGTGCGGATAAAGGGCGACCCCTTCCACAAGCTGGCCAAGGTCAAGCGTCCTCACGGCGCGCCTGAGGCTCACCCGATTTGGGAGGACCACGAAGTTGAGGCCGCGATTGAGGACGCGATCGCGCGCAAGACCCCCGGCCTCGCCCGAGCCATCGGGCTTGGACGTTGGGGCGGCTTCCGCCGGGCGACGATCTGCGCGATCCCTCTCAATGCTCGACCCATCGGCTATGACGATGATGGCGCGGCTCACACGCGCCTGTTCTGGGTGACCGAAAAGAAGAAAATCCTGTGTGACAAGCGCGAAGACCCTCGACTCACGGCGCTCATGGCCCGAACTCCCAACGTCGCCATGACGATCGCCTACAACGCCGACGGCATGCCCTGGAAGGCTCGCCAGTTGAACCAGGCCATCGATCGGCTGATGGCGCGGCTGGCCCAGGCAGGAAAGGTCCGCGCGGCCGTCACCGAGAAGGGGGAGGTTTACTGCCCGTTGGACATCCACGGCCTGCGTCACGCGCGGGGCGTCGAAATCGCCATGGCCGGAGGATCGGATGCCGAGATCATGTCCCAGCTTGAGCACGCCACTGACCGAGCAGCGAAAATCTACCGCCGTCAGGCCGATCGCCGCCGCATGGCGGACGGCGCGCAAGACCGCGTGGACAAGGTCGTGAGCCTAAGAGAGGCCAGAAAGACCCGAGACGCCGCGAACAAGGCGTGAATGCCGACTGTAAAACCGGGTGTAAAAAGACTGTAAAACAGCCCGCCCGCTTCAGCCCAAAGGGCCGCTAAGTCATTGAAAAGAAATGGCGCGCCCGGAACGATTCGAACGTCCGACCCTCAGATTCGTAGTCTGATGCTCTATCCAGCTGAGCTACGGGCGCGCACAGGCCTTTACGGCGAGGGCGGGTATCTAGCGGGTCGTCTTGCCGGGCGCAACCCGGTTTTCGAGGCCTTTGTAAAACGGGCGCTTGGAGAGGCGGACGGCGGGGCTTAGGTCGGGGGGAGGCGCCTGTCCGCGCCAGTGTTTTCGGGTCGCCTCCCAGATGATCATGTCGAATTCGCCGTTCCGTCCGTTGCTCGTCGCCGTCCTCGCGCTGGCATCGACCCTGGCGCTGGCCGGTTGCCAGACCACGACGGTCGGCGGCGCGTCCGCCCCGGCCGAGGCCGCCGGGACCCCCGCCACCCGTCCGGCGCGCGGTCCGTTCGTAGCAGCGGCCAATCCGCTGGCGGTCGAGGCGGGGATGGAGGTTCTGAGGCGCGGCGGGTCGGCGGTGGACGCCGCGGTCGCGGTGCAGGCGGTGCTGGGGCTGGTCGAGCCCCAGTCCTCGGGCCTCGGCGGCGGGGCCTTCATCATGGTCTATGACGCCGGGACGCAGGAGGTCACGACCTATGACGGGCGCGAGACGGCGCCCTCGGCGGCGACGCCCGAACTGTTCTACGAGAACGGCCGCCCCCTGCCCTTCGTGGACGCCGTGTTGAGCGGGCGATCCACGGGCGCGCCCGGCGCCGTGGCCGCCCTGGCGATGGCGCAGGCGACGCACGGAAGCCTGCCCTGGTCCTCCCTGTTCGCCGACGCCGAGCGTCTGGCCCGCGACGGGTTCACGGTCAGCCCGCGTCTGGCCGGTTTTATCGCCGGAACATTCGGGCAGGCGCGCACCCGCTGGGCCACCGAGTATTTCACCAGGCCCGACGGCAGCCGCTACGTCGCCGGCGACACCCTGCGAAACCCCGCCTACGCCGAGACGGTCGCGACCATCGCCCGCGACGGGATCCAAGCCCTGCGCACCGGTCCGATCGCCGAGGCCATCGTCGAGACGGTGCGGGCCGAGCCGCGCCCGGGCTCGCTGAGCGACGCCGACCTCGCCGCCTATCGGCCCATCGTCCGCGACGCCCTGTGTCGTCCGTTCCGTGTCTATGTGATCTGCATCCCGCCGCCGCCGTCCAGCGGCGTGGCCCTGCTGCAGCTCCTGGCCATGGCCGAGACCCCGACCGCCGCCCCAGTTCTCGCCGAGGGCGAGACCAGCGCCGCCGCCTGGACCATGTTCGCCCAGCTGCAGCGGCTGATGTACGCCGACCGCGACCGCTATGTCGCCGACCCGGCCTTCGTCGGCGTGCCCGTGGCCGGCCTGCTCGACCCCGATTACGTCGCCTCCCGCGCCGCCCTGGCCCCCGGCCTGGCCGGCGCCGCCATAGCCGGGACACCGCCCGGCGGCGTGTTCCGCGCCCCTGACGCGACGGCCGAGCCTTCCGGCACCTCCCACATGGTCATCGTCGACGCGGCCGGGAACGCCGTCTCCATGACCACGACGGTCGAGAGCATCTTCGGTTCGGGCCGGATGGCGGCGGGCTTCTTTCTCAACAACCAGCTGACCGACTTCTCCTTCTCGCCGACGACGGCGGAGGGCGCGCCCATCGCCAACGCCGTGGCGGCGGGCAAGCGGCCGCGCTCGTCGATGTCGCCGATCATCATTCTGGATCATCAGGGTCGTCTGGTCGGGGCCATGGGCTCGCCCGGCGGATCGGCGATCCTGGCCTATAACGCCAAGGGACTGGTCGGGACGCTGATCTGGGGCCTGCCGGTGCAGGCGACGTTCGACCTGCCCAACCTCGTCGCCAAGGGTCCGGGCTTCGGCGCCGACACGTCGCGGTTCGGGCCGACCCTGACCGAAGGGCTGGCGAGGAACGGCATCATCCTCCAGCCCAACGCGTCGGAGACCTCAGGCCTGCATGGAGCGATCTGGCGCGGAGATCACTGGGACGGCGGCGCCGACGACCGGCGCGAGGGCGTGGCCCGGACCGAATAGGCCTCAGCCCGGCAGGCGCAGCTCGAAGGTCGTGCCGGTCGGGCCGGTCTCGACGAGGCGCAGCTCGCCCTCATGGTTCGCCGCCAGTTCGCGCGAAATCGTCAGGCCCAGACCGGTGCCGTCCGCCGAGCCGCCCGAGACGAAGGGTTCGAACAGGCGCTCGGACAGGCGCGGCGGAATGCCGGGGCCGTCGTCGACGATGCGGATGACGCACCAGCCGTCCTCTCCCGAGGCCTCGACCATGACCGAGCCAAGCGGGCCGCCCTTCCTGCGCGTTGCGCGCGCGGCGTCGCCCTCGATGGCCTGACGGGCGTTGCGCATCAGATTGACCAGGATGCGGTGCAGTTGGTCTGCGTCGGCCTGAACGGCGAAGCGTCCCGGAAGCGCCTTCACCAGCCGTACGCCGTGGGCCTCCAGTCCCGCATCCTCGGCGGCGGATGTCACGGCCGGGGCCAGCGCCACCCGATCCTTGACCGGCGCCGGCTCTTCGGACTTGCCGTAGTCCAGCACATTGCGGGTCAGGGCGGCGGCCCGACCCAGGGCCCGCTCCAGACGCGGCAGGGCCTTGGCCACCTGGGGGTCGGCGGAATCGGCCAGACGCTCCGAGGCGATCTGGGCCGAGGTCAGCATGTTGCGCAGGTCGTGGTTGATCTTGGCCACCGCCTCGCCCAGCGCCACGAGACGCGAGCGGGAGCGCAGCGCCTGACGCACCTCCTCCTGCATGACGGCCAGTTCGCGTTCGACCCGGCCAATCTCGTCATGGCGGTCGGAGGGGGTCGGGGCGACGGTCCGGGGATCGGCGGCGAAGCCTTCGATGGAGCGGGTTACCCGCCGCAGGGGCTGCAGCACCAGGAAGGCGAGACCGGCGTAGAGCAGCCCGCCCGCGACCACCGAGATGATGATGGACACCAGAAGACTGTTGAGCAGGAAGGCGCGCAGTTCGATCTTCAAAGGCTCGGCCGGCGCGACCACGTCGATGAAGTCGCCGGAGCGATAACGGGGAGCTGCCCGCGCCCGGATCGACCGGTCGGGATGGCCGAACAGGGTCCGGACCGGATCCAGCAGCTTCGACCCGGAGCTGCGCCCTCTCAGGTCGATGAAATCGGGCGCGCGGACCAGGTTCGGGGCCTGCAACAGCTGGCGCATGACGCCCTGGTCGCTGATCGCCACCGCCGACACCCCGCCGATGCGCAGCAGCTGTTCCGCCGTCTGATCGTCCACGGCGCTGTAGGGCAGGGCTTCGACCCCCACGGAGGCCAGTTCGGCGGCCTGGAGCCGGTCCAGCAGCCAGCGCTCGTGGAAGGTCGCCGCATTGGGCCCCAGGATCAAAGCCTGCACCGCCACGGTGAACAGCACGGTCAGCAGCAGCAGCCGCGACGACAGGCCGTCGGGCGCCTGGAGCTTCAGCCGCTCGCGCCAGTCCGCAGGCGGCCGCAGCCGGTCGAACAGGTCGCGCGGAATGACCCGGGGCGGCCTCACGGCGTCGCGGCTCCGGGCAGGCGCGCCTGGATCGTCTTCAGGATGAGAGGCAGGACCACGGCCAGCACGAAGACGCCCGCCATCGGGGCCCAGAACTGGCCGAACAGGGCCTGGATGTCGGGGTTGGGGTTCTCGGCCAGCAGCTGGTTCAGCCGCGCCCCGATCCAGCAGTAGATGATGTGAGCCGGCAGCAGGCCGATGACCGTGGCGACGGTATAGGGGACCAGCCGCACGGACATGATCCCGGCGGCGATATTGATCATGTGGAAGGGCACGACAACAGCAAGACGCGAGGCCAGAACATACCAGAAGGTGTCCTTGTCGATGGCGGCGCAAACCGTCTTCAGCATCCCCTTGTCGCGTTCCGCCTTGCGACGCAGGTCCTCGCCAAGGGCCGAGCGGGCGACCGCATAGACGATCAGGGCACCGACGGTGGCGGCGATGGAGGTCGAGACCCCGCCGACCCATGGGCCGAACAGATAGCCGGCCGTGATGGTCACGAAGAAGACGCCGGGCACCACGCTGGCGGTCGCCGTGGCGAACACCGCCATCAACACCAGCAGGGCCAGCAGATAGTTCTGGGCCGTGAAGGCGCGCAGCTCGTCGCCGTGGTCGCGCAGGGTGTCGAGCGACAGATAGCGGTTCCAGCCCATGCCGAAGATCAGGGCGATGACGCAGGCCAGAAGAATGAGGGGAAGAAACCGTTTCAGGCGATCCATGGCGTTTCCAACGGCAGCATTCTCAACGGGTCTGGGCGTTTTCAGGCTATAGGACGTCGTCGGCGGCGTTGACAGCCGCAGCCCCTCCGCTTATACGCCCGCCCTTCCCGCAGAGGACACGTTCGTCCCCCGCGCCACTCATAACCCCTGGAGCCGACCGTGAAGCGGACCTATCAGCCGTCGCGACTCGTGCGCAAGCGCCGTCACGGCTTCCGTTCGCGGATGGCCACCAAGAACGGACAGAAGATCGTTGCGCGGCGTCGCGCCAAGGGCCGCAAGAAGCTGACGGCTTAAGCGGCCTTCCCCTCGATCAGAGGGGATCGATGACGATTGCCATTACAATCCATCGCCTGACCTCGCGGCCCCAGTTTCTGGCGGCCGCGAAAGGCGTTTCTCAGGCCCGCGGCGCCGTGGTCGTCCAGCGACTGGACCGCGCCGACGGGGATGCGACGATAGGCATCGGCTTCACCGCCACGCGCAAGGTCGGCGGGGCCGTCGTCCGCAATCGCTGCAAGCGCCGCCTGCGCGAGGCCGCCCGCGCCCTGGTCGGACAGCACGGCGTGCCTGGAAGCGACTATGTCTTCATCGCTCGACAAGGCACTCCGGACCGGCCCTGGGAGCGTTTGCTTGACGATGTGAAATCGGCGCTTACAAGGCTCGCGAGCCCCGCCGACGGCCCCAGACCGGCCCGCCCGGTCCCACCTTCTCCCGACACGCCCGTTCCCCTTTCCGACGACCTGGACCGCTGATCCGAATGAAGAACGAGAACACGCGCAACATGGTGATCTTCGCCGTGTGCACGGCGGCGATCCTGCTCCTGTACCAGGTCTTCGTCATGGGCCCGCAGATGGAGCGCCGGAAGGCTGCCCAGGAAGCCGCTGCCGCTGAACAGATCGCCGCGCCGGCGGGGACGACAGCGGACGCCGTTCCCGGCTCCACCGCGACCACGGGCGCGCTGACATTCGTTACGGATCGCACCGAGGCGCTGGGCACGGTCCCGCGCATCCCGGTCTCCACGCCGACGCTGCAGGGCTCCCTGTCGCTCCAGGGCGGTCGCATCGACGACCTGTTCCTCAAGAACTATCGCCAGACTGTCGATCCCTCTTCGCCCTATGAAGAGCTGTTCCGCCCGCAGGGCATGGAGCACGCCTATTTCGCCCAGTTCGGCTGGACCGGCCCCAATGTCGCGGGCGGCGTTCCCGGCCCGAACACCGTCTGGCGCCTGACCGGCGGCTCGACCCTGACCGAGACCACCCCCGTCACCCTGACCTGGGACAATGGACAGGGCCTGCGCTTCACCCGAGTTATCGCACTCGATGCGCAATATATGTTCACCGTCACCGACACGGTCGCCAACCTCGGCACCGCCCCGATCGTCATCGCCCCCTATGGCCGCATCGAGCGCCAGGGCGTGCCGCCGGTCCTGGGCAAGACCCAGATCCTGCACGAGGGCGCCATCGGCACCTTCTCCAAGGGCGACGGCTACGCCACCACCCAGCTGAAGTACGGCGACTGGGCCAAGAAGCCGCGCGAGGAGTTCGAGTCCGTCGGCGGCTGGATGGGCATCACCGACAAATACTGGATGGCGGCCCTGATCCCGCCCCAGACCGAAACGATCCAGGCCGAGTTCCGCGTCACCGACGCCTCGACCTACAACATCCACGAGGCCCGTATTCTGGGCGAGGCGCGGACGATCGATCCGGGTCGCCAGATCACCGAGGTCCAGCACCTGTTCGCCGGGGCCAAGCGCAACGAAATCCTGTCGGCCTATGAGAAACAGTACGACCTGCCGCGCTTCATCTATGCGATCGACTGGGGCTTCCTGTTCTTCCTGACGCGCCCGATCTTCCTGCTGGTCGAGTTCTTCTACGGCCTGGTCGGCAACTTCGGCGTGGCCATCCTGCTGCTGACCCTGACCATCAAGCTGATCATGTTCCCGCTGGCCAACAAGAGCTACGAGAGCCTGTCCAAGATGCGGAAACTCCAGCCGCTGATGGAGAAGATCAAGGAGCAGAACAAGGACGACCCGCAGGCCCAGCAGAAGGCCACGATGGAGCTGTACCAGAAGGAGAAGATCAATCCGCTGGCGGGCTGCCTGCCCATCCTGGTCCAGATCCCGGTCTTCTACGCCCTCTACAAGGTGCTGTTCGTCACCATCGAGATGCGTCACGCGCCCTTCTTCGGCTGGATCCGCGACCTGTCGGCGCCGGACCCGACCAACATCTGGAACCTGTTCGGCCTGATCCCCTGGGATCCCTCGTCCGTGCCCCTGGTCGGCAATCTGATCGGTTCGCACGCCGGCGGCTTCACCCTGGCGCTCAGCGTCCTGGCGATCATCTACGGCTTCACCATGTGGCTGCAGCAGGCGATGAACCCGCCCGCGCCCGATCCGGTCCAGCGCCAGATCTTCGCCTGGATGCCGATCGTCTTCACCTTCATCATGGCCGGCTTCCCGGCGGGCCTGCTGGTCTACTGGGCGTGGAACAACGTCCTCTCGATCGCCCAGCAGTATTTCATCATGCATCGCTTCGGCGCCGAGAACCCGATCGACGACCTGATCGCCAAACTCACGAAGAAGCCCGCTTGACCGAGTATTCCGACGAAGAGGTCGAGGCTGCACGCGTTCTGTTCGCGCGCCCGGCGACCTTCGTCATGGGCGCCGCCAAGATCGAGCAACTTCCAGAACCCAACCTGCCGGAGATCGCCTTCGCCGGAAGGTCGAACGTCGGCAAGTCCAGCCTGATCAATGGCCTGGTCGGCATGCACAAGCTGGCCCGCGCCTCCAACGAGCCGGGCCGGACGCGGGAGGTCAACTTCTTCGACCTCGACGGCAAGCTGCGGCTGGTCGACCTGCCCGGCTACGGCTGGGCCAAGGCGTCGAAGACGACGGTGCGTCAGTTCCAGAACCTGGGCCGCGACTATCTGCGCGGCCGGGTGACGCTGAAGCGGGTCTATCTGCTGATCGACGCCCGCCATGGCCTGAAGTCGGTGGATACCGAGGCGCTTGATGCGCTGGACCTCGCCGCCGTCAGCTATCAGATCGTCCTCACCAAGGCCGACAAGATCAAGGCGCACGAGCGTGACACGGTTCAAGCGGCGACGCTCAAAGCCATCTCCAAACGCCCCGCCGCCTTCCCGGCGGTGATCGTGACCTCGGCCGAAAAGGGCTCGGGTCTGCCGGAGCTAAGGGCGGAGATCATGCGCACGACGGGCGCGGAACTTTAAGCACTGCTTTCTCCCTCCCCCGAGGGGGAGGGTCGTCGCGCAGCGACGGGGTGGGAACGGCCGGCGAGGCAGATACAGACCTGCGATGTTTCACCTTGCCGCCCCCACCCGGTCTCCGCTGCGCTCCGACCACCCTCCCCGAACGGGGAGGGAGAGACGCTCTGCTCTGGCCTCTCCAGCCCCGACCGCCTAACTAGCCCCCATGCCCCCCGCCGACACCCCTGCCGAGGTCTTCAAGCGCGCGCTCGCCCATGCGGCCCGCGCCCTCGCGGAACAGTCCGAGCTCGAAGTCGTGTTCGGCTCCGACGGCCCCAAGCTGACCGGCGGCGTCCTGACCCTGCCCCATCCGCCGCGCACTCCGTCGGAGGGCGACACCGCTGCCATCCGGGGGCAGGCCGACCGGCTGGCCCTGCGTCTCGCCAACCACGACCCGGCGATCCACTCGACCTTGCGCCCCGCCGACAGCCGCGCCGCCGAGGTGTTCGAGGCCGTGGAACAGGCCCGCGTCGAGGCCCACGGCTCCACCGCCCTGGCCGGCGTCCGCACCAACATGAACGCCGCGCTCCTGACCCGTCTGGAGAAGATGGGCGCCCTGCGGATCACCGAGGCCGACCGCGTTCCCGTCGCCGAGGCCGTCGCCCTGCTGCTGCGCGAACGCGTCACCGGCCAGCGCAGTCCCGACGGCGCCGGGGCCATGCTCGATCTCGTCCGCACCGACATCGAGGCCAGGGCCCACGTCCAGCTCGACAAGCTCGCAGAGACCGCCGGTGATCAGGCCGCCTTCGGCAAGGCGCTGAAGGACGTGCTCCGCGCCCTCGACCTCGACCCCGGCGACGGGCGCGGCGACGACGCCTCCGAGGACCAGGGCGACGAGGAGCCGGATCCCCAGGAACCCGAGGCCAGCGAGGACCAGGACGAGGAGGAGGACGAGAGCGGCGGCGAGGGCGGCCAGTCGATGGACGGCGCCTCCGACGACCCCACGTCTGAACAGGACCGCGACGCTCGCCCCGACGGCTCCCCCGCCGAGCGGGACGGCGACGCCGCCGACGACGGCCCGGACGTCGCCGAGGGCGCGCTTCCGAACCGTCAGGAGAACGCCGACGACGGCCGCGCGATCGACTTCTACAAGGTCTTCACCACCGCCTATGACGAGGTCGTGGACGCCGCCGACCTGTGCGACCCGATGGAGCTGGAGCGGCTGCGCTCGCTGCTGGATCAGCAGCTGACCATCCTGTCGTCGGTCGTCGCCCGTCTGGCCAACAAGCTGCAGCGCCGGCTGATGGCCCAGCAGAACCGGTCCTGGGCCTTCGATCTGGAAGAGGGCGTGCTCGACACCGCCCGTCTGACCCGCGTCATCACCGACCCGACCAGCCCGCTGTCGTTCAAGATGGAATCGGAAAGCCCCTTCCGCGACACGGTCGTCACCCTGCTGCTCGACAACTCCGGCTCCATGCGGGGCCGCCCGATCATGGTCGCGGCGGTCTGCGCCGACATCCTGGCGCGGACGCTCGAACGCTGCGGCGTCAAGGTCGAGATCCTCGGCTTCACCACCCGCGCATGGAAGGGCGGACAGGCGCGCGAGGCCTGGATCACAGCCGGCAAGCCGTCGATGCCCGGCCGCCTCAACGACCTGCGCCACATCATCTACAAGGCCGCCGATTCCCCCTGGCGCCGGGCCAGGAAGAACCTCGGCCTGATGATGCGCGAAGGCCTGCTGAAGGAGAATATCGACGGCGAGGCCCTGACCTGGGCCCACGACCGGCTGAAGGCCCGGCCCGAGTCGCGCCAGATCCTGATGGTCATCTCCGACGGTTCGCCGGTCGACGATTCCACCCAGTCCGCCAACGCCGCCCTCTATCTCGACAAACACCTGCGCAAGGTGATCGAGGACATCGAGACCCGGTCCCCGGTCGAACTGATAGCCATCGGCATCGGCCACGACGTAACCCGCTGGTATCGCCGCGCCGTCACCATCGTCGACGTCGAACAGCTGGGCGGCGTCATGATCGAGAAACTGGCCGAACTGTTCGACGCGGCCCCGAAACAGGGGGCGAAGAATGGCGGCCGTCGCCTCAAGCGCGCGGCGTGATGCGGCTGCTTTTCCGCGCAGCGGCGTCGCTGGCCCTCATGGGCATGGCGGCCTGCGCGGCGATCGCGACCTCGATGCCCGGCCGGGTCACTGGTCCCGACCATGCCCTCCGCATGGAAGCCCGCCATGTGCCCCTGGGCATCGGCGGCGCGACCCTGGCGCCCGGCGTCACCTATGGGGGCGGCCTGATCCTTCGCGGGCCTGGACTGCACGGCCTGTCCGACCTGAAGATGCAGGGCGACCGGGCCTGGGTCGTCAGCGATTTCGGCGACCTCGTCCGCTTCACGATCCGGCTCGACCGCAACGGCCGCCTGACCTCGGCCGACCGCGCCGTAAGCCGCCCCCTGACCGGCCCGGACGGCGCCGTCCTGACGCCCAAGGCCAATGCCGATGCGGAAGGGTTGGCCCTGCTCCCCGACGGCCGGGTCCTGATCAGTTTCGAGCGCGATCACCGCATCTGGTCCTATGGCGTCGGGGCGAACGACCGGCCGGTCCTGGTCTCCACGCCCCGTCACCCGTTCGAGGACAATCAGGGAATCGAGGGCCTGGCCCCCGCCCCCGACGGCCACTGGCTCGCGCTCGGCGAGGCCGGCGGCGCCTGGCTCTGCGACGCCGACGCCTGCGAGCCCCTGCCCAACGCCCCGACCGCATACACGGATGGCTTCCTGACCACCGGAGCCGATGTCGACCCGGCGGGCGGCTGGTTCATCGTCCAGCGTCTGTTCACGCCCCCGCTCAACATGCAGGCCCGCGTCCGCCGAATGGCCCCGGACGGGACCCTGTCGGACCCCCTGATCCACCTGCGCCCACCGGCCTCGACCGACAATTTCGAAGGCATCGCCGCGGTCCCGACCGCGACGGGGACGCGCATCTATCTGCTCAGCGACGACAATGACAACTTCGTCCAGAAGACCCTGCTGCTGGCCTTCGATGTGAGGCGCTGACTGGCCCCTTCTCCCGCAAGGGATGAAGGATCAGGACAAGAAGCTCTTCGTCAGCTCGATCGCCTCGACCAGGCTCATCCGCTGCACCTCCGTCCCCGGCGGGAGGGCGGCGAACAATCGCGTCGGCGTGGCCGCGTCCAGCATGACGAACACCCCCTTGTCGTCCGCCCGCCGGATCAGCCGCCCGAAGGCCTGGGCGATGCGGGCGCGGGCCAGGGCGTCATCATAGCCCTTGGCCCCGAACTTCTCGCGCCGGGCCTTGTGCAACAGGTCGGGACGAGGCCAGGGGACGCGGTCGAAGGCGAGAAGACGCAAGCTGCGGCCGGGCACGTCCACGCCGTCGCGGACCGCATCGGTGCCCAGCAGGCAGCTGTCCTGTTCGGCGCGGAAGATGTCGACCAGGGCCCCCACCTCCAGCGGATCGACATGCTGGGCGTAGAGGGGGATCTGGGCCTTGGCCAGGTCCGGGCCGAGGCGTTCGTAGACGGCCTTCAACCGGCGGATGGCTGTGAACAGGCCCAGGCCCCCGCCCCCGGCCGCCAGGAACAGTTCGCGCATCGCGGCCGCCGTCTGGCGCGGGTCGTCCTTGCCCACGTCGTTGACGACGATCACCCGGCTGTTCGAGGCATAGTCGAAGGGGCTCTCGACCTTCAGGGTGCGCGCCGGTTCGATCAGCCGCGCGGCCCCGGTGCGCATCCGCGCCATGCCGAACAGGTCGCCTCCGCTCGCCTCGGCGATCGGGTCGGACAGGGTCGCGGAGGTCACCAGCACGCCGTGCGCGGGCAGGATGACGGCCGCCTCCAGCGGCACCGTCGGGTCGATCCAGTGACGGCGCAGGGCCACGTCGTGGATGCGGCCGAACGCCGTCTCGACCGAAAGCCAGTCGACAAAGTCGGGGTCCGGTTCATCGCCACCGTCCTGGAGCGCCGCCAGCATGGAGCGCCAGCCCGGCAGGGTCATGCGGGCGCGACGGTCGAGGCCGCGCAGCGCCCCCTCGATGCGGGCGCGGGCGGAGCCGTCCAGTTCGGCCGCCTCGTCGTCGAGGATGTCCTCCAGATGCCGGGCGAGGGCCAACAGGGGGGCCTCTACCGCCGCGATGGCCTGGGCGGCGCTGCGCGCGGTCTCCAGCAGGGGTTCGGTCGCGGGGCGGACGGCGCATTCGGTGCCGAACTCCGAGCTGGCCGAGGGCGCGGCCTCCGACGTGCGTGCCCGGATCTGTTCCAGCGCGGCCATCAGGAACTGTTCGATCGGGCCGACGGGGTTCACCTCGCCCGACGGCGGGGCGATGCGCCCGGAGATGCCTTCCCCCGGCAGGGCCGCGGCCGCGCGGATGGCGTCCTGAAGCGCCCTGGCCGCTGCCTCGTTGTCGGCGCACAGATCGCCCAGTCGCTGTTCCAAACCGCGACCGCGACGGCCACGTCCCTCCGGCCCCCGGATCCAGCGACGCAGCTCGGCCGCCTCCTGACCCGACAGACAGGCAGAGAAGGCGCTGTCGGCGGCGTCGAACAGGTGGTGGCCCTCGTCGAAGACGATGCGTTTGAGGGCGGCGGTCTCGCCGTCCTGTTTCAGGCCACGCGCCGAGCGGGCGCCGTCGAAGGCGGCCTGGGTCATGACCAGGGCGTGGTTGGCGACGACGAGGTCCGCCCGGCGGCTGGCGCGGATGGTCTTCTCGACGAAACAGGTTCGGTAGTGGGGGCAGGCCGCGTGGACGCATTCGCCGCGCCGGTCGACGAGGTTGCCGGCCGAGGCTGGGCTTGCAGACTCCACTGCGAACAGGCCGGGCAGCCAGCCGGGGAAGTCGCCGCCGGTCATGTCGCCGTCGCGGGTGTGCAGGGCCCAGCGGCTGGTCAGGGCCAGGCCGATCAGGTCGCCATTGCCCAGCTGGGCCGCCTGGACCATGTCCTGAAGGTTCAGCAGGCAGAGGTAGTTCTCCCGGCCCTTGCGGACGACGGTCTTCTTCTTGCGCTCGACCGGGTCGGGCCAGAGGGCGGCGCTCTCGCGGTCGATCTGGCGTTGCAGGGCGCGGGTATAGGTCGAGACCCACACCGCCCCCTGATTGCGTTCGGCCCACAGGGAGGCGGCGGCCAGATAGCCCAGGGTCTTGCCGGTGCCGGTGCCCGCCTCGGCCAGCAGCATGCGCGGCCGGCCCTCCTCGTTGCGGGGCGAGAAGGCATAGGCGGCCTCGGCGGCATAGTCGGACTGGGTCGGGCGCATCTCGTCGAGGCCCGAGGCCTGCAGCAGTTTCTCGAGCCGGATGCGGGCCGATTCGGAATCGACCGGAGCGGACCCTGCCTCCCCGCGCGGCGCCTCGTCCTCCCACTCCGTCAGCCGCGACCAGGCGTCGAGGCCGGAACCGCGATACTGGCGCGCCCGGAGCGGCCCTGCCTGAAGCGCGCCCGACACCCGCCACGCCCAGGACCAGCCGGCGCTGCCCCCGGAAGGTTTGGCGAGCGTCTCGGCCAGGGTGAAGGCGTCCTCACGGTGCGGATAGGCGGGGTCGGCCAGTTCCTTCAACAGGACGGCGGCGGCGGCGCGCAGGGCGGCGGCCTGGGCCTCCGCGCCCTTGGGTTCGGCCATGCCGAGCGCCAGGGCCAGCCCGCTCGGCGACGGGGCGCAGAAGGTCGCTGGCCGCACGAAGGCCCACAGCTCCAGCACGTCCAGAAGGTCATTGGACCGGGGCGGGGCGGACAGGCCCAGCCTGCGCGCCGTCAGCGAGGCGTGGGCCACCATCACAGGCCCACCAGTAAATACGCCCTCAGCGGCGCCGCGCCCAATCTTCCGCGCACCCTCGTCGTCGCAGATCGCCCCCGCGCCCGGCGGCACGGCCAGCGCGGGCGGCAGGACGAGCCACGGCTCGGCGCCGGTCAGGCTGCGGTTGGAGAGGACGGATTCGTCGGACACGTCCGATAGATAGCGACGAACGGCATGAAACGGAACGGGAACATCTGGTTCGAGCGCATGAAATGCGGTAAGCTCAGTGCCATGAACAAGATCGTCTTGAACGATGATTGGCTGAAAGCTCTGGCCGCCAAGGTTGACGACGAGGGTCCGCAGGCCGTCCCCGTCGAAGGCCGAGGACGCTATATGCTTGTGTCCGAAACCGAGTTCCGTCGGCTGTCGGAGCGCAAGCCGACGTTCAAGGAGTGGTTGTTGACGGGTCCTCGGCTCGACGATGTCGAGATCGAACGCGACCCACGGCCGGCAAGAGATTTCTCTTTTTGAAGTTTCTGCTCGACACCAATGCGATCAGCGAGACGCTGAGGTCCCGGCCGAATTCGGGTTTCATGGAATGGTTCGCTTCGGTGGGTGCGCCGGAAGACGACGTCGATGATCGGCTTCATGTCAGCGTCCTGACCATCGGCGAAATGCGTCGCGGTGCGCTGCGGTTGGGGCCGGACCCGCGCGGCGAGATCCTGCAGGATCGGATCAAAGGCATCATCGCCGAGTATCACGACCGGCTCATACCCGTCGAACTCACGGTCGTGGAGCGATGGGCGCCCTTGGCGGAAGCCTATCGAACGGCAGGCATCGCCGTCGGCATCACCGATGAGCTGCTGGCCGCCACCGCGCTTGTTCACGACCTTGTGCTCGTCACGCGCAACATTCGCCATTTCGAGCACAGCGGCTGCAAGCTGCTGTCGCCGTGGAGCGAATGACCGCCAGCCTCCCTCCCCTGTTCGCCGACTGGTTCGTGTCTCGCGGCTGGAGCCCCCGCAGGCATCAGCTGGAGATGATCGCGGCCGCGCAGAAAGGGTCCCACGCCCTGCTGGTCGCGCCGACGGGAGGCGGCAAGACGCTGGCGGGGTTCCTGCCCAGCCTGATCGACCTGGCCGAACGCGGGCCGAGGCCGCCGCATGGGCCGGGCAGCGGCATCCATACGATCTATGTCTCGCCGCTGAAGGCGCTGACGACCGACGTCGAGCGGAACCTGATGACGCCGATCCGCGAGATCGGGCTGAACATCCATGTCGAGAGCCGCACCGGCGACACCAAGCAATCCAAGAAACAGCGTCAGCGCGACAACCCGCCCGACATCCTGCTGACCACGCCCGAACAACTGGCCCTGTTCTGCGCCTGGGGCGGAGCGCGGGCTTATTTCGCCGACCTGAAATGCATCGTGCTGGACGAGGTGCATGCCATCTGGTCGGGCAAGCGGGGCGACCTGCTGAACCTCGGCCTCGCGCGGCTGCAGAGCTTTTCGCCGGGGCTGAGACGGGTGGCCCTGTCGGCGACCATCGACGATCCGGACTTGATTGCGCAGTGGCTCGGTCCGCACGATCCTCCCCCACTGGGGGAGGGGGACCGCGAAGCGGTGGAGGGGGCCAGCCCCAGAGGATGGGCTGCGGCCGGACCCCCCTCGTCGGCTTCGCCGCCACTCCCCCCAACGGGGGGAGATCGGGTCGTGATCGTAAAAGGCGATCCCGGCGCCGTTCCCATCATCGACGTGCTCGTGTCAGAGGGACGCGTGCCCTGGGCCGGGCACACGGGCCAGCATGCGATCCCCGAGGTTTATGAGGCGATCCAGCGCTCGGGCCTGACCCTGGTCTTCGTCAACACCCGCTGGCAGTGCGAATTCGTGTTCCAGCAGTTGTGGGCCATCAACGACGACAACCTGGCCATCGGCCTGCACCACGGCTCGCTGGCGGCGGAGCAGAGGCGCAAGGTCGAGGCGGCGATGGCGCGGGGCGAGCTGCGGGCCGTGGTCTGCACCTCGACGCTGGATCTGGGCATCGACTGGGGCGACGTCGACCTGGTCATCCAGATGGCGGCGCCGAAGGGCTCGAGCCGGTTGGTGCAGCGGATCGGACGGGCCAACCACCGGCTGGACGAACCGTCGCGCGCCCTGATGGTGCCGGCCAGCCGGTTCGAGCTGCTGGAATGCCAGGCGGCCAAGGAGGCCGTGGCCGAGAACGCCTTCGACTGGGAACCGCACCACATCGGCACGCTGGACACCCTCGCCCAGCACGTCATGGGCGTGGCCTGTTCGGAACCGTTCGATCTGGAGGCCCTGCACGCCGAGGTCGCGTCCTGCGCGCCCTATCGCGGCCTGAGCTATGAGGCGTTCGAGGAGGTGGTCGATCTCGTCGCCACCGGGGGATATGCGCTGCGCACCTATGATCGGTTCGCGCGGATCGTGCGGACGCCGGAGGGCCAGTGGACCGTCCGCAATCAATTGATCGCCCAGCGCCACCGGATGAATGTCGGGGCCATCGTGGCGGCGGGGACGCTGAACGTGAAGGTCGCCTCGCAGCGGGGCGGTGCTTCGAAACAGCTGATCGGCGGGCGCAAGGTCGGCGAGGCCGAGGAGTGGTATTTCGAACAGCTGACGCCCGGCGACACCTTCGTCTTCGCCGGTCAGGTCTGGGCGTTTCAGGGCATCAACGGCATGGATGCCCTGGTCACCCATGCGACCGACAAGGACCCCAAGATCCCGTCCTGGGGCGGGTCGCAGTTCCCGCTCGGCACCTCGCTGGCCGCCCGCGTCCGGGCCATGATCCAGAACCGCGATCACTGGCGCGTCCTGCCCGTCGATGTGCAGGAATGGCTGGAGCTGCAGGCCGAGCGGTCGATGATCCCCGATGCCGACAGTCTGCTGATCGAGACCTTCCCGCGCGGCAGCCGCCATTTCATGGTCGCCTATCCGTTCGAGGGTCGGCTGGCGCATTCGACCCTGTGCATGTTGCTCACCCGCCGGCTGGACCGGCTGGGCGTCGGGCCGCTGGGCTTCGTCGTCACCGACTATGCCTTCGCCATCTGGTCGATCAAGCCGATGGACGGCCTGGACTGGGACGCCCTGTTCCAGCCCGACATGCTGGGCGACGACCTGGAGGCCTGGCTGGAGGAGAGTTTCATGATGAAGCGCACCTTCCGCAATTGCGCCCTCGTTTCCGGCTTGATCGAGCGTCGACAGCCCGGAGCCGAGAAGACCGGGCGCCAGGTGACCTTTTCCACGGACCTGATCTACGACGTGCTCCGCCGCCACCAGCCCGATCACCTGTTGCTAAGAACCGCCCGGTCCGACGCCGCGTCCGGCCTGCTGGACGTCGCGCGTCTGGGCCAGCTGCTGAACCGGATCGCGGGACACATCCGCCACGCGCCGCTGGAGCGGGCCTCGCCCTTCTGTGTCCCGGTGTTAGTCATGATCGGGCGCGAGCGGGTCGGCGGCGACGCGGCCGACATGATTCTGGAGGCCTCGGCCCAGGACCTGATCGACGAGGTCATGGAAGACGCCCATCCGAGGCCAGGCGGGGCCGAACTGATGGGCGCGGCATGAACGCCGCCCTGCGAGCGACACTGACCCCGGCGCGGCGACCGTGCGGGTCGCTGTCGGTCCGGGTCATGGGCGAGCTCTGCGTGCTGCGCTGTTCGGGCGCGCTGTGGCTGCCCGACCATGGGACACTGGTGGCAGGCGACCTGCACCTGGAGAAGGGTTCGGCCTTCGCGGCGCGCGGTCAGATGCTGCCGCCCTACGACAGCCGCGCGACGCTGGATCGGCTGGAGGCGGAGATCGCCGAACGGAAGCCCGAGCGCGTCGTCCTGCTCGGCGACAGCTTCCACGACAGCCGGTCCATCGGGCGGATGGCGGCGGACGACCGGACACGGCTGGACCGGCTGGCCCTCGGGCGCGACTGGGTCTGGCTGGAGGGCAACCATGATCGCGAAGCGTTGACGGCGGCGGATGGGGATGCGGTCTCGGGCCTGCCCGGCCGCGTCGTCGGCGACCTGCGGCTCGGCGCCCTGTCCCTCACCCACGAGCCGATGCCGGAGGCCGAGGACGGCGAGGTGGCGGGCCACCTGCACCCCTGCGCGCGCGTCGTCGCCCATGCGCGGATGGTGCGGCGGCCGTGTTTCGTCACCGACGGGCGACGGCTGATCCTGCCGGCCTTCGGGGCCTTCACCGGAGGACTGAACGTGCGGGACGCGGCCATCGCCGGGCTGTTCGCGGAACCGCCGATGGCGGCGGCGCTGGGCAAGGACCGGGTCCACGCACTGGCGTGGAACGGGCTGGTCTAGAAGGACTGCATCACGACGAGCAGGCTGAGCGCCGCGCCGCCGGTCGCCGTCAGCCGCAGGTCCCGGTACCAGGCCGGCGCGGTCCTCAGGTCCCAGTACAGCATGGCGATCAGGCCGAAGATCATGACCAGCAGCTGAAACTCATCGGGCACGGTCGGAAGGAAGGTCAACCAGGCCGCGACCGCCGGCAGATTGCTGAGCACCAGCTGAAGCCAGTCCGGCTCCGGACCCGCCATCGTCCGCCCCCATCGAGCCCCGCCCAGGAAGGACAGGATGATCGCGCCATAGACCGTCAGCGGCTCGACCCAGACCCGCGCGCCGTCTGGCGTCAGAAGCACCAGGGCGGCGCATCCGATGAAGGGGATCAGTCCCGCGAGCGTCAGCGTCCACGCCGTCAGTCGAGCCCGATCCATCAGCTTCTCCGGAACACCCTGCTCGCCAGATACCCCATGCCTGCCGCCAGCAGGACGCAGAGCACGCCATAGCTCCACGGTCGTCGGTGCGCGAACTCGTAGACGTCGCGTTCGAAGCCGACCTTCTCGACCGTCAGGGTCAGGTTGGACACGCCCGCCGGTTCGCCGTCGCGGAACAGCCAGACCTCGGCATGGTATTCGCCCGTCGGCGCGGTCGCCGGCAGCTCGACCTGGGCGCGGAACAGGCCGCGATCAACGAAGCGGACCCCGTCGGGATCCGTGTCATACAGCGCCGCCGCCTCCTTCAGCCGGATCACGGCGCGGCGCCAGTCGAGATAGTCCTCGCCAAGCCGCGAGATCACCACGTCACGCACGCCGTAGCGGGTGACTGTGCGGCTCTCCTCCGGCGCGTCGATGCGCAGGTGATCGACCCCGACGCCCAGACGCCTCAACTGCCCGAAGCCGGCGATGTCCGGCAGCGGCCGGGTCGAGGCGGTCATGTAAAAGCCGGGCGCGCCCTCGAACAGGACGGGACGACTGTTCAGCCAGACGCCGAGGTTGCGGGTCTTCTTGACCAGACGGATCGGGGCGTCGGGCCCGCGCACCACGACGACCACGTCGGTCGGGTCGTCGGTCGGATTGAACACCGCGCCGTAGAGGACGATGCTCGCCCCCTGGAAGCTGGAATCGACCTGAACTCGCGCATCGGTCAGGGCGGCGGCGACGCGCAGTTCTCCCTGCGTCCCGACGGACATCTCAGGGGCGGGCGCCTCGATCGCGGGCGGCGGCGGGGGTGGCGTCTGGATCATCCGTCCGACACCCCGGGCGCCAGAAGGAAGATGTCGGACGGCCGGACGAACAGGTCCAGCCCCATCTGGATGCCGACGAACAGGATCAGCAGGCCCAGCGCCGCGCGCAGGACATCGGCCCGGAACCGGCCCGCATAACGCGCGCCCAGCTGGGCGCCGACCACGCCGCCGACAAGCAGGAGGCTGGACAGGACGATGTCGACCGTCTGGTTGCGGCCGGCCTGAAGGATGGTGGTGATGGCGGTCGTGATGATGATCTGGAACAGGCTGGTTCCGACGACCACGCCGGCCCGCATGCGCAGCGCATAGAGCATTGCGGGGACCAGGATGAAGCCGCCGCCGACCCCCATGATGGCCGACAGCACGCCGGCGAAGACGCCGAGGCCGAACGGCGGAATGGCGCTGATATAGAGGCCCGACTTGGGGAAGCGCACCTTCCACGGCAGGCCATAGAGCCACAACGGACGACGGCGCTCCTTGTGCGGGGCGATCTCGCCGCGGTGACGGCGGAGAATTTCAGTCAGGCTTTCCTGCAGCATCAGCAGGCCGATGGCGCCGAGGAAAACGAGGTAGGACAGCGCCACGACCAGATCCGCCTGGCCCAGCAGGCGCAGGTAACGGAACAGTTCGACCCCGCCGATCGCTCCGACGGCGCCGCCCGCGGCCATAATGCCGCCCATGCGGAAATCGACCGCGCCCTGGCCGGTGTACCGGATCACGCCGGAGGTTGAGGAGGCCACGACGTGGCTGGCCTGGCTGGCGACGGCCACGGTCGGGGGGATGCCGAGGAAGACCAGCACCGGCGCCATCAGGAAACCGCCGCCGATGCCGAACAGGCCGGACACGAATCCGACCAGCGCGCCCAGCAGAACCAGGAGCGGCCAGTTCACCGAAACCTCGGCGATCGGCAGATAGATCTCCAAAGGGCGGGCCTTCGGCTGGAACGGATAAGCTTAAGCGCCGGAAGGCGAGCGAAGGTGTCTTAGTCGGACGGCGTTTTCAGGACCACCCTGTTAAACGGTCAGGCGAGCGGTTCCAGCGCGAAGGCCTCGGCCTGGGCGCGGGCGGTCTGTCGCGCCGCCGCCGGAAGGGTCGGGGCCAGCCGATCGACAGCGGCCTGGGCCTGGGGATCGCCGGCGCGGGCCGCGATCAGGTACCAGCGATAGGCCTGGGTCGGATTGGGGGCGATGCCCTCGTCGCCGTTATCATAGATGCGGGCGACATTGTACTGGCTGTCGACCAGACCCTGGTCCGCGGCCCTCCTGAGCCAGTCCAGCGCCTCGGCCCGGTTGCGGGCGCCGCCGACGCCGTCGAACAGATACATGCCGAACGCGTGCATGCCGCGTGCGTCGCCACCCTCGGCCGCGCGTCGGGCCCACAGGCGGCTTTCCTCAAGGTCGGCGGCGACGCCGTTCTCGCCGGATTGATACAGACCGGCCAGCTTCAGCTGGGCCTGGGGCTCGCCCAGGTTGGCGGCGCGGGTCAGGGTCTCGACCCCGGCCGGATCATTGCGGTCCAGCTGTTCCGTCGCCTGGGCGAACAGGGTCTGGGCCTCGGTCGCATCGGCGGGCGCGGCGTCCAGGGGCGCATCGGCCGGACTGAGCGCCAGGGCGGCGATCGGGGTCGCCTCGGCCTCGCCGCTCGACTGACCCAGAAGTTGGCCGACATCCATGATCTCATAGCCGGTCAGCCGACCGGTGGCGTAGAGGCCGCAGACGACGGCCACGCCGGTGACCGAGGCCAGGAAGGCCTTCTTGACCGTGCCATCGCGCGAGGCCTGCTTGTCCAGCCGCTCCTGCAGACGAGACTTGCCGCCCTTCTTCAGGCCGCCCAGTCCAAAGCTGGCGCGGGGGGCGGGCTCGGCGGCGCCCGGCGTGTTCATGGCGGCGCGGGCGGCCGAGATGGTGTCGCGGGTCGAGGCGGCGCGGCCGGCGGCGGCGCCGCCGCCCAGACCGGCGCGCAGGCGACGGGCATCCACGAACTCGGTCTCGGCCGCGAAGTCATCATCGCCGCCATCGAAGGTGCGGGCCGACGGGAAGGCCTCGGCGACCACCCCGGCAAAGGCAGCCTGCGGCGCGGCCTGATCCGCAGACTGGGGCGTGATCTCTGCGATGGCATCCAGTGCGTCGCTGACGTCGGCGCCGCCGAAACCGCCGAAGGGCTGGACCGCCGAACCGAACGGGGTCGGCTCGGACGCGACCGGCTCGAAGCGTCGCGGCAGGGCGTCAAAGCTGTCTTCGGCCCCCAGGGAGGCGACGACAGGTTCGGGCGCGAGCGCGGTCTCGGAGGGGGCCTCCGGGAAGGGTTCGATATCGGCGGAGAGGGAATCAATCGACCAGCCGTCATCAGCCGAGGCGAAGTCCTCGGCCGGGAAGGCGGCGGAGCGCCAGTCGGGCTGGGCGAACTCGGCGGCTGGCGGCAAGGGCTGCGGGGTCGGGTCAAACACCGGCGCAGGCATCGGCGCGGCGGTTTCGGCCAGACGCTGGTCCAGGGTTTCGCGCGCCTCTGCCAGCAGCTTCGCCGTGCGTTCTTCGGACAGGCGCATGCGCTCGGCCAGTTCGCCGGAGGCGCGGTCATAGCGCTGCTCGATGCGTTCGGCGCCCTCGCCCATGCGGCGGCCAATGTCTTCCAGCGCCTGGGCGGACTTGCGTTCCGACTGGGCGATACGGTCGGCGAGGCGGTCGGAGATGCGGGTGATCTCGACGCCCAGTTTTTCCAGGGCGATGGCGTGCTGGTCGTCGGCGCGGTTCAGGCGATGCTCGATCGCCTGACCGTAGCGGCCCATGTCCCGCTCGATCTTGTCGGACACGGTCTTGGTCAGGGCCGTCTCGAACTTCTCCAGACGCGCGTCGCCGACGGTCTCGATGCGGTCGACGCGGGTGTCCAGGTTCTGGGCGATGCGCAGGACCTCGCGGCCCATCGCATCGATGCCCTGGGCGGAACGCTGCTCGGCCGAACGCGCCTGTTCGCCGAGCGAGGCGATGGTCGCCTCGATGCGGGCCATGCGACCCTCGCTCTCGGCGGTCTCCAGCCGGCGCATCATCTCGGTGCGGTTGGCGTCGACCTGGCGGGAGAGCGTCTCGGCCAGTTTCTCGAACCGGGCGGCCTCGCGGACGCCTTCGGGCTCGACGCGGGTCTCGGCGGCGCGCAGCCGCTGGTCGAGGCCGGCGAAGGAGCGCTCCAGATTGCGCAGGGCCTCGGTCGTCTGGCTCTGCGCCGCATCCAGTCGCTGGCCGACGCGCGCCAGCATATCCGAACCGGCGCCCGGACCGGCGACCTTCTCGACGGCCTCCAGACGCTGAAGCAGGGTCTGGCTGTGGGCGCGGTTGCGCTCTTCAAGATCGTAGAGACGGCTGGTCAGGGCGGCGACGGCCGTGTCGGTCTTGCCCCAGGCATCAACCTTCTCGACACCGTCTAAACGCTGACGCACCTCGTTCAGGCCCGAGCGCTGACGCTCCTCGATGTCATACAGACGACCCGCGAGGCCGCCGACAGCCTGTTCGACCTTGGCGATGGTCTCGACGGTCTGGGGGCCGACGTCCTGTTCGAACCTGCGAAGGCGCTTGTGGCCCTCTTTCAGTTCGTCGGAAATATCGTCGATGCGGCGGCCGTACTGGCCCGCCTGCTGGTCCTGCGCCTCCATGCGACGCACGAGGCCGGATACGGCCTGGTCCACACCCTGGATGGCGATGGTGGAGCGACGCTCGGCGGCTTCAAGACGGGCGGCGATGGCGTCGACCGAGGCGGCGACGCGCTGCAGGGTCTCGTCGTCGCGGCCGTAGCTGCGGCTTTCGGGCTCATAGGCGTCGTCGAGGCGGCGGGAGCGGCCGCGACGATCGAACGTCTCGGCGGCGTGCGGACGGCGCGGCAACGGCTGAACGCCGTCGTCCTCGTCGTCCATGATCATGGTGTTGAGCCACTCGCCCAGCGTCATGCCTGAACGGCGCGCCAGATCCTTGGCGACCTCGCGCGCTTTCGGGTCGATCCCCTTTACGCTCCAAGGCGCAGCGGCTGCGCTCACTGATTCGACTCCCGACCCATAGGCATCACGCTAATCGCCCATATCCGGGGTGTAAACGTGTGGTTAACCCCAACATCTTGATGGTTGGCCAATCACCTGTGGATAGGCTCCGCCGCACCTCATCTCATCGCGCCGACGTGGTTAACGAGCGGTGAAGATTAAGACCCCGGTAAGGGTCCGCTTGCGCATCCGGGGGCTTGCCGCCACATCGCGCCCATGTCGATGACCCTGACCCTCTCGCTGCTGGCCGGCGCCCTGATCGTGGCCGGTTTCGCCGGCTGGCGGGGCGCGCGACCGAGCGACTTCCTGAAGCCGCGCATGGTGCCCTGGCGGTTCATCATGCTGCTGGCTGGAGCGCTGGCCTTCCTGCTGATGGTCCACATCGGAACGCTCATGGGGGTCACGCCCCGGACCTGAGGCGGAACAGGCGCGCGGTCCGGCGGTTATCCTACCCAACGCAAACCGCAGGAGCCCGACATGGCCGATACACTCACCTCCGCCGAAGCCGAAAAAGAGTTCTGGAAGTCCCTCAAGGACTCCAACACAGGCCTGCTCGGCCTCGACCAGCCCGGCTATCACGCCCAGCCGATGACCGCCTTCCGCGAGGCCGAGACCGGCACGATCTGGTTCTTCACCCGCGACGACACCGATCTGGCGAAGGACGCCGGGGTCGGCGGCGGCCAGAGCGCCATGTTCCACTACGGCTCGAAGGACCAGAACACCTGGGCCTGCATCCATGGCGAGCTGTCGGTCCAGGGCAATGACCGCGAGATCGTCGACCGCTACTGGAACCCGGTGCTGGCCGCGTGGTATCCGGACGGCAAGGACGACCGACACCTGACCATCCTGCGCTTCGACGCCGACGACGGCCGCGTCTGGGTCAACAAGGGCGGTCTGGTCAGGTTCGCCTTCGAGATCGCCAGGGCCAATCTGACGAAGACGACGCCGGACGCCGGCGGGGTCGCTGACGTGAACCTGCAGTAGGTTCGACCACGCAAAGATCAGGGGCGCCGTTTCGCGACGGCGCCCCTTTTCATGCCGGCAATCGGGTCAGCCCGCGAAACACCAGGCCAGCACGGCCTTCTGGGCGTGGATGCGGTTCTCGGCCTCATCCCAGACCAGCGATCGGGGTCCGTCGATCACCGCGTCGGTGACCTCCTCGCCGCGGTGCGCCGGCAGGCAGTGCAGGAAGACCGCGTCCGGATCGGCCAGGTCCATCAGGGCCTCGTCGACGGTGTAGCTCTCGAAGGCGTGCAGACGCGCCTCGTAGTCGCTGTCGCCCATCGACACCCAGGTATCGGTGACGACGACGTCCGCCCCGCGCACGGCGTCGCGCGGGTCGCTGGTCAGGGTCACGGCGTTGCCGCCCTTGGCCAGGTCGTGAAGGTTCGGGTGATACTCTGCCGGGCAGGCGACGTTCAGGTGGAAGCCCAGCTTCGGCGCCGCGTGCATGAAACTGTGGCAGACGTTGTTGCCGTCGCCGATCCAGGCCAGCGTCTTGCCCTCGATCGGACCGCGCTGCTCCTCGATGGTCATGATGTCGGCCAGGATCTGGCACGGGTGCGAGCGGTCGGTCAGGCCGTTGACTACGGGCACGGTGGCGACCCGGGCGAACCGCTCGACGTCCTCGTGGCTGTTGGCGCGGATCATCACAGCGTCGACCATGCGCGACAGGACGCGCGCGGTGTCCTCGACCGGCTCGCCGCGACCCAGCTGCATGTCGCCGGCATTGGCGATGATGGAGTCGCCGCCCAGTTGGCGGATGGCGGCGTCGAAACTGAAGCGGGTGCGGGTCGAGTTCTTCTCGAAGATCATCGCCAGGACGCGATCCTTCGCCGGCGCATCGGCATCGACCCAGCCCTGGGGCCTGCCCTTGCGGGCGGCCTTGCGGGCATGGGCGTCGTCGAGGATGGCGCGCAGCTCGGGCGCTTCCAGCCGGTGGATGTCGAGGAAATGGCGGGTCATGTTCAGTCTCCCCCCTCTCCTTGTGGGAGAGGGCTTGAACGCCCGAGAGCCGTCAGGCGATCGGTCTTGCGTGAAAGGGTGAGGGTCGGGTGCGAACCGGTGAGGCACGACCCTCACCCTTTCGCCTTGGCGCATCGCTGCGCTCTGCGAGGCTCAAGCCCTCTCCCAACGGGAGAGGGATCATTACGCCGCCGCCTTGATCTTGGTCCGCGCGCCTTCGCAGGTGCGCTCAAGCCGTTCGACGGCGTCGCGGGCCTCGTCCAGCGTCAGGTTCAGGGGCGGCAGCATGCGCACGCAGTTGTCGCCGCCGCCGGCGATCAGCAGGTGCTGTTCGTCGCGCGCCCACCCCATGAACTCGCGGTTGTTCGGGATCAGCTTCAGCCCGATCAGCAACCCCTTGCCGCGCACGTCCTCGATCACGTCGGGGAAGCGTTCCTTCAGCCCATGCAGCTGCTGCTTCAGATAGCCGGCGATCTCGTTGACGTTGCCCAGGATCTCGTCGGAGTTGATGGTCTTGAAGGCCGCCAGACCGACCGCCATGGCCAGGGGGTTGCCGCCGAAGGTCGAGCCGTGGGCCCCGACCGTCATGCCCGTGGCCGCCTCGGTGGTGGCCAGGCACGCGCCGATGGGGAAGCCCCCGCCGAGAGCCTTGGCGATGGCCATGATGTCGGGGGACATGCCGGCCCATTCATGGGCCCACAGCTTGCCGGACCGGCCCATGCCGCACTGGACCTCGTCGAAGATGATCAGGACGCCGTGCTGGTCGCACAGGTCCCGCAGTCCGCGCAGGCAGACGTCGGGCATGGCCCGGCACCCGCCCTCGCCCTGCACCGGCTCGACGATGATCGCCGCCGTCGTGGGCTCGGCGATGGCGGCCTTGAGCGCCTCGTGGTCGCCCCAGGTCAGCTGGTGGAAGCCCTGCATCTTGGGCCCAAAGCCCTCGGTGTAGCTGGGGTTGGCCGCCGCGTTGATCGCGCCATAGGTCCGGCCGTGGAAGGCGCCGTCGAAGCCGTAGATATCGATCCGCTCGGGCTGGCCGTTGGCGGCGTGGTATTTGCGCGCCGTCTTGAGGGCGCACTCGACCGCTTCGGTGCCCGAATTGGTGAAGAAGACGACGTCGGCGAAACTGGCCTCAGTCAGGGCGTCGGCCAGTTCTTCCTGACCCGGAATCTTGAAGATGTTGGAGACGTGCCAGAGCTTCTCGGCCTGGGCCTTCACGGCCTCAACCAGAACCGGGTGGGCGTGGCCCAGGCCGTTGGTCGAGATGCCCTGGACGCAGTCCAGATATTCGGTCCCGTCCGTCGCCCACAGACGCGCGCCTCGCCCGCGATCCACTTCCAGCGGCGCGCGATTGTAGACACCCATCAGATGACCGGACACAGCAAGACCTCCAAAAGAAACGAAGCCCCGGCGCGGGTGCGACGGGACTTTTCAGGAGTGGCGGTTGTCGGATGGGAGCGGGGGTGAGTCAACACCACTGCTTTCCCTCTCCCGGCGGGAGAGGGCTTGAGCGTCCAGGAGCGTCAGCGATTGGAAACGCGAAAGGGCGAGGGGTTGGCGCTAACCAGGGAGTGGCAGGACCCTCACCCTTTCGGCTTGGCGCATCGCTGCGCTCTGCGAGCCTCAAGCCCTCTCCCACCGGGAGAGGGTTAACTTTTGAGCCGCCAGCCGGACCTGAACACCAGCCAGCAGGCGACGGCCAACGCCACCGTCAGGACCGCGCTCATCACAACCCCGACGAGCAGGCTGCCCTCGGCATGACCGATGAAGCCGTAGCGGAAGCCGTCGATCAGATAGAAGAAGGGGTTCCAGTGGCTGATGGTGGCGAAGGGCTCGGGCAGATTCTCGACCAGATAGAAGGTGCCCGACAGGAAGGTCATGGGCATGACGACGAAGTTCTGGACCGCCGACAGGTGATCGAACTTCTCGGACCACAGCCCGGCCAGCACTCCGACCATCCCCATCAGGAGAGACGCGATCAGGCCGAACCAGATGATGGCCGCGATATTGTAGAGACCCAGCCGCGCGAACGGCATGACGCAGATCGCCGTGACCAGGCCGACCACGATGCCCCGGGTCGCGGCGCCGAGCGAAAAGCCGATGGTCAACTCCAGCGGGCTCAGCGGGGGCGTCAGGAAGTCGGTCGAGGTGCCCATGATCTTGGCCTGGATGAGGCTTGAGGAGGCGTTGGCGAAGGCGTTGTTCAGGATCGCCATCATGATCAGGCCCGGCGCCACGAACTCGGCGAAGGGGGTGCCGTGCAGCGGCGGCCGCGCCCCCTTCAGCGCCACGACGAAGACCAGCATATAGAGCAGGGTCGTCACCACCGGCGCGGCGACCGTCTGGGCCCCCACCTTCCAGAAGCGGCGGACCTCGCGCAGGTACAGGGTCTGCACCCCGATCCAGTTGACCCCCGCGTAGTGGCGCGGGGTCGGCAGGCCGGAGGGTCGGGTGGAGGCGAGATCGGTCATGGGCCGTCAGATGCCGCCGCGTGACACGACACGCAAGGGCTCAGGCAAGAGGGTTAACCCTGCGCCGCGCCTCGTCCGCCTCGGTGATCAGTCGCAGGCCCGATATCTCGGCGGCGTCGGGCGTCATGGTGATGGCGATCTCCGGCGGATCGACCACCCTCACGCAGCCATCGCCCGCCAATGGAGTCAGAGGCTTACGCGTGATCGGCGGGTCGACGAGAGGCGTGTTGGACATAGAGCCTCAACCCGGCCCGCCCGCGCATGTTCCGTATCGCCGCGCTTGGGCCGGCTCAGCGAACACCGATTCAAGATGTGGTTTCTGTGGACGACTGATTCGCACATCTTGCGTCTGTTAAGGTCTCGTTTACGATTAGTTGTGGCTGACGGGACCCGGGAGGGGCTCCAGGCGCCAAATGTTGAATCAAAACTGTACCCCGGAGGGTGGCATGACCGCAGGCTGGACCGAAGATCGCGTCGGCGCGCTGAAGAAGCTGTGGCTCGAGGGGCAATCCGCCTCGCAGATCGCCAAACAGCTGGGCGGCGGCGTTACCCGCAACGCCGTCATCGGCAAGGTCCACCGCCTCGGCCTGTCGGGTCGCGCGACCCCGTCTCAGCCGGCGCGCACCGCCACCGCCTTCCGCCCGGCCCGTACCCGCACCACGCCCCCGGCCCAGCCGTCGGCGCCGCGGCGCATCGAGGCCGCCCAGGCCGTGCCGCGCCCGGTCGTGACGACTCCCAGCTTGCCGGCCGTCGCAGAAATGCCCGGCACCGCCACGGTGATGACCCTGGGCGCCCACATGTGCAAATGGCCGATCGGGGACCCGTCCTCGACCGAGTTCAGCTTCTGCGGCCGTCGCGCCTCGGAAGGCGTCTACTGTCAGGAACACGCCCGCGTCGCCTACCAGCCGCAGATGAAGCGCGGCGGCAAGGAAGAGCTGGCCCGCAGCCTGCGTCGCTACATCTAGCTAAGGGCGCTATCGCTCGCGACGCGGTCGCTCACGGCTTGAGCGCGGAGTGTCATCTCCGCAGAGACCCGTCGATTGTCATCCCCGCGAAAACGGGGCCGCAGCCGCCTCGCCAGGTCCCTGGCGAGACCGGGGCGGGGCTGCGGTTATCCGGGTTGACGCAGCCCCCCACCCGCCTGCCGCGCCGTCGTTCTAGGCGGCCTGGGCCGTGCCGATCAGAGCCGCCGCCGGGATGCGCCATGCCGCGCTGATGGTGCGGATATGTTCGACGGATAGCCCGCGACGCCCGTTCAGGATTTCCGAAGCGCGCGAACGGGATCCCAGAAGCGCGGCGAAGTCGGCCTGGGTGTAGCCACGCCCCTCCATCACAAGACGAATGACCTCGAGCGGGTTCGTGGCGGCGACCGGCCAGCGGCGTTCCTCATAGGCTGCGATCACAAGCCCCAGCAGTTCGAAGCGATCCCCCTCCGGCGTGCCAGGCTCGGGCTCGGCGTCGAAGAACGCCTCGTAGGCGGCCAAGGCGGCGGCCAGTTGATCGTCATCATGGATGACGCGAACGGGGAAGGGGGTCATGGTCGCCTCTCCTCTTCAGACCGACGCCGGATCGATCCGGTCATACTCGGCATGGGTTCCGACAAACTTCACCAGCACCTGTTTGAACGGATATGAAATCCGGACCACCAGCCGATAGTTGTTGCCGCCGATGTCGAAAATGACCCGGTTGTCACCGACGAAATCGACAGTGTTGAAGTCGTCGCGCACCTCCTGCGGCGTCCGCCATTCGGCGGCTCGTGCAATGTCATACCACGCCGAAAGCGGCCCCATCGCCCGAGGATGCCGGGTCCAGAACTCGACGAGCGTGCGACGCGCCACCACGTTCATACGAACACCCTAGCATGTTCCCGTTTCGGGAACAACTAGTTCAGAACCCGACCGCCCGGCACGTCGAGGCTGAAGGCGGGGATGGCGGCCTCGAACGACCGGCCGGTGGCGTCGGTCATCGTATAGGCCCCCTCCATCGATCCCGACGGCGTCGGGAGCGGGCATCCGGACGCATAGGAATAGCTGTCGCCCGGCGCGATCAGGGGCTGTTCGCCGACCACCCCCGGTCCGCGCACCGTCTCAACATGACCCGTGGCGTCGGTGATGACCCAGCGGCGCGCCATCAACTGCACCGCCTCGGGGCCGCGATTCTCGATCTCCACCTGGTAGGCCCAGACCCAGCGACGCTCGTCCGGATCGGACTGGCCGGCCAGATAGCTGGGCCGCACCCGCACGATGACGCCCTGGGTTTCGGCCACATAGGGTGCGGTCTCATGCATGACCCATCGTCGCCCGACGCAAGCCGCAGTTCAAGCGCGCTCAAGCAGCGAGCGACCGCATAGCCTGCCCTCCGGCCGATCGAAGATCGGACCGGGGGCGAGCGGTAGCGCCCTCAGCCGGACGTGCGTCCGGCGAGATCAATGTGTATGCCGTTCTCCATGACTCTTGAATTCTCCACGCCGGGCATCCTGCCGGCCCAGTCCATCGAGGCCCTGATCGCCGCCGGAGCAATCAGATCGGCGACGCCCTGGGACGCCGACCAGGTTCAGCCGGCCAGTCTCGACCTGCGCCTGTCCGACCGCGCCTGGCGCGTGCGCGCCTCCTTCCTGCCGGGTCAGCGGCTGGTGGCCGACCGAATCGCGGACGTGTCGATGCATTCGATCGACCTGTCGGGCGGCTATGTGCTGGAAAAGGGCTGCGTCTATATCGCCGAACTTCAGGAGCGGCTGAACCTGCCCAAGGGCCTGATCGCGCGCGCCAATCCGAAGTCCTCGACCGGCCGTGTCGATGTCTTCGTGCGCCTGCTGACCGATCGCGGCGGTTCGTTCGACGATGTGGACGAGGGCTACGAAGGACCGCTCTATCTGGAGATCGCGCCCCAGACCTTCTCCATCCTGGTGCGGCCCGGCACCCGGCTGAACCAGCTACGCCTGAAGGCCGGGGAGCCGCCGAAGCTGGAGACCCGCAGCGTCGGCGTCGATCTGCAGACCGGCGACATCGTCGGCTTCCGCGGCCGTCGTCACGCCGGCGTCGTCGATCTCGACAAGATCGACGGCCACGACCCGAAGGATTTCTGGGAGCCGCTGACGCTCCGTCGCGGCGAACTGCTGCTGGACCCGGGCGAGTTCTACATCCTGGCCTCGAACGAGGCTGTCGAGATCCCGGTCATGCAGGCCGCCGAGATGACCCCGATCGACCCCAGCGTCGGCGAGTTCCGCGTCCACTACGCCGGCTTCTTCGACCCCGGCTTCGGCACCGACGAGGCGCACGGCGCGGGCTCGAAGGGCGTGCTGGAGGTCCGCACCCACGACACCCCCTTCCTGCTGGAACACGGCCAGATCGTCGCCCGCTTGGTCTACGAACCCCTGACCGAACGCCCGTCACGCCTCTACGGCGAGGGCGGCAGCCACTACCAGCGGCAGGGGCTGAAGCTGAGCAAGCACTTCAGGGCCTGGGGGTGAGACCCAGCCCTCTCCCTCCCCCTCGGGGGAGGGTCGTCGCGTAGCGACGGGGTGGGAAGGGCCGGCGACGCGGACACCGTCGACAGGTATTGCCTCGCCGCCCCCACCCGGTCTCCGCTGCGCTGCGACCACCCTCCCCCGAGGGGGAGGGAGACGATCGAGCTCAAACCAGCCTGTCGGCCTTCCTCAGCCCCGGGAACAGTTTCGCCCACACGCCCGTCGCCGCCAGCGCTCCGACCCCGCCGAAGACGGCAGCCCCGATCGGCCCGAGGAACCGCACCATGACGCCTGAATAGGCCTCGCCGAGCTCATTGGACGCGCCGATGAACAGCATCGACACCGAGGACACCCGCCCGCGCATGTGATCGGGGGTCGACAGCTGGATCAGGGTCTGGCGGATGTTGACGCTGATCATGTCGGCCATGCCTCCGATGAACAGGGCCGCCGCCGAGATCCAGACGACCTTCGACAGGCCGAAGACGATGGTGCAGACGCCGAACACGGCGACCGAGGCGAACATCAGCATGCCGCCGCGTCCCGGGATCGGATAGCGGGCCAGGACCAGGGCCATCAGGAAGGCCCCGCCGCCGAACGAGGCCCTCAGCAGGCCGAACCCTTCCGGTCCGACATGCAGGATGTCGCGGGCGAAGATCGGCGTCAGCAGGGCCACACCCGCGAACAGAACCACGATCAGATCGAGCGAGATCGCGCCGAGCACGATCTTCGTGTCCCAGACGTATTTCAGCCCGTCCTTGACCGCCTCCCAACGGCTGCCGACGGCCTCCATCGGCGCGGGCCTGCCGCTGGTCCGGATGATCAGGAAACAGGTCAGGCCGATACCGAACAGGGCCAGCGACACGCCGTAGGCCAGGGGCACATTGACGCCGACGATGACCCCGCCCAGCGCCGGCCCCGCGATGGCTCCGGTCTGGAAGGCGATCGACTGGGCCGCGATGGCGCGCGGCAGGGCGGCGCGCCCGACCACCATCGGCAGATAGGCCTGGCTGGCCGGGGCGAGGAAGGCGCGCGAGGCGCCGAAGCCGACGGCGACCGCCAGCAGACCCCACAGCGGCGGATGCCCGTGGATGGCCATGGCCAGGAAGGACAGGGCGCACGTCGCCTCGGCCAGGATCGACCAGATCACGGTGCGCCGGCGATCCCGCCGATCCGCCATCTCGCCGGCCGGCAAGGTCAACAGCAGCAAGGGGATGAACTGCGCCAGTCCGACGAGGCCGAGATAGAGGCTGGCCTGTTCGATCGGATGGTCGCGGCGCGCGATCTCATAGACCTGCCACAACAGGGCCGAGGACTGGATCTGGATCGCCAGAACGGCCGCGACCCGACCCAGCCAGATCAGGCGGAAATCGTTGATGTCCCAGGGATTGGTCCCGTGGGCGGCCAGCGCAGCTTCGGCGTTGGGCTTGGTGATCGGCTCAGGCGCCTCAGGTGCGTCGGTCATGTTTCGGGTAAGGCGTTCCGTCTCGGTGGTAATAGCGGTCCGCGCCCAGGGGCAGGACCATGTCGATGTCGGGATAGTCGGCCCCGTCGCCGCCGGGGGCGCGCGTCCCGACTTCCAGCAGAACCGCCTCGGCGCCCGATCGGTTCTCGATCTTGTGGCCGTTCGGCACGCCCGCCTTGAAGCCCGCACAGTCGCCGGCCTTCAGCACCGTCTCGCCGTCCTCCTCGATCAGGACCACCTCGCCCGACAGGACCCAGACGAACTCGTCCTCGGTCGCATGCCAGTGGCGCTGCGACGACCAGGCCCCGGCCGGAAGACGCAGCAGGTTGACCCCGAACTGATCCAGCCCGGCCGCATCGCCAAGCTTCCAGCGACGGCGCGGCTTGCAGTGTTCGGCGTGCTCCTCGGGATAGGTGGTCCCATGCCCGGTCGGTGCGGCATCGAGGTCGATCTTCGGCATGGCGGTCCCCTTTCCGGCTGGACGCGATCTCCCTAAAGCATAGCCGTATGGGCGCAGCATCAACTCCTGTCATCGATCCTGTCGAACTGACCCGCGATCTGATCCGAAGACCGTCCGTCACGCCCGCTGACGCGGGCGCCATGGACACCCTTCAGCGCGTCCTCACCGACCTCGGCTTCACCTGCCGCCGCATGGCCTTCGAGGGGCCGGGCGGCGAGGGCAGGGAGGCGCGGATCGAGAACCTCTACGCCCGGCGCGGGACCGCCTCGCCGAACCTCTGCTTCGCCGGCCACACCGACGTCGTCCCGACCGGCGAGGCCGCCGCCTGGTCGTCCGGCCCGTTCGAGGCCGAGGTCAGGGATGGCATCCTCTACGGCCGGGGCGCCGTGGACATGAAGGGCGGCATCGCCGCCTGGGTCGCCGCCGTGTCGCAGGTGCTGGCCGAGGGCGAACCGGCAGGCTCCCTCTCCTTCCTCATCACCGGCGACGAAGAGGGCCCCGCGCTGCACGGCACCAAGCGGGTGGTCGAAACCCTGATGGCCGAGGGCGAGGTCATCGACGCCTGCGTCGTCGGCGAACCGTCGTCGCAGCAGCAGCTGGGCGACATGATCAAGATCGGCCGGCGCGGCTCGCTGAACACCTGGATCACCGTCCACGGCAAACAGGGCCACGTCGCCTATCCCGCCCGGGCCGCCAATCCCGCGCCCGTGCTGCTGCGCCTGCTGGCCGCGCTCGACGCCCATGTGCTCGACACGGGCTACGAAGCCTTCCAGCCGTCGAACCTGGAGATCACCACCATCGACATCGCCAATCCGGCGACGAACGTCATCCCGGCCGAGGCCCGCGCGCGGCTCAATATCCGCTTCAACCCGGCCCAGACTGGTGACGGCCTGATCGACTGGCTGAACCGCGAGGCGGGCCGGGTGCAGGCCGAGACCGGGCTACAGATCACGCTGGAACACATGTGCTCCGGCGACGCCTTTCTGACGCCGCACGGCCCGTTCGTGACGGCGGTGCAGGACGCGGTGGAGGCCTCGACCGGCGTGCGCCCGGAGGCCTCCACCACGGGCGGCACGTCGGACGCCCGTTTCATCCGCGTCCTGTGTCCGGTCCTTGAGCTGGGCCTCGTCGGCCAGACCATGCATCAGGTCGACGAGCGGGTTCCGGTCGCCGAGCTCGACGCCCTGACCGCGACCTATCGCAGGGTCATCAAGGCGGTTCTGGCCGGCTAGTTCAGCGGCCCGGTCGGCGTCGCAGCCATCAGCGCCAATCGGGCGATACGGCGGTCCATGTCGGCGACCAAAGCCTCAAGTCGCGCCTTTTCCGACGCCATATCAACGGGCGTGCCGTCCTCATAGAGAATCTGCGCGCCCTGCTGGATCAGGTTCAGGCGATGGATCGCCGTGTCGCGCGCGGCCTTGAAGCGTTCCAGTTCGGTATCGGAGGAGGTCATCGGCCTCCCCTCGCCGCCCCTGCGCCGCAGGTCAAGCTTCAGGCGAGGACCGCAGCCGCGTGATTCATCATCACCACCGCTCCACCCATCGTCGCGAGGAAGGAGGCGAGGAAGAAGCCGGTCTCTCGCCAGAGCTGGCGTCGAGGCATCGGCTCGATGGCGGGAAGATGGAAGTTCAGGATCCTCATGGTCGCTCTCCGGCGTGACCCACGGAGGTTGCGCCCGGTTCGTTGAACGATTGTGCACGAAGGTGGCGAACGCGCCGTTGACCCTATTCCCGTTCCAGGAAGCGCAGGGCCGAGAGGGCATGGGTCTTCACACCGAGCACCAGCACATCCTCGTTGACGTCGAACCGGGGCGAGTGGTTCGGCGCGGCCGTCGCCGGATCGACGCCGTCGGCGGTCCCGCCAAGGTGATAGAAGACGCCCGGGACCTCGTTCTGGAAATACGAGAAGTCCTCTGCCACCGTCGTCGGCGGCGCGGCCGGGTTGACGTTGCCCGCGCCCGCGACCTCGGTCAGGACCGGGGCCAGCCAGGCGGACAGCTCTTCGTTGTTGAACACCAGGGCGGCGTTCTGGCGGATCGAGAAGTCGGCGGTCGCGCCATAGGCTTCGGCGACGTGGTCGATGGCGGCCTCGGCCCGCTTCACCAGATCGTCGCGCTGGGCCACGTCGAAGGTGCGCAGCGTACCCGACATCACCGCCTCGTCCGGAATGATGTTGTAGCGGACGCCCGCCTGGATCGTGGCGATGGTGAAGACGGTCGGCGTGGTCGTCGGATCGATGGTCCGGGCCGTCAGGGTGTTCACCGTCTGGATCACCTGTCCCGCCACGGCGATGACGTCGACGCCGCGCCACGGCCAGGCGCCGTGGGTCTGACGCCCATGCAGGGTGATGTCGACCCGGTCCGACGCGGCCATAAAGCCCTGCGGTCGATAGAAGACCGTCCCCGCCCGGCCCGGCACGACATGCAGGCCGAAGATGGCCTCGACCTTCGGGTTCTCCAGAGCCCCGTCCTGGATCATCAGCCGGGCGCCGCCCAGCGGCTCTCCCGGAGGAACCCCCTCCTCCGCCGGCTGGAAGATGAAGACGACGGTCCCCGCGAACCGGTCTTTCATCCCGCTCAGCACGCGCGCGGCGCCCAGCAGCATGGCGATGTGGGCGTCGTGACCGCAGGCGTGGGCCACCGGCACAGTCTGGCCCTGATAGGTCCCCGTCGCGGTCGAGGCGAACGGAAGACCCGTCGCTTCCAGCACCGGCAGGGCATCCATGTCGGCGCGCAGGGCCACGACGTGCTGCGGCCCGGATCCGGTCCCGCGCAGGACGCCGACGACGCCGGTGCGTCCCACGCCCTCGCGCACCTCGATCCCCATCTCGCGCAGGTGTTCGGCGACGAAGGCGGCGGTGCGGGTCTCGGCCAGGCCGAGTTCCGGATGGGCATGGAGGTCGCGGCGCCAGGCAATCACCTCGGCCTCGATCCCCTGGGCTGCCGTCGCGATGTCGGCGGCGGGCACCACTTGAGCGAATGCGGGAGCCGCGACGAGGGTCAGGGCGGCGGCAATAGCGGCGATGCGGATCATGCAAGCTCCGGGAAAGGTCCGGGGATGATGGCGGCGCCCGGCCGCTGGACGCAAGCGCCTTGCAACACGGCGCTCGGTGACCGACATCAGGTCATGGCCATCAAGATCTCCAGGACGAAATGGCGCGACGTCGTCCTGGTCTGCAAGAAATGCCAGAAGAAGCTCGACGGCGGCTTCGGCCCGCACGGCGACAAGAGCCTGAAGAAGGCGCTGAAAAAGTATCTGAAGCCCGGCGACGGCAAGGGTCGCAAGGCGGAGCTGGCCGTGATCGAGACGGCCTGTTTCGACGTCTGTCCGAAGAATGCGGTCGTCTGCGTCAACGCGGCTGAGCCCAAGGCCCTGCTGATCGTCCCGGTCGGCGCCGACCTGTTCGAGGTCAAGGCGCGGCTGGGGCTCGACGACGGGCGACGATTGAAGCCGACGCTGACGATCGTCTAGCCAACCCTCTCCCAGAGGGAGAGGGAAACTCACCCCGCCGCATTCTCCATCGCGGCTTTGATCGCGTCGGCGCCCGCGTTCATCATGCCTTCGATGCGGTCCATCGGGTCGTCCGGCAGGAAATCCACCACCCAGACGAACCGGCACCGGTCCTCGCCTTCGGGCACGACGGCGTTCGAGGCGCTGTGGTGTTCGAACAGATCAGCGAGGATCGAATAGACGATGCGGCGATGCTCGTCGTCGATGGCGATCAGCCGCTCGCGCATGACCAGGCCGCCGCCGAAGGTGACGGTGCGGATGTCCCCATCGACCACCGTGTCCAGGATGAAACCCGGCGCGACCCGGGTGTGCAGCGCCCCGAAATCGCGCAGCCGATCCCAGACGAAGTCCGCCGACGCCTCGATGATCCGTTCGATATGGAGGGTGGCCATGCCCGTCTCCCGTTCCCCTGCACGGTGGCGAATTCGTCGCCCGATGTCTCGCGGCATTCGGACGGGATCGCCGACCTTCGACACGACACCCATCAACGCACGCCCGGAATCTCTCAACGATTTCAGCATCGCAACGAAATTTACAGGTTTATTTCAGGCGCCTCTGAAAACCGTGCGACACTTTCCCGACTTTTCGCACGGCCGTCCCGCCGCCCGCCTTCGATGTAGACTCTGTCGACTCCGTAGACTCTATTTTCAGAGTCGCGGCCCCCTCCTCCGAACACGGATCCAGACAAGACTTCATGTCCCCCCGCTCTCCCGCCTTCATGATCCTGTTCGCCGTCAGCCTGATCGCGACGGCGGGGAACATGGGGCTGCAGTCGGTGCTGCCGGCGATCGGACGCGAGTTCCATCTGGCCGACACCCTGGTCGCCGGCGCCTTCGCCATCTCGGCCCTGATGTGGACGTTGACCTCGCCGTTCTGGGCGCGCTGGTCGGACAGTATCGGGCGCAAGAAGGTCATCCTGATCGGCCTGACAGGCTTCGTCGTCTCGATGACCGGCTTCGGTCTGGCGGCGACCTCCGGCATCGAGGGCTGGCTGGGCGCCGGCGTCGCCTTCATCCTGATGGCGACGGCGCGGACCATCTACGGCGTGTTCGGCTCCGCCTCCCCCATCGCCTCACAGGCCTATGTCGCCGACCGCACCACCCCGGAACAACGGACCCAGGCCATGTCGCTGCTGGCCTCGGCCCAGGGCCTGGGCACGGTGATCGGGCCGGTGCTGTCGCCCTTCTTCATCCTGCCGCTCGTGGGGCTGGCGGGACCGATGTACGTCTACGCCCTCGTCGGCCTGGTCGTGCTGCTGGTCGTCTGGTTCAAGCTCCCGAGCGGCGAGGTGATCCGCACCCCCTCGCCCAGCGGGCGACGCGGCGACGCCGCCAGGGGCCTGTGGCGCGACCCGCGCGTGCGCGACTTCCTGCTGTTCGGCCTGTTCATCACGGGGGCCCAGGCGGTCAACATCTCGGTCCTGGGTTTTCACATCATCGACGAGTTCGCGGCCACCGGAATGGAGGCGCGCCAGGCCCAGCCCTTCATCGGTCTGGCCATGTTCGCCGGCGCCCTGGCCACCCTGATGGTGCAATGGGGACTGATCCCCCTGCTCAAGATGCAGCCGCTCCAGCTGATGCGCTGGGGGGCGATCCTGGCCCTGGTCGGCAACCTGATGACGATCGCGGCCCCGGCCTATTTCGGCGTCGTCGTCGGCTATGCCGTGGTGTCGATGGGCGTTGGTTTCGCCCGGCCGGGCTTCACGGCGGGCGCCTCGATCGCGGTGGGGCCGCACGAGCAGGGGGCCATCGCCGGGCTGATGATGTCGCTGGCGGGGCTCAGTTTCCTGGTGCCGCCGGTCGTCGGGGTAGCCCTGTACGAGCTGGTCGAGTGGGCGCCGTTCGCGGCCAACGCAGCCTTGCTGGCGGCGGGCGTCGCCCTGGCCTACCTCAGCCCGGTGCTGCGCTACGACCCCACCCCGGGCGTCGAAGACAATCCTGCGCCCGATGCGCCCCCCGCCTCACAGCCGGGGCCTGAGGGCAACCGTTAGCCTTGCGTCCGGGCGGGAGGCTTGCGAAATCACGACCATGAACTTCAAGATCGAGAAACGCGTCGGCGTCCGCGCCCCTTCCGACAGGATCTGGGAGGTCATCGCCGACCTGCCGGGCTGGGACCAGTGGAACCCGATCGAGACAGGCGTCAGCGGAACCATCGCCTTCGGCGGCGTGATCAAGCTGACGGAACGCATCGAAGGCCAGCCGGAGCGTCAGGTCACCGGTCGCGTCGCCGACTGGCAGCCGAACGCCCAGCTGGTCTGGACCGAGAAGCGCGGCTGGCTGTTCAATGTGGTCCGCTACTACGAGATCGAGGAGCTCGAGCCCGGCAGCTGCATCATCGCCAACGGCTTCATCTTCTCCGGCTTCCGCGGCGAAGGCTTCCACGACAAGCACAAGAAGACGATCCGCACCGCCTGCGAAGCCATCGGCGAGGCATTGAAGCTGAAGGTCGACAGCCTGTAGGCGGCCCTACTTCTCCGCGCTCTGCTCGGCGCGGGGCACGTCCCTGGCTGCATTCGAGGCCATGGTGTCCTGGATCTTGATGATGGCAGGACCCAGGATGACGGTGAACAGCACCGGCAGGAAGAACAGGATCATCGGCACGGTCAGCTGGGCCGGCAGGGCCGCAGCCTTCTTCTCCGCCGCCGACAGGCGCAGATCGCGGTTCTCCTTGGCCATGGTCCGCAGCGCTGACCCCAGGGGCGTGCCGTACTGTTCGGCCTGGACCATGGCGGTGGCGACGGCGCGGACGCCCGGATGGTTGGTCCGTTTGGCCAGGCCCTCATAGGCCATGCGCCGCTCCGGCAGGTAGCTGAGCTCGGCGGACAGAAGGCTGAGTTCCTCGGCCAGGGCTATGGAGGTGGTGCCGATCTCCTGGGCCACCTTCACGATCGCGGACTCGATCGACATCCCCGCCTCGACGCAGATCAGCATCAGGTCGAGCGCGTCGGGAAAGGCCTGCATGATCGACGTCTTGCGCTTGGCGATCACGTTCTGGAGGAACATGTTCGGGGCGTAGAACCCGGCCATGGCGCCCGCCATCACGATCGCCACCTTGACCATCAACGGCTGGCCGAAGTCGTTGATGAAGAAGATGTAGACCCCAGCCAGCAGGAAGCCGACGAAGGGCGAGGCGAACCGGAAGAAGTAGAAGGTCGTCAGCGGCCGGGGGCCCCGGAAGCCGGCCTGGGCCATCTGCTCGACGACCTTGGGGTCCTCCAGCATCTTGGTCAGGTTCAGCCGGTCGACGACCGTCTTCTTGAAGCCGTCGTCCGTGTGGCGAAGACCGCCGCCGCCGGCTGCAATGGCCTGGCGCGAGCGGCGCTTCAGTTCGTCGCGACGGACGGCGACCGCCTTCATCCGACTTTCCAGGGCCACGCCGCTGCCCATTCCGCCCAGCAGGGTCAGGATGGTGGCGAAGACCAGCACGGCCACCGCCAGGCTGATCAGGTTCACCGGCTCGACGATGGCGCGCATGATGGATTCCATCTCGCCCTCCTAGAACTTGAACGAGATCATGCGCTTCATCACGAAGATGCCGATCGCCATCCAGGTGGCGCCGCACAGCAGCATGATCTGGCCGCGGAAGTCGGTGAACATCAGCAGCATGTAGCTGGGGGTCGTGATCGACACGAGGATCATGACCACGGGCGGCATGGAGCCGATGATGCCGGCCGAGGCCACTGCCTCGGACGACAGGGCCTTGATCTTTTCGCCCATCATCCGGCGCGCACGCAGCACGGTCGAAAGGTTTCCCAGCGCCTCGGCCAGATTGCCGCCGGTCTTCTGCTGGATGGCGATGACGATGGCGAAGAACTTCAGCTCCGGGGTCGGCATCCGCTCGTACATCCGGTCCAGGGCCTGGGCCAGGGTCAGGCCGACGCCCAGTCCCTCGACCAGCTTCTGGAACTCGGGACCGAGCGGCGCGGGGCTCTCCCTGGCGATGATCTTGAAACAGTCGTGCACCGGCAGGCCGGTCTTGATGCCGCGCACGATAACGTCGACGGCGTTGGGGAATTCGGCTGCGAACTTCTTCATCCGGCTCTTGCCGATGAAGCCGACGACCCAGCGCGGCAGGCCCAGACCGGCGACCAGGCCCGCGCCCAGGGCGACGAAGACGTTCGGCCCGAACAGCAGCGCCAGCAGGAAGACGATGACCCCGGCGGCGATGCTGATGATCGTGAAGGTCCTGATCGTCATGGCCATGCCGGCATGTTTCAGCTTGGCCGCCATCGTCATACGGGCCTTGCGCTCCTGGCGGTCGGCCTCCTTGAGTTGAAGCTCGATGGCCTTCCGCCGGGCTTCGGGCGTATTGGCCTCCGCCTTCGCGGCCTTGGCGCGTGCGTTGCGCGCCGAGGGAGAGGTGAATCCTTCAGCGCGCTTCAGGGCCTGGCCGCTGGAATCGTCGCCACCGACGAAGGCCCAGCCCAGGCCGCCGATGGTGATGAAGGCGAGGACGGCGGCGAGGATCGGCAGCATCTCGCCTACTCCGCCGCGTCGAGCGCTTCGGCCAGCTCGCGCTCCAGGCCGTAGTAGCGGGCGCGGTCCCAGAAGCGGGGGCGGGCGATGCCGGTCGAACGGTGACGGCCGACGATCTTGCCGTTCTCGTCCTCGCCGGTGATCTCGTAGACGAACAGGTCCTGGGTCACGATCACGTCGCCTTCCAGCCCCACCACCTCGGTGATGTGGGTGATGCGGCGCGAGCCGTCCCTGAGGCGCGCGGCCTGGATGATTACGTCGACCGAGCCGACGATCATCTCGCGGATCGTCTTGGACGGCAGGCCGTAGCCGCCCATGGTGATCATCGATTCCATCCGGCTGATGGCTTCGCGCGGGCTGTTGGCGTGCAGCGTGCCCATGGAGCCGTCGTGGCCGGTGTTCATCGCCTGCAGCAGGTCAAAGGCTTCCGGTCCGCGGACCTCGCCGACGATGATCCGCTCGGGACGCATCCGCAGGCAGTTCTTGACCAGATCCCGCATGGTGATCGTGCCCTGACCCTCAAGGTTGGGCGGGCGGGTTTCCAGACGGACGACGTGCGGCTGCTGCAGCTGCAGCTCGGCGGCGTCCTCGCAGGTGATGACCCGCTCTGTCGGGTCGATGAAGGCGGTCAGGGTGTTGAGCAGGGTGGTCTTGCCCGAACCCGTACCGCCCGAGATGACGATGTTGCAGCGGCAGGCGCCGATGACGCCCAGGACGCGGGCCCCTTCCGGGCTGATGGAGGCGTACTCCACCAGGTTCTTCATCGTCAGCTTGTCTTTTTTGAACTTCCGGATCGTCAGGGTCGGGCCGTCGATGGCCAGCGGCGGGGCGATGACGTTGACGCGGCTGCCGTCCGGGAGGCGGGCGTCGCAGATCGGGGAGCTCTCGTCCACGCGGCGGCCGACCTGGCTCACGATCCGCTGGCAGATGTTCATCAGTTGGGTGTTGTCGCGGAAGCGGACATTGGTCAGCTGGACCTTGCCGTTGACCTCGATGAACACCCGGCCCGCGCCGTTGACCATGATGTCGGCGATGTCGTCGCGGCCCAGCAGCGGCTCCAGCGGGCCGTAACCCAGGACGTCGTTGACGATGTCCTGGACCAGATGCTCCTGCTCGGCGACCGACATGGAGACGTTCTTGATCGCCACCAGTTCGGCGACGATGTCGCGGATCTCTTCGGACGCGGCCTTGGTGTCCAGCTGCGCCAGCTGGGCCAGGTCGATCGTGTTCATCAGCGCGTTGAAGATCGTCGTCTTCGTGGCGTGGTAATAGTCGCTCTGCTCGCGGACGATCTCGGCGACCGCCTGGGCCTTTTTCAGCTGTTCGAAGCCGGGGGTCGCCTTGGGGCCGGGTCCGGCGTTCGGCGGCGGCGCAGCGGCCGGCCTGGGTCGCGCGGCGAGCGCATCAAGACGATCGGCGGCAGGCGACGGCGGGGCGGACGCCGCACGTCCGGAGGTGTGGGCGAACCCGGTCTCGGCCGGCGGGGCCTCGGCGGAATAGGCAAAGGCCTGGGTCTGCTGGCCCTGGGCCGGTTGGGTCGGCAAGGCGTCATCGAACGCCTCGGCCGGTTGGGGCGCGGGCGCAGGCGCGGCCCGGGGCTGGGTCGCCACGCCGCCGGGCTGGGATGTGCGCTTTCCGAACACCCGTCAGGTCTTCTTCTTGAACAGACCGGAGAACATCGACTTCTGTTCGCCTTTCGGCGCCTTGCCGGGCCCGGCGATCATCGGCAGTTCGCGGCGCGAGACGATCTGGGCCAGGGTCTGGAAGGCCTCGGCCGCCTTGGACCTGGCCCCCGCGTCGAGAATCATCTGACCATTGTTGGCCGCCATGCCGAACAGCTTGGCGTCGAACGGAATCGACAGGCTGGGATGGATGCCGAGGGCCGCGCCGAAGTCCTTGGCCGGGATTTCCGGGCGACCCGGCACGCCGACCTGATTCAGCACCAGCCGGGGCGGCGCGTCGTTCGGACGACCCGAACGGATCAGGTCGATTATGTTCTTGGCGTTGCGCAGGCTGGCCAGATCCGGCGTCGCCACGACCACGACCTCATCGGCCGAGATCAGGGTCTTGCGCATCCAGCCGGTCCAGATGTGCGGCAGGTCCAGGACCACGAAGGGCGCGGTGCCGCGGATCTGGGCGGTGACTTCCTCGAAGGCGTCGGGCGAGATGTCCCAGTCCGTGTCCAGGGTCGCGGGCGCCGCGAACAGAGACAGCTTGTCGGTGCAGCGGACCATCATCCGGTCCAGCAGGACGGCATCAAGCCGGTCGGGCTGGCCCAAGGCGTCAGCTACGCCCGACAGCGGGTCCTGGTTGAAGTCGAGGCCCGCCGTGCCGAACGGCAGGTCGTAGTCGACGATGACGGTGTTGGCGCCGATCCGCTCCGACATCGCATAGGCGGTGTTGTGCGCGACCGAGGAGGCCCCCGCCCCGCCTCGTGCGCCGACGAAGGCGATCGAGCGGCCGACGAACGGCTGGGCCGGGTCGGAGAAAAGTCCGCCGATCGCGGCGATGAGCTCAAGCGGCTGGATCGGGGCGACCAGATATTCGCTGACGCCGCGTTTCATCAGCTCGCGGAACAGGATGATGTCGTTGGTCGCGCCGATCACCACGACCTTGGTGCCGGCGTCGCAGACCTCGGCCAGGCGATCAACCTGCCAAAGCAGGGCCTGCGGGTCCTCGAGGCATTCGACGATGATCAGCGGCGGCGTCGGCTCGTGCGAATAGGCGTCCAGGGCGCCCGGGATGCCGCCGACGCGGATCTGGGTCGTGGCGCGGGACATGCGCCGGTCCTGACCCGCGCGCTCTGCGGCGGCGAGGGTGTCCTGACGCTCGGCGAAGACGTGGATGGCGATGCGCGGAACCGTGACCTCGTTCTGCAGCCCGGAGAGCTGGGGCGCGAAGGCGGCGGAGGCGCCGGCCACCAGTTCGCCGACCGGGTTGTAGCCCGGCGCGGGGCCGGGTCCCGAAGCCATCGGCAGGCCGGGATGTGCCACGACCGCCCCTGCAGGCGGCGGAGCGCCGGCCGGAGCGGTGAATTGCAACGGCTCGCGCGGATTGATGTCGGCGTCCGGCGACGGCGCGGCGGCCGGCATGAAGTCGAGATCGGCGTCGAACTCGTCGTCGAGGTCGTCAAGAGGGCGGGAGGCGGAGGCATTGGTCATGTCGCGTCAGTCCACCGCATTCGAGATGCGCTGGTTCTCGATCATCGGTTCGCGCGTCGCCGCCGTCGGCTCACCCAGCCGGTATTTGTCGAAGACGACCGCGCGGCGTGCTGCGCTGCCCGGCTGGATGGCGCGCGGCGAAATGATGTCCCGGGGATCGGCGATCTGGGCGGCGAGGTTGGCGTTCACGGCGCAACCGAAGTTGGCGTAGCCGGCGTTGGCGCCGGTGCGGCCGAGATTGGTCCAGCTGGTCCCGCACTGGGGCACGGCGGCCCGGACGGTGTCGAACCCGACCAGCACCGGGGCGCGGGGATCGGGCGCGAGATAGGTCACGACCCGGACCTGGTAGGGCGGCACGCCCTGCGCTTCGAGGGCGCCCTTGATCCGCCAGGCGACGTCCGACGAGACGGGGTCGTCACCCGATGGCGCCTCGACCGTCAGCATCGGCGCGCCTTCGACGGCGAAACGATTAACCATGTCGCCCAGGGCCAGGGTCTGGTTTTCCGACAGGCCCGTCTCGTGCACGGCGAAAGCCACACGGTCGATGCCCGGCTCGACCTGCAAGGCGAAGCGCGAGGTCGGCGTCAGGGGCACCGGTCCGGAACCGGCGGCGCCGCCGCAGGCCGCCAGCGGGGCGGCCAGCAGGACCGCCGAGGCGAGCACGATCAGGGAAGGACGGGTCATGGCGGCGCTCACTCGATCACATAGCCGACGGGGCCCTGCCATCCGGCCGAGGGCGAGGCGGTGGGGGCGGGGGATCCGTAGGCCTGGTTCAACTGGCCGAAGAAGATGGTCTGGGCGTCGTTGGCGATGCGCAGGCCGTCAGCGGGCGTCTGCATCCGGCCGGGCGAGGTCGGACTGACGATATAGGGCTCCACGATCATCACCAGTTCGGTCTCGCCCGACAGATAGTCGCGCGACCGGAACAGCGAACCGAGCACCGGCAGGTTGGTCACACCGGGCAGGGAATCGACCGTCTGGCGGGTGCTTTCCTGGAGCAGGCCCGCAATCATCATCGACCCGCCCGAGGGCAGTTCGACCGTTGTGGACGACCGTCGCACGCCCAGACCCGGCAGGGTGATGGACGACGGCGTGCCGGCGCCGAGGGTGAAGCCGCCGCCCGCCTGCAGCTCGGAGACCTCCATCGAGATCTGCAACGAGATGTTGCCGCCCGAAAGCACGATCGGGCGGAAGGCCAGGCTGACGCCATAGGGCTTGTATTCGATGGTGACGTTGCCGTCACGATCACGACCGGTCGGAGTCGGGAACTCGCCGCCGGCCAGGAAGCTGGCGCTTTCGCCGTTGACCGCCGTCAGGTTGGGCTCTGCCAGGGTGCGCACCAGGCCGACGCGCTCAAACGCCTCAAGGCAGTTCTGGGTGTTGGTGCCGGTGACCGTCGAATAGATCGTCTGGGCCAGGCCGGTGATGGCGTTGGTCACCGTGCTGCCGAGCGTGCTGGTGATCGCCCCGGTGACGGCGGTTCCGACCAGCGTATAGGGGCCCGGTTCGCCCTCCATGCCGACCTGCACCTGGTTGATGTTGGTCGTGCCGTTGGTGGCGGTCGTGGTCGTGCCGTTGCTCGTGTTCGACCCGGTCTGGACCTGGTTGTCGTAGTTGGTCGTGCGGGCGTTGTTCTCGCCGTAGCAGAGGCCGTTGCCGCCCAGATAGTTGCCGTTGGCGCCCCAGGTATTGCCCCGGCCGAATCCGATCGACGAGTTGCCGTCGTTGTAGACGACGTTGGTGGCGAGCCCGAGCTGCTTGATGGCGTTGCGCTGAACCTCGACCACCCGGACTTTCAGCGTGACCTGATCCGAGCCGGCGACGCTGAGCATGTTCAGCACCTTCTCCGGCGCCGAGACGAAGGCGCGGGCGACCGAGACGATCCGTTCGGCCTCGGCGGTGCTGGTGACCATGCCGGTCAGGATGATGCTGTCGTTGACCGCCTCCGCGTGGACCTGGGCCCCCGGAGCGATGCGGCTGAGCGTGTCCTGCAGGGCCGAGGTGCCGGCGTCCACGCGGACGCGCAGGGTCAGGATCTGGCGGCCGGCGGCGTCGAGGAAGACCGCGTCGGTCTCGCCGGGCGCGATGCCGATGACGGTGATGCGGCGCGGCGAATGCACATTGGCCTCGGCCACGGCCGGGTTCGACACGATGACGTCCCGCGCATCCGCGGGCAGGTCGACGGCGAAGGAGGTGCCGCGCGGCAGGTTGACCAGCTGCGGACCGGAACCCGCCGCGACCGTCTGGCGCGCGCCATAGGTCTGGGCCGTCGCGGGAGCGGCGGCGCCTGCGGCCACGAGGGCGGCGCAGGCCAGGGCGACGAAACGGTTCACAGAGGCGGTCATTGGACGCTCACCACTTCGGGTTCTCCGCCACGGAAGATGCGGACCGTGGCGGGACGACTGGCGACCGGCGTCCGGGCCGGCGCACCGACGCGGCCCGAGGGACCGGCGGTGTCGGCATAGGACCGCAGGGTCAGCGAAAGAATGCCGGCCGCCTTGGCCAGGGCGAGGGTCTCGGTGTCGCTGGGCGCGATCTCCAGGGTGGCGGTGGCGCCGACCACGGCCTGCTGGTCGTCCTCGGCGCGGGTCGACTGGTCGATGGCCAGGACCTTGACGTTCTGCAGCACCAGACGACTGGCGAACTTGGCCTGGTTCGGAGCATCGTCCGAGCCGCGTTCCAGCTCGACCGTGACGAGCACGTCGACCCGGTCGCCCGGCAGGATGAAGCCGCCGGCGGCGGTCTCGGTCGACACGGCGACGGCCATGGCCCGCATGCCGGGCTCCAGATAGGCGGCCATGTAGCCGCTGTCGCCGGCGCGGACGATCTTGCGGCCCACGATGGGCTCACCGGCCAGGATCGGTTCGCGAACGACCGACCCGAAATATTCCGACTTGGCTCCGCCGCCGGTCAGCGCCTCGGCGGCGCGGGTGACGCGGGCGACCGTGCCCTCGGGCTTGTCTTCTTCCTCGGCTTTGGCGGCCTCGCCCTCGGCGGCGGCGGCTTCAGCCTGGGGCACGGGGACAGATCCGTCGGTGATGAAGGCGGGATTGACCTCGTCGGCGGGCCAGTCCTTCCATTCCAGATCGGCGTCGGTGAGCCGCTGACCGGGCGCCAGATCACGCGCGGCGACCAGCACCTTGGCCATTGGGCGCGCGGGTTCGGCTGCCGCAGCGACAGCCGCAGGCTCGCCAGAGGACGATCCCATGGCGCGCACGACCAGGGCCAGACCGATGGCGGCCACGGCGGCGATGCAGATGACGGCGATACGGGCGGGCTTCATCGACGGTCTCCGGCGAGACCGGGCCCGAATCGTGGCTTCTGCGGTCTACCGTTAACGACCATGGCGGGCGCGGGTTAACGCGACGCTAAATGCGCAAACCTGGCTAGCCGGCGGCGAAGGCCGCGAGCAGAGCGCTGGAAGGAAACGCCATCAGGGCGCCGGCGCATATGGCGATGCCATAGGGAATGTCACCCTTGGTCTCGAGCAGGGTGTGGACCCAGACCGGACCGCCGACGATGTGGGGCGCGACATCGCGCCGGGCGACGATCAGGGCCAGCGACAGCAGGCCGCCGAACACTGCGGTCCAGAGAATGAATTCAAAGGACGCCGATGGACCCAGCCACAGGCAGGCGGCGGCGATCAGCTTGGCGTCTCCGCCGCCGATGACCCGAAGCGCGAAAAGACCCATGCCGACCAGAAGGGCGATGACGGCCACGCCGCCATGCACGCCGACCATGTCGACCGGCAGGCCGACTGCCAGGGCCGCCGGGAAGAAACCGAGGATCAGGGATCCCGACAGCCAGTTCGGAATCCGCATCGTCGTCAGGTCCGACAGGGCTGCGACGATGACCAGGCCGGGCAGGACGCTGAGCAGGGCGAGGGAAACAATGTCCATGACTGCATTCTGCATGGGGCGGGTTAAATCCGGGTTGCCGCGACGGCCTCGCCGGAAAAACAAAGGGCCGGCGCGTTTCCGCGCCGGCCCCCGCTTTCAAGACCCGTGAGGGCTTAGCCGAGCTTGGCCGAGACCTTGCCGAACGTGGCCGACAGGTTGGTGCCGACCAGTTGCACGGCGCCGATGATGACAACAGCGATCAGAGCCGCGATCAGGCCGTACTCGATGGCCGTAGCGCCCGACTCGTCCTTGGCGAAACGCGAAACGAACTTGGTCATGGTGTTCTTCCTTGTGAAATCTGTGAAGCGAGCAACGATGGCTGGGAGGCTCGGTCGCCCGCTTGTCCCCCAAACGCATGGGCATATTGGCCCGGACCGGTTAAAACGGGGCTAGAAGGCGTGGTTACCTGCGCGTTTACTGTGAAAATTCGGCACGACCTGTTTGCGCGGCCAGCAGAGACCCAGCAGCCCTGAACAGGTCGGCCATCCGGGGGATGATGTACAAAGGCATCCGTTAGCGCTTGTTCAGACACCTCGAACGAAACGCGGCTGAAGGTTTCTCACTTCCGGGCTCGTGGCGATTTGCGGCCGGTATTGGGCGGGCGAGGTCCGGTGCGCCGCAACGACCCCGCAAAAAACAGCGGGCCGGCGCGTTTCCGCGCCGGCCCGCGCTTTCAAGAGCCGTGAGGGCTTAGCCGAGCTTGGCCGAGACTTTGTCGAACGTGGCCGACAGGTTGGTGCCGACGAGCTGAACGGCGCCGATGATGACCACGGCGATGAGGGCCGCGATCAGGCCGTATTCGATGGCGGTGGCGCCCGACTCGTCCTCGACAAAACGCGAAATGGACTTGGTCATGATGGTCTTCCCTGTGAAATCGGTGAAACGAGCAGCGATGGCTGGGAGGCTCGGTCGCCCGCTGGTCCCCCAAACGCATGGGCAGACTGTTCCCGACTGGTTAAAGCCAAGATAGAAGCCGTGGATATCCGCTCGTTTACTGTAAAATATCGACCCGGCCCGTATGCGATAACAGCAGGTGGCCGCCAGCGTTGAATAGCTCGGTGCTCCAGCAGGCCAGCCGGTAAAATCATCCACCCGCGCTTGCTCATACGCCTGAATGAAGCAGGACCGAATCTCTCTGGCTTTAGAGTTTGTAGAGGTTTCCGACCGATCTTCGCGTCTCGCCCTCGCGCGCGCCCGCTCAGCTTAAAGGAAACCGAGAATGGCCGGATCGATCGCTGCCCTGCTGCGCCCCGCCCTCCTCGCCGGCCTTCTGCTGGTGGCGGGCGCTGCCCAGGCTCAGACGCTGAACGTCGAGATTGACCGTTCGGCCCGCATCGGCCTGACGGGATCGGCCGCTTCGGTCATCGTCGGCAACCCGGCTATCGCCGATGTCACGGTCGTGGACGCCAACACCCTGTTCGTCACCGGCAAGGGCTATGGCGTGACCGAGGTCGTCGCCGTGGATGGCGTCGGCCGGACCATCTTCCAGGGCGAGATCGTCGTCACCGGCGGATCGACCGGTTCGGTGCGCGTCTGGCGCGGAGCCCAGGCGACCGAGATGGCCTGCGCCGCCTCCTGCGCGCCCAGCATCCGTAACGTCTCCGGTCCTGCCGCCGCCTCGGCCGCTCCGGCGGCTTCCGCCCCGACCCCCTGATCCATGAGCCGGTCCCTGTTCCGCAGGCGCGGCCGGGCCGCCGTCCGCACGCCCCGTGAAGGCGCTGCGGCGGTCGAGTTCGCCATGGTCGCAGCCCCGTTCTTCTTCATGATCTTTGCGGTGCTGGAACTCGGTCTGGTCTTCCTGATCGACTCCACGCTCGAGAACGCCGTGTTGACCGCCAGCCGGCTGGTTCGCACCGGCCAGGCCGACACCGGGAACATCTCCGCGGCCCAGTTCAAGACAGCCCTGTGCGCCGAGATGAGCGTCTTCCAGGGCGACTGCGGCAGCCGCGCCGACGTCGATGTCCGCGTAATGCCCCAGTTCACCGACGGCATCCCGGACAGTCCGATCCGCAACGGCGTCATGAACACCGGCGATCTTCAATATAACAAGGGCCAGCCCGGTGACCTGATGCTGGTCCGCGTCTGGTACTCCCAGCCGCTGGTCACACCCTTCATGCAACAGGCCATGTCGCGGCTGAACTCCGGCGCCGCCGTGATCTCGGTCGCCACCGCCTTCCGCAACGAGCCCTATCGCGGGTCGACCCCGTGAGCCTGCGCCGCTCCGCCAGCCTGGGCTTCCTGCGCCGTTTCGGTCGCGACGGGTCCGGCGTGTCCGCCGTCGAATTCGCCCTGCTCGCCCCCGTCCTGATCCTGATCTATTTCGGCCTCGCCGAGTTCTGCCAGGCCTATATGGCCCAGCGCCGCATGGGGCACTCGACCTCCCAGGTCGCCGACATCGTGGCCCAGTACCAGGCGGTCGACACCGACCTGATCGACGACACCTTCGCCATAGGCGGCCTTGTCCTGGCGCCCTTCCCGGACAGCGCGCTGAAGCTGCGCGTCACCGCCATCACCCGGGGAACCGACGGCGTGGCGCGGGTGACCTGGAGCCGGGGCAAGGGCATGACCGTGCGCACGGGGGTCGTGACCGTTCCCGCCGGCCTGATCGAGAACGGCGAAAGCATCATCATGAGCGAGGGGACCTACGACTATGTCTCGCCGCTCAACCAGGTCCTCGGGACCAAGCAATTCAGCCACACCTACTGGCTGCGACCGCGGCTGGTGAACACCATCACCTGCACCAACTGCTAGCCGATAAGGGCCTGGCGGATCGCCGCGATCTTGGTGTCCGTTTCCTGAAGCTCCGAGGCCGGATCGCTGTCCGCCACGATCCCCGCCCCGGCCAGGGTCCGGAACGCCCAGGTCTCACCCTCGTGCCAGAAGGCGATGGTCCGGATCAGCACCGAGGCTGTCAGCGCGCCGTCGTCGTCCAGCAGGAACAGACTGCCGCACCAGGCCCCGCGCGGGCCTTCGTGAGCCGCAATCACCCGCATGGCCTGATGCTTGGGCGCGCCGGTGATCGATCCCGGCGGGAATGACGCCGCCAGCACCTCGGCCGGACCGACGCCCGGCTCGGCCACGCCGGTCACGGTCGAGACCAGGTGGTGGACAGTGGCGAAGCTCTCGAGCTCGAACAGCGTCTCGACCACGACGGAGCCCGGTCGCGCGACCCGCGACAGGTCGTTGCGCATCAGGTCGACGATCATCAGGTTCTCGGCCCGATCCTTGGCGCTGGCGATCAGTTCGGCCGCCTGTGCCGCATCGATCGCGGGGTCCGCGTCGCGAGGGCGGGTGCCCTTGATCGGCCGCGTCTCGATCCGCCGGGTGTGGGGATCGAAGGTCAGGAACAGCTCGGGCGAATTGGACACCAGCACCCGGTCCCCGATCCGCCAGAAGGCGCCATAGGGCGCCCCTCCCGCCGCCAGCCGGGCGAACACGTCGAAAGGATCGGCGTGGGGTTCGAGTTCGCCGCTCCAGGCCCGGGCGATATTGGCCTGGAACAGTTCGCCGGCCGCGATCCGCGCCACGACGTCGGCGACGGCATCGGTGTAGTCACGCTCGGGCCGCTCCGGTTCGAAGCGCGCGGCCGGGACGCCGCCGGGCGCGACAGGGGTCGCCGAAGCGATCCAGCCGACGGCCTCGTCCGCCGTCCCGGTCGCCTCGCCCTCGTCCCTCCCCAGCCCCATGGCCGAGACCGTCCGCGCTTCGTGATCGAAGACCAGCATGGCCGGATAGCGGGCCAGCATCAGATCCGGCCAGTCTCCCGGCGACGCCCCCCGGTCTCCGGTCGCGGGGCGGGCCCCGGCGTCATAGGTCGCCAGCCCGACCACGAACCGGTCCATCCCGTCCTCGGTCAGGGCGGAGAAGGACTGGGACGCCTCCATCCGCGTCGCGACGATCCGGTCGGGGGCGCAGGCGACCCAGGAACGCCGCGCCTTGGGGCCGCCGTCGGACAGGAGGCACAAGGCCCCCTGGCGATGCGCCAGCCCGGCCGCGACGGCCAGGGGCTCGACCCAGTCGAGGGTCCTGACGACGCGGACGGGCATGGTCACGCCGCCAGCCGCTCCGTGATCCGGGCGCGCAGGGCGGCATCGACCCCGAGCGCCTGTTCCAGATAGGCGTCGATCGAGCCGTACCGCTCATTGATGGCGGCGATGGCGGCGTCCAGATAGGCGGGCTCGACCCCCATGAAGGCCACCACGGCGCCGTGCGAGGCCTCCCGCCCGGTGAAGCCCTTCAGCTGTTCGGCGATGGCCGGCGCGCGGCCGACCAGATCCACTGCTGTATTGGTCAGCAGGTAGTCCTCCATCAGGTCGTCGTGGCCGACGCCCAGCAGGTGATGGGTCAGGGCCGCGAGCATGCCCGTCCTGTCCTTGCCCGCCGCGCAGTGGATCAGAACCGGGCGGTCCGTCTCGCCGAGAGCCCGGAAGTAGCGGCCGAACAGGTCGATGTGGGCGGGAGCGAAAGGCAGTTCCCGATAGGTGGCGGTCATGAACCGGCGGCCCGAGTTGGGCGTCAGGTCGCCGCTCTTGAGAAAGGTGATGTGCGGAGCCTCGCCCGCCTCATCGAGATCGCTCTCGAACACCTGGCCGGTGAAGTTGGCGGCCCGCTTCGACGGCTGCCGACGCCGTTCGACCGGCCGACGCAGATCGACGACCACGCCGAGGTCCAGCGCCGCCAGCCGAACCAGATCCGCCTCCGAGGCCGAGGCCTGATGCGCCGACCGGAACAGCCGGCCCGTCTTGAGCGCACGGCCGGCGGCGGTGTCGTAGCCGCCGTAGTCGCGGAAATTGTCGAGCGCGTCGAAGGCGTGAATGCGGGAGGTCATGCCCTCCCTATAGGGTGTTTCAGCGCGGCCCGACCAGCCCGGCCATGGCGTCCAGATAGGCGACGAAGGCCCCCCTGCCGACTTCGGTCATGGAGGCCTCGGTCAGGGGCTTGCGACCCACGAACCGCTTGGTCACGGCGACGAACCCCGCCTCCTCCAGCTTCCTCAGGTGGACCGACAGATTGCCGTCGGTGGTCTGGAGCCGCGCCTTCAGGGTGCCGAAGTCGGCGCTCTCGATCCCGGACAGGGCCGCCATGATGCCGAGACGAACCCGTCCATGGATGACGTCGTCGATCCGGCCGATATCGAAATCGTCGGCCATTCTCAGCCCCGGCTCGCCTGGCGCATCAGCAGGAACCCGGGCAGGGCCATCAGCAGATAGAGAGCCGCGGCATAGGCCAGATATTGAGCCGTCGAGCCCGAGAGCAGGGCCAGCAGGGGCGCCGCGACGAAGGACGCGATCGCCAGGACCCAGAGCATGCGCTGGCGCAGCATGGTCGCGGAGACGGCCCAGCCCATGCCGTAGAAGGCGATGATGATCGAGGGGATGGCCAGCGACCATTCCGCCATATTCACCTCGCCCGTCCGGCTGACGTCTAGCAACATCAGGGCCGTGAACAGCGAAAAGATGCCCCACCCCAGGGCCGACCAGACGCTGCCGAAGGCGCGATTGGCGGCGGTCTCGACTCCGCCCTGGGCCTTCAGCCGACGGATCAGGACGACCAGGGTGGCGAAGAAGACCAGCAGGGCCACGCCCCAGATCAGGCCGTAACCGCCGGGATCGACGGGAAACAGGCCCGTGATGATGAACCAGTGCGCGACGCTGGCCGTGCCCCAGATCAGTCCGGCCGCGCACAGGATGGACCCGCCATGAGGCGGCGTCTTCGCGCCTTCCTCGGCGAGACTGCGCAGCCAGGCGATGTCGGCGGTGTCGTTGTTCGGATCGGTCATGTTCGGGTTTTCCAGTTCGTGTTCGGTGTCAGCGGGCGCGGCCGAAGGCCAGCATCAGACCGGGGATCAGGGCCGCGCAGGCCAGACCGCAGGCATAGGCGAGGTACTGTGTCGGCGTGCCGACCAGCGACGCGACTCCCATCGTTCCGCCCAGGGCTCCAAGCGCCACGCCGCCCGCCCAGGATGGGCCGCCCCGGAAGGCCGCGACGGCCCAGGCGGCGCCGTAGAAGGCCAGACCGATCGGCGACATCCACATCATCAGCAACCAGTTCTGCGTCAGGCCGGATACGATCGCCAGCGACACAGCCGCGACGATCTGGAACAGGATGGCCCAACGCGACCACGAGGCCGCCCGCAGCGCCGGTTCACCGCCAGCGCCGCGCAGGCGTCGCACGATGATGATGAAGGCCGCGACCGCGACCGGCCAGGTCAGGGACAGCAGGACCGGGTGCAGAGGCAGGGCCCCGCTCATCACGCCCCACTGGAACAGGTTGGCGGCGCCGAAGATCGAACCGGCGGCGATCAGGTTGCGACCGGCCGCGACGGCGAGCGTAGGCTGGGCCTGGAAGGCGGCGACGGGGTCGAAGGTGGTGGCGGCCATCGCGGGTGCGTCCGTGGGGTGATGCGCCTCAATCCCACATGTACTTTGTGTTGTAAAGTGCTTTTTGTTACGTCGTTCTTCCTTCCTCCGTGCGCCCCGGCGAAGGCCGGGGTCCAGATGGAGGACGCCGACTCATCAAATAGCCTGCGGTGCGATATCCCAAACTTCCGCATCCGTGATCTGGACCCCGACCTTCGCCGGGGTGCACGGATGTCGGAGAGCACCAGACCATCGGATCCGCCCATGACGCCGACCTACCACAGCATCGCCTATGCCGGATTCGAGGTCGCCAACCCCGTGACCCTCGACGCCATACTGGGCTTGGTCGCCCGGACCGGCCTGCCGGAAGGCGCGGTCGCGCTGGACATCGGCGCCGGCGCCGGAGGCGTGTCGGTCGCCCTTGCGCGGGACTTCGGCCTGCGGGTCCAGGCGATCGAACGCTATCCCGACATGGCGGAGATGATCCGCGACCGCGCCGAAGCGGCCGGCGTCGCAGACAGAGTCGCCGTGGTCGCCGAAGGCTCGGCCACGGCGCTCGACCGGCTCGCCCCCGCCGACCTGATCGTGGCCCTTGGCTCGACCGAACCGGCCGGGCCGGGCATCCGGTCCGCCACCGGGATCTTCGCTCGCCTGTCCGACAGACTGGCCTCGTCCGGCTGGCTGCTGTGGGGGGATCTGACCTGGAAGGGCGAACCGCCCGAGCCCCTGCGTCAGGTGATCGGAGCGACCGGCGACTACGCGACCCACGAGGGCTGGCTGGCCGCCGCCGAAGCCGCCGGACTGGAGGTCGTCTCGGCCGGGATCGCCCCGGACGACGACTGGGACGCCTTCTTCGGCGGTGCCGACACGCGCGTCCGCGACTGGCTCGTCGCCAATCCCGAGGACCCGACCGCGCCCTCGATCCGCCGGCGCGCCGACCTGTCCAAGGCCACCTTCGACTTCGGAAGGCCCTGGCTCAGCTTCGGTCTCTACCTGTTCAGGAAGCCCTGACGGCCTCGCTCAATAACTTCCGATGCCCGGATTGACGCCCATACCCATCAACGGATCGTCCGAATCCGCCTTTCAAATCAGAGGCCGGGTCTAACGAAGGGCGTTTTGTTCGACGCCCCTTGCAGCCGGGTTACAATCCTCGCGAACCGGGCTTTCGCCCGCCGCCCAGCAAAGGAGATTTCGTCCGTTTCGTCCGTTTCGTCAGGGTGTTTTCCGTCCGGACGAACCGGACCGGTCAGCGGAACGGCGGCTCGTCGAAGGCGCGCAGCTTGCGGGAGTGAAGGCTCGCTCCCTCCTTGCGCAGCAGGTCGATCGCCTGGATGCCGATCTGGAGGTGTTCCGAGATCGAACCCTCGTAGAAGCGGTTCGCCTGGCCCGGCAGCTTGATCTCGCCGTGCAGCGGCTTGTCGGAGACGCACAGCAACGTCCCGTAGGGCACGCGGAAGCGGTAGCCCTGGGCCGCGATCGTGGCAGATTCCATGTCGATGGCCACGGCGCGAGACTGGTTGAAGCGCAGCGCCGACTTGGAATAGCGCAGCTCCCAGTTCCGGTCGTCGGTGGTCACCACCGTGCCGGTGCGCAGGCGCCGCTTGACCTCTTCGCCCGGCGCGCCGGAGACCTGTTTGGCGGCGTCGTAGAGGGCGCGCTGGACCTCGGCGATCGAGGGGATCGGGATGTCCGGCGGCAGGACGGCGTCCAGCACATGGTCGTCGCGCAGATAGGCGTGGGCCAGGACATAGTCGCCGATGGTCTGGCTGGGCCGAAGGCCGCCGCAGTGGCCGATCATCAGCCAGGCGTGCGGCCGGGTCACCGCCAGGTGGTCGCAGATCGTCTTGGCGTTCGACGGCCCGACCCCGATGTTGACCAGGGTGATGCCGTTATGGCCCGGCGCGGTCAGGTGATAGGCGGGCATCTGGTGCTTCTTCCAGGCCGCATCCATGACCGCATCGGCGTCCGCGGTCTCGCGCGTGATCACCACGCCGCCGGCGCACGACAGGGTCTCGTAGATGCTGTTCGGGTCTTTCAGCTGCTCGCAGGCCCACCGAACGAAGTCGTCGACGTAGCGGTTGTAGTTGGTGAACAGGATGTAGGACTGGACGTCCTCGACCGGCGTGCCGGTGTAGTGCCTGAGCCGCGCCAGCGAGAAGTCGGTGCGCAGCCCATCGAACTGCGACAGGGGAAAGTCCTGGTTCAGATTGAACAGGCCGTCGGAGATCTCGTCCCCGATATGGGCCAGGTCGGTGGTCGGGAAATATCTCGCGATGGCCGCCGTCTGCGACGGGTTCAGCACCACGTCCGAGCCGTCGAGCACATAGGGGAAGGGGATCTCCTGCTCCGACGGTCCGACCTCGAAGGCCACGTCGTAGTCGTGCTGCAGCAGGGTCAGCTGCTCCATCAGATAGGGACGGTACAGATCCGGCCGGGTGATCGTGGTGGCGTAGACGCCCTGACGCGACATCCGGGCATAGGAGCGGATCGGCAGATTGGTGGGGCGGTCGCCGAACCAGCTGATCTTCAGGGAGGGGTAGGAAAACAGCCCGTTCGCCCGGGCCTCGGGGTCCGCTCGCTCGCCCGTGGCGAGGAAGGTCCGGACGGCGTCCCGCAGGGCGGCGACGGATTGGGTGTAGAGGGTTTCGAGGCGATCCAGCGCCTCGGGCGCCGAGAGCGCCCCGTTTTTCTGTTCTGTCATGACCTCCTCTAGCGGATCATCGTGGCTCTGGCGAGACGGCAGCGCTTCATGTCGTGTGAGCGTCCGTTACGGGCTCGTCGCGACCTGGCCCAGCTCGCGATGGAAGAAGGCGGAGACGTCGGCCAGCACCAGCGCTTTCCTGCGGAACAGGGGCGAGAAGGTCGCGATCAGGTCCTCGTGGCTGAGACCCGGATAGAGTTTCGCCTCGCAGCGCCCGCCCAGTTCGCGCATCCGGGCGTCAAGCAGGAGGGTGTCCTCGTCGTGGACGATGACGTCGGCCGTCCCGTGGCCGAGCCACAGGGGCGGGGCGTCCGCGCGGGCGAAATGCAGGGGCTGGGTCTGGACCGGGTCGGGCGCCTGGCCGAAGGCATTGATGGAAGACGCCACGTCGAACGGCAGGAAGTCATAGGGACCGGCCAGGCCCGCCGTCGCCCGGATCAGGTCCGGCTTGCCGACCGCGGCCATATAGCTGCGATCCAGGGTGATCATCATGGCCAGGTGGGCGCCTGCCGAATGGCCGATCACGCCCAGCCGCGCCGGATCGCCTCCATAGGGCGCCGCGACCTCGGCGACCCGGGCGACGGCGGCCGCAGCATCCTCGATGAAGACCGGGAACAGCACCTGCGGCACCAGCCGATAGTCGGGCACGGCGACGACGAACCCTTGAGCCGCGAGAGCTTGCGCCGCCCAGCCGTAGAGGTCCTTCGCCCCCGAATCCCAGCCGCCGCCGTAGAAGAAGACCAGCACCGGCAGGGACAGACCGGCGACGTCAGGGGCGTAGATGTCGAACCGCTGGCGAGGATCCGCCCCGTAGTCCAGGTCGCGCGCCACCCGACGGACGCCCCGGTCGCGCGGAGCCACCGCATTCAGCACGCCGAGGGGACTGCAAGCGGCGCCGAGCGACGCGACCATGGCGCCGAGCGTCGGCGCGAGCAGGCCTCTACGGGTCATCGGATATTTCTCTCACGGACGGGACGAGGTCAGATACGCACGCCTGCGCCGTCCGGCCTCACCGCGCATTGGCGATCAGCGAGCCGCAGTTGGCGTCCTCGGCCAGACCGGGCTCGACGAAGGCGAAAAGCGCCGCGATCGGCGCGACCACAGCGGCCAGCAAGCCGGTCAGCCCGGCCTGGACGACGACAGCGCCCGTGTCCACGCCGACGCTCGGCGCCGACAGATGACCGCGCACAAGGATGGGGGCCCAAAGGCGCAGGAGACGCGGCCTCTTCGATTCGCCTTCGATCTTCAGGTCCAGCGTCTCGGTCCCGAGATTGATCGAGCCCGATCCTTGCGCCAGCACCACGTCGGTATCGACGACGAAGGTCTTCGCCCGAGCCACACCGTTTGTGACCTCGAAGTCGGCGACGGCGCAGCGGATCGAACTGCGCGACTGGTCGCCGCTCAACAGCTTCAGCAGGCCGGCGCTGGCGTTGACTCCCAGCAGTTCAGCGAAGGCGGCGCGCAGTTCGCCCTGGGGCACGACAAGGCTGATCGAACCCTTCGATCCGGCGGCGAAGCGATGGATCGAATTGCCCTGCCCCTCCAGACGCGCACGCCCCAGTGCCCGGCCCGTGATCGGCGCCACGCCGCCCCGGACCGGCACGATCGATTCCAGCGGATAGCCCGCCAGGCGGAAATCGATGGTGCTGTAAGGCATGTCACGTGTGGCGTTGATTCTCGCCGTCCCGTTCAGCTCGCCGCGATTGAAGGCGAAGGAGACGGGATCGAGATCGAGGACGCCTCCCTCCAGCACGGCGCCGAGGCGCACCGTACGGATGTCGAGGTCGTTCGCCTTCACGCTGGCTGCGCGATAGGTAAGTGTCCCGTCCATGGTCCGCAGGCGATCGACCTGCAGGGTCGCGTCGGGCAGCAGCATTTGCGGGCCAGAGCCCGAGGCCACGGTCGTCGTATTGGTGCCCGCCGCATTCGTCCGCGTATCGGCGCCCAGGATCGCCATGAGGTCATCGATGTCGAGTAGTCGCGAGGCCAGCTCCGCCTCAACTCTCAACCGCTCTCGCGCATCGACCCGCACATCGCCGGAGAGGTCGGATGCGCCGACGCGGCCATTGAAGTCGGTGAACGTCCAGATCGCATCGTCGCGGGTCAGGGCGCCGGACAGCCGATAGGGCGGGGTGTTCGGCAGGGTGACGCCAGTCAGCAGATAGAGGTCGTTCAGGTCCTGACCCTGCAGGCTCAGGGTCGATGTGAACTGACCCAGATCGAACGGTCGGGTGATCGACCCATCCGCCACCAGCCGGGAGCGCGCGCCGGCCAGGGTCGCTTCGAACCGATAGGGCCGGTCGCGGCGGATATTGATGAAGGGCCCGCCTTCGATCCTCAGTGTCAGGGGCGAGCCGTTGACCGATCCCTCGCCGGTGAGCCGGAAGCCCGTGTCGCCGTCGGCTGCGCTGGCCGCCTCTCGCGCGGTGATCGCGGCTTCCAGGGTAATGTCGCGATCCTGGGCGTCCAGCGAGATGAGGCCGTCCTCGATGACCAGCTGGTTGATGAGCGGCAGCTTCAGGCCCTCGCCGGTGTCCGGATTGTTGGGCTCAAGATCCCAGCTCTGCCGGCCGTCCTTGGTCGAGATCAGCACGACCTTGGGCCGCGTGACGGCCAGAAGCGGCATCTCGATCTGGCCGGCGAACAACTTCCTCAGCCGGAACTTCGCCTCGATCCGTTCGACATTGGCGGTGTCGGCCTCGCGCGCCCACTCAGGACCGCCGAACTTCAGGTCGCGCACGATCACCGACGGTGTCCAGCTGAACAGGGTGACGTCGAGGTCGCCCTGGAGCGCGATCTCGCGATCGTATTTCGCCGAGGCCCAGCGCCCGATCGGCTCTCTCAGCCAGTTCCAGTCGAACAGCAGCAGGAAGATCGCCACAGCCAGAATCAGCAGCAGAGTGACCGAGGCGGCAACCTTCTCTGTCCGCCCGGGGCGGCGGAAGGAGCCATAGACAGGATCGTTCTCGACCACCCAGTCGCGCCAATCGCGCATCCGCGCGCCGGCCGGGACCAAGGCGCGCATGCACACTTCCCGCCAGTTCGATGGCAACTTCAGGAAGTTGGGGAGGAAGCGCTTCACGGTGGAACACAACGCACCAGACGCCGGAAAGGCGCCAAAGCCCCTTGTCCGAGATTGCGAGCCATCGCTAGTTTCATCCGTTTGCAGCAGAATTGTCTTATTTTCTTTACAGAGGCTCGATTGCGCGCATTATTCCTCCGAACCCTGATGTCTTTCGGGTCTTGAGGAGGAGCCCGCCATGAACCGTTTCACCACTATCGCCGCCGTCGCCGCCCTGGCCGCGTCCGTCGCCGCCCCTGCCTTGGCGCAACAGAACCGCCTGCCGACCGAGGCGCCCGCCGGCGCCCAGCGCGTGGTGATGATGTGCACGAACGACGCCGCGACCCGCAGCGCCTTCCGCCGCGAGCACGGCGCACCCCCGACCTTCGTGACCGCCGATCAGGTGCTGCAGGCCCGCGCGACCGGCGAGGCCTGGTCCGCCCCGCGCTGCATGAACACGCGCGAGCATGGCCGTCTGACCCAGACGCTGAACACCTACGCCTCGGTCCGCTGAGGCTCGACTACCCCTGGGCGCTGCGGATCGCCGCAGCGCCCGCCGGAGGGGCGATGACGGCCGCGAACAGCACATAGGCCGTCAGCAGCGCCAGCGCCGACAGCGGGCTCAATCCTGCCGCCGCCCGGTCAATCGCGCCTGATCCGAACACCACCGGCGGAATGAACAGCGGCAGCACCACGACCGCGATCAGCAGACCGCCGCGCTTCGCTCCCAGCGCCAGGGCCGCACCGAGCGCCCCGGTGAAGGCGAAACCCAGACCCCCGACCAGAGCTGACAGCGCCGTCAGCGGCGCCAGTTCGATCGACTGACCCAGAGCCAGGGCTGCGAGGGGCGCAGTCAGGGCCAGCGGCAGGCCGGTGGCCAGCCACTGGCTGATCGCCTTGATCGCGAACACCGCCTCCAGCGGCAGCGGCCCGGTCGCCAGAAGATCCAGCGCTCCGTCTTCCAGATCGCGCTCGAACAGCCGCTCCAGCGACAACAGGCTCGATAGCGCCAGCGCCAGCCAGGCGATCCCTGCCGCGACGGGCTTCAGCACATTCGGATCGCCCCCCGCCGCCAGCGGCACGACCGTCGTCAGACAGGCGAAGAAACCGCAGGCCAGCAACGGGCCGCCGCCCCCGCCCCAGGCCAGGGCCAACTCGCGCCGGAAGAGGATGTATGCCGCGCTCATCGCCCCGCCCCCAGGTCCAGAGGCCGGGTCGGGATCGGCAGCGGATCATGCACCGCCGCCAGGATCAGGCCGCCGTCGGCCAGATGCCGGGCCATCATCGCCCCGACCACCTCGCGCCACCGGGCGTCCAGCGGACTTAACGGCTCATCCAGCAGCCACAGGGCGCGCGGCGACCCGATCAGCCGGGCCAGCGCCAGCCGACGTCTCTGACCGGCCGACAGCTTGCGCACTTCCAGATCCAGCAGCGGCTTCAGGCCCAGGGTCGCAATCGCCTCGTCGATACCGTCGTGGCTGTGGCCCAGCCACCGCGACTGGAACATCAACTCGTCGCGCGCCGTCCGGCCCGCCTTGAGAGCGTCCAGGTGGCCCAGCAGATGCACTTCATGCGCCCGCGCCCGCGCCGGTTCGATCGGCTCGTCGTCGGCGTCGCGAAACGCGATATCTCCAGCCTCAAAGCGGATGAATCCGGCGATGGCGCGCAGCAGCGACGTCTTGCCCGCGCCGTTCGCCCCGGTCAGGGCCACGGCCTCGCCCGACGACGCCGCGAACGACAGGGCGCTGAAGAGGGTGCGTTCGCCGCGGGCGAGCCGAAGGTCGGTGATGGACAGGGTCGAAATCACGGCCGCGAGCCCCTAAATTTGCGACCCGTTCTCAATGTCCCCACAGCCGACGTGGATACATGGACGCACCCCGCAACCACCGCTATATCCGGCCTCGCCGCAGCAGGCTGTCGCCGCGCGCGCCGGGGACCTGTGCGCCCCTGCGATCGCCGCGAGACGGCGCAACCGGATGTCCGGGCGGCTTTGACCAGAGGACTTCTCCCATGCCGTCAGTCGACAGCCTTTCCACCCGTCGCGATCTTTCCGTCGGGCGCAAGAAATACGCCTATTACAGCCTTCCCGCCGCCGAGGAAGCCGGTCTGACCGGGATCTCGCGCCTGCCGCGCTCCATGAAGGTGCTGCTGGAGAACCTGTTGCGCAACGAGGACGGCGTTTCCGTCACCGAGGCCGACCTGCGCGCCGTCGCCGCCTGGATCGAGAACAAGGGCGCCGTCGAGCACGAGATCGCCTTCCGCCCCGCCCGCGTCCTGATGCAGGACTTTACCGGCGTTCCCGCCGTCGTCGACCTGGCCGCCATGCGCGACGCGATGGCCAAACTCGGCGCCGACGCCGCCAAGATCAACCCGCTGGTCCCCGTCGACCTGGTCATCGACCACTCGGTCATGGTCGACAACTTCGGCACCGCGAAAGCCTTCGGCCAGAACGTCGAGCGTGAGTATGAGCGCAACATCGAGCGCTACAAGTTCCTGCGCTGGGGCTCCTCGGCCTTCAACAATTTCCGCGTCGTGCCCCCCGGCACCGGCATCTGCCACCAGGTGAACCTCGAGAACCTCGCCCAGACCGTCTGGACCGTGGCCGAAGGCAAGGCGACCGTCGCCTATCCCGACACCGTGGTCGGCACCGACTCGCACACCACCATGATCAACGGCCTGGCCGTCCTGGGCTGGGGCGTCGGTGGCATCGAGGCCGAGGCGGCCATGCTGGGCCAGCCCATCCCGATGCTGATCCCCGAGGTCATTGGCTTCAAGCTGACCGGCGCCATGCCGGAAGGCACGACCGCCACCGATCTGGTGCTGACCGTCACACAGATGCTGCGCAAGAAGGGCGTGGTCGGCAAGTTCGTCGAGTTCTTCGGCGACGCCCTGCCCAACATGACCATCGAGGACCAGGCGACCATCGCCAACATGGCCCCCGAATACGGCGCCACCTGCGGCTTCTTCCCTGTCTCGGCCGCCACCCTCGCCTATCTGACCGCCACGGGCCGCGACAAGGCGCGCGTCGCCCTCGTCGAGGCCTATGCCAAGGCTCAGGGTCTGTGGATCGACGAGACCTCGGAAGACCCCGTCTTCTCCGACGTTCTGGAACTGGACATCTCGACGGTCGTGCCGTCGCTGGCCGGCCCGAAACGCCCCCAGGACAAGGTCGAGCTGACCACCGCCGCCCCGTCGTTCGAGACCGCCCTGACCGACGTCTTCAACCGTGCAACGGACGCGCCCCGCGCTGCCGTCTCGGGCCAGAAGTTCGACATCGGCGACGGCGATGTGGTCATCGCCGCCATCACCTCCTGCACCAATACCTCCAACCCGTCGGTCCTGATCGCCGCCGGCCTGGTGGCGCAGAAGGCCAACAAGCTGGGCCTGAAGACCAAGCCCTGGGTCAAGACTTCGCTGGCCCCGGGCTCGCAGGTCGTCACCGACTATCTGACGGCCGCCGGCCTCCAGAAGGAGCTGGATGCCCTCGGCTTCAACCTGGTCGGCTACGGCTGCACCACCTGCATCGGCAACTCCGGTCCGCTGGACCCGGCGATCTCGACCGCGATCAACGAGAACGCCATCGTCGCCACCAGCGTCCTGTCCGGCAACCGCAACTTCGAAGGCCGGGTGAACCCGGACGTCCAGGCCAACTACCTGGCCTCGCCGCCGCTGGTCGTCGCCTACGCCCTGGCCGGTTCGATGCGCATCGACATCACCACCCAGCCGCTTGGTCAGGACAAGAAGGGCAAGGACGTCTTCCTGAAGGACATCTGGCCGACCTCGGCCGAGATCGCGACCATCCAGAAGAAGTCGGTCACCCCGGCCATGTTCGCCAAACGCTATGCCGACGTCTTCAAGGGCGACGAGCATTGGCAAGGTATCTCGGTCGAGGGCGGCCAGACCTACGAGTGGGACGCCGCCTCCACCTACGTCGCCAACCCTCCGTATTTCGAAGGCCTGTCGATGGAGCCGACCCCGGTCACCGACATCGTCGAGGGCCGCGTCCTGGCCATCTTCGGCGACTCGATCACCACGGATCACATCTCACCGGCCGGTTCGATCAAGAAGACCTCGCCCGCCGGTCAGTACCTGACCAACCGCGGTGTCGAGGCGGAGGAGTTCAACTCCTACGGCGCGCGTCGCGGCCACCACGAGGTGATGATGCGTGGCACCTTCGCCAACATCCGCATCCGCAACAAGATCACGCCGGACATCGAGGGAGGCGTGACCAAGCACTTCCCGTCGCAGGACACGATGTCGATCTATGACGCCGCCATGCGTTACCAGTCGGAAGGTCGTCCGCTGGTCGTGTTCGCCGGCAAGGAATACGGCACCGGCTCGTCGCGCGACTGGGCGGCCAAGGGCACCCGCCTGCTGGGCGTCCGCGCCGTCATCGCCGAAAGCTATGAGCGCATCCACCGCTCGAACCTGGTCGGAATGGGCGTCGTGCCGCTGCAGTTCAAGGCGGACGGCTGGTCCAAGCTGGGTCTGACCGGCGAGGAGATCGTCACGATCCGCGGCCTGTCCGACGTCAACGTCGGCAAGCTGCGCCCGCGTCAGGACCTGTGGGTCGAACTGTTCCGCCCGTCGGACGGCAAGATGGCCCGCTTCCCGGTCCGCTGCCGCATCGATAACCAGACCGAGCTCGACTACTTCAAGGCTGGCGGCGTAATGCCGTATGTGCTGCGCAACCTGGCGGGCTGAGGCTCACAGCCAGATCAACAAGGGGCCGGCGGAGCGATCCGCCGGCCCCTTTTTCTTTCGCTTAGTCCAGCCGCATCGCCTCCGCCAGAAGCCGCGCTTCCGCTGCCCGGCTAGAACCCGATCGCCAGGCGACGACAATCTCGCGGCGCGGGGCTTCAGCGGCAAAATGGCGGATGACGACGCCCTTGTCGTCGGCGAGCCCGGCCCTTACCGCCATCGCGGGAAGGAAGGACACGCCGAGGCCGGACGAGACCATCTGCACCAGGGTATGCAGCGAGGTGGCGGCGAAGACGTCCTCGCCGCGCGGGGCCTCCATGTCGATCCCGGCCAGGGCCTGGTCGCGCAAGCAGTGGCCGTCTTCCAGCAGGATGAGATCCTCCGCCCTCAGCGCTCCGGGCTGGATATCGCCCGGCGCGGCCAGCGGGTGGTCGATGGGCGCAACGGCCAGGATCTCATCGTCGCCGATCCGGGCGTGCTCGATGCCGGGCGCGTCGTATGGCAGGGCGATGACGGCGCAGTCCAGTTGACCCGCCTTGAGCCCCGCGATCAGGCGCGGCGTCAGATCCTCGCGGATGAACAGACGGAGCGCCGGATAGGCTTGCTTCAGCCCGGGCAGGGTCGCCGGCAACAGGAAGGGCGCCACGGTCGGGATGATGCCGAGACGCAACCGCCCCGACAACGGACGCCCCGCGTTCTTCGCCGCCTCGACCAGATCCTCGGTTCGCGCCAGCACGTCCTCGGCCCGGCGGCAGGCCTCGGCCCCGACCGCCGTCAACTGAACATTCCCCCGCGTGCGCTCGACCACCGGCGCGCCCAGGACCCGCTCCAGCTCCTGCACCCCGGACGATAGCGCCGGCTGACTGACATGCGCCGCCTCGGCGGCGCGGCTGAACGAGCCGTGCTCGGACAGCAGCTTCAGATACTGCAGCTGGCGAAGGGTCGGGAGCATAGGCGGCCTCTCTCGAATCCATAGATATTATCTATGGTTGACAGGCCTTCTATCGGTTGACTTTGTGCGACGCAACCGCCATTTCGCACTTGCGGCAGGCCCTCCCCGGCGACCGCCTCATAGACATTCTTGTTTCCTCTGAAAGGGATACCCCATGCTCGGCGTTGGCGAAAAACTGCCTGAATTCAAAGTCATCGGCGTGAAGCCGGGCTTCAACTCCCACGAAGAAAATGGCGTCTCGGCGTTCGAGCCCGTCACGAATGAGTCGTTCGAAGGCAAGTGGAAGGTCATCTTCTTCTATCCAAAAGACTTCACCTTCGTCTGCCCGACCGAGATCGCCGAGTTCGCCTCGCTTGGCCGTGAGTTTGCGGACCGCGACACCGTCGTTCTGGGCGGCTCGACCGACAACGAGTTCGTGAAACTGGCCTGGCGCCGCGACCACGCCGACCTGAACAAGCTGCCGATCTGGCAGTTCGCTGACAACGGCGGCAAGCTGGCCCGCGCCCTCGGCATTCTCGACGAGGAAGAGGGCGTCGCCCTGCGCGCCACCTTCGTGGTCGACCCGCACAACGTGATCCAGCACGTCTATGTCACCAATCTGAACGTGGGCCGCGCCCCGGCCGACACCCTGCGTGTCGTCGACGCCCTGCAGACCGACGAACTGTGCGCCTGCAACCGGCCGGTCGGCGGCGAGACGCTCGCGGCTTAAGACCCATTCCTCCCCCTTCGGGGGAGGTGGCGCGGCGCGCCTTAGCGACGTGACGGAGGGGGCCTGCCCCGGACGGTGTGTCCGGGTTTTGCCCCCTCCACCACTTCGTGGTCCCCCTCCCCCGATGGGGGAGGATTTCCGATTCAAGGATCTTCCATGTCCATCGACACCCTGCGCGACCTGATGCCGGCCTACGCCAAGGACATCTCGCTGAACCTCGGCTCCCTGGCCTCCGAGACCGTCCTGAACGACCAGCAGAAATGGGGCTGTTTCCTCGCCTCCGCCCACGCCGTCGGCTTCGCTCCGGTCGTGCGCGCCATTGAGGCCGCCGCGGCTGAAAAGCTCTCACCCGAGGCCATGACCGCCGCCAAGGCTGCCGCGGCCATCATGGGCATGAACAACATCTATTACCGCTCGCTGCACCTGATGAAGAACCAGGAGTACACGACCCTACCGGCGCGTCTGCGGATGAACGTCCTGGCCAATCCAGGCGTGGACAAGATGGACTTCGAGCTGTGGTCCACGGCTGTCAGCGCCATCAATGGCTGCGGCGCCTGTATGGATGCCCACGAGGGCGAACTGCGCAAGCACGGCGTCCCGGCGGCCCAAGTCCAGACCGCGCTTCGTATCGCCTCAGTGGTCCATGCCGCCAGCCGCATCGCGGCCTCGGAAACCGCGCTTCAGGGCTGAGGCGGCTCGGCGTATTCGATCTGATGGATCAGGCGATCGAACGCCTGGTCCATCACCGTGTTGACCCCGTCGGCCATGGCGCCGAGGCCCGGTCCCTCGACCACGAAATCGACCGTGACCAGCCGGCCCCGGTTCTCCGGCTCGGATCCGAAGGTCAATTCCGCCTTCGTCGCCTTGTCGTGCAAGGGACCCAGCGCCGCGGTCATCGTCACCCGGTCGGCCGCGATCCCCGTCACCACAGCGTGTTCGAAGACGGTCCCGTCGGCGAGTTTCTCGCACCAGCAACCGCCCTCCTCGAAGGCCATCGACAGGTTGACGGCGTCTCCTGTGTAGGTGTGGGCCGGGTCCCACCACTGCGGCAGTTCGGAGACGGCAGTGACCACATCCTCCGGCGCAGCCTCCACCCCCACGGCGAAGCGCAGGGTGAAACCATCGGCGGAGCGGGAGACGACCTCGGCGTAGGCGGGCGCAGCGACGGCGACAAAGGCCGTGGCGAACAGGGCGGCGAAACGGATCATGAAACAGTCCTCCCCCGGCATCGGGCGCCCCGGAACGCCGATCCGTCAAGTCAAGCCGCGTCGAAACTCAGCGGCGCGCCCCAGAACTGGCTGACCATGTCCGACTGCGGACCCGTCTTGCCGGTGGTGATGAAGTCGCGCCGGCCGGTCTCGCCCAGATCATATTCAGGGTGCCGCTCGAAATACCGCTCCAGGGCATCGGCCACAGCCGTCGGCTGGTGGATCAGGGGCGTGCCGGGCGGCAGGGCGGCGGCGAAGATGTGCGCCACGATCTCGTAGTGGGTGCAGCCCAGAATGGCCTTGTCCGGATGACGACCGATGCGGCGGCGCAGGGCGTCGACGTGGTCGCCGATCACCACCGTCAGCTCCTCGGCCGGGGCGCCCAGTTCGATCAGGCCGGCCAGGCCGGGGCAGGGCTCGGAAAAGACGGCCAGATCCTCGCGGCGCTTGTCGATCTCGATCTCGTAGACCCGGCTGATCGCAGTGGCGGCTGTACAGAAGACGCCGGTGATGTCGATGGCCTCGACCTTGTCGCCGCGACGCTCCGCCTCATAGGTCCAGGGCAGGCCCGTCGCTGCCTCGATGGTCGGGACGATGATGCCGAGCACATTGACCGGCCGCCCGTGACGCTTCGAGGCCTCGGGCACCCAGGTCTGCTGCAGGCGCCTCAGGGCGACGGCGGACGCGGTGTTGCAGGCCAGGACAATGACGCTGGCGCCCGCCTGGAACAGCCGCTCGCAGCCGTTCCGGGTGATGTCGACGATCTCCTCGCCGGTCTTCGACCCGATCGGCGCATTGGCCTGATCCGCCAGGTAGATGAAGTCCCGCGCCGGGAACCGCCGGGTCAGCTCGCGGTGAACCGTCAGACCGCCCACGCCGCTATCGAATACGCCTATCGCCATGGGTCGGCGTTTAGAGCCTGATCCGGAAAAGTGTAAGCGGTTTTCCGGCGAGATCAGGCTCCACATCAGACTGGGCCTTGAAACAAGGCCCGGGCGCTTGCGCCCTCGGCCAACGGGATTACTTCCTGATCAGGTGACGGTCAGGCGACTGAGGCCTAGGGTGCCGCACAACAGAGTCAGATGAACAGGATTCCACTATGCCCATGCAGCTTCCTCGGCGCCAGGTCCTTATCGGCGGCGCGAGCCTGATGGCCCTCGCCGGATGCGCCAGTGCGGGCGCCGGCTCCGCCGGTTTCACCGCACCGGACCCCGCCGCCGTGGCCGAGGAAGCGCGCGTCGCCCGCGCCGTCCTGCCCGCCCAGACCCCGCGCGCCGAGTTGCTGCAGCCCTGGACCGGCCCCTATGAAGGCGTCCCGCCGTGGAACCGGATGACGGCCGAGAAGCTGAAGGCCGCGATCATCGAGGGCATCGAGTTGAACCGCGCCGACATCAACGCCATCGCCAACAATCCGGACGCCCCGACCTTCGCCAACACGATCGTGGCGATGGAGCTCGCAGGCCAGCCGCTGGATCGCGCGGTGAACCTTTACGGCGTCGCCACGTCGAACATTGGCGGCGAAGCCTATGACGCGATGGACACGGAGGTCTCCCCCCTGCTGTCCGCCGCCGGCGACGAGATCACCTTCAACGCCCCCCTGTTCCAGCGCATCAAGACGGTCGCCGACAATGCTGACCGGGACGGCCTGAACGCCCAGCAGAAACGTCTGGCCGAACGGTCGCGCGACGCCTTCATCCGCTCGGGCGCCAATCTGGACGCCGCCGGCAAGGCCGAACTGGGCCGGATCAACACCGCCCTGTCGAACGCTTTCACCGCCTTCGGCCAGAAGGTCGTGGCCGATGAGAACACCTGGACGGTCATCCCGAATGAAGCCGGGCTCGCCGGACTGCCGGATTCCAACAAGGCCGCCGCCCGCGCCGCCGCGACCTCGCGCAATCTCCAGGGCGCGGCCATCGTCAATACGCGCTCCAGCGTCGATCCGTTCCTGACCTTCGCCGACGACCGGGCCCTGCGCGAGCAGGTCTGGCGCAAGTTCGTCAACCGTGGCGACAACGGCGACCGCAACGACACCAATGCGACCATTGCCGAGATCGTCCGCCTCAGGAAGCAGCGCGCCACCCTGCTGGGCTACGGCAGCCATGCCGAATGGCGGATGCAGGACACGATGGCCAAGACCCCGGCGGCCGCACAGAGCCTGATGAACCGGGTGTGGGAGCCTGCCAAGGCCCGCGTCGCCGAGGAGGTCGCCGACATGAAGGCGATCGCCGGTTTCGACATCGAACCGTGGGACTACCTGTATTTCGCCGAGAAGGTCCGCAAGGATAAGTACGACCTGGATCAGAACCAGCTGAAGCCATTCTTCGAACTGGGCGCCGTCCGGAACGCGTCCTTCTATATGGCCGAGCGGCTATACGGCTTCGTCTTCACGCCCAAGCCGCAATCGACGGCTCCGGTCTTCGAGCGCGACGTCACATTGTACGAGGTCACCGACAAGGCCTCAGGTCGCCTGATCGGCCTCTATTACGCCGACGACTTCGCCCGCGCAGGCAAGCGTTCGGGCGCCTGGATGACCACCTACCGGTCGTTCTCGACCCTGGACGGCTCCAAGCCGGTGCTGGCCTCGAACAACAATAACTTCGTGAAGCCGGGGGCCGGCGAGCCGCTGTTGATCTCGCTCGACGACGCCGAGACCCTGTTCCACGAGTTCGGCCACGCCCTCCACTATCTGTCGTCGGTCGTGACCTACCCGTCCTACGGCAACACCCCGCGCGACTTCGTCGAATATCCGTCGCAGGTGCACGAGCACTGGGTGCTGTCGCGCCCGATCCTCGACGGCTTCATGAAACACTACCAGACCGGCGAGGCCATGCCGCAGGCCCTGGTCGACAAGGTCCAGGCCTCGGCCACCTTCAACCAGGGCTATGCGACCGTAAGCTATCTATCGTCCGCCATGGTCGACATGGACCTGCACACCCAGGCCACGCCGCCGACCGACATCGACGCCTTCGAGAAGGCCTCACTGGCCCGTCTGGGCATGCCGCATGAGATCGTGATGCGGCACCGCCTGCCGCAGTTCAATCACCTGTTCACCTCCGACGCCTACTCGGCCGGCTACTACAGCTACCTGTGGTCGGAAGTGATGGACGCCGACACCTGGGCCTATTTCGAGGCCTCGGGCGACGTGTTCGATCCGGACATCGGCGGCCGGTTCAAGTCGATCATCCTGGCGCCGGGCAACACCACAGATCGGGGCGACGCCTATCGCGCATTCCGGGGGCGTGACCCCGACGTCGCCGCCCTGCTACGGGTCCGGGGCTTCCCGGTCTCGTAACAGACAAGGCACGGGCGATCAGGCCGCCGCAGCTCCGGTTGCGGCGGCTTTTTCGTGAGCCGGGCGGGCGTAGTCGCTGAGCGCGGCCATGAGGGCGCGCGGGTCGATGGGCTTGGCGACATGGCCCTGCATCCCGGCGGCGCGGCATTGTTCGATCTGTTCAGGCAGGACGTTGGCGGTCAGGGCCACGATCGGCGTGGAATCACCCGAGGCGCGTATCGCGCGCGTCGCCGCCGGTCCGTCCATGACCGGCATCTGCATATCCATGAGGATCAGGTCATAGGCTGCGGTCGCAGCGGCCTGCACCGCCTCCTCGCCGTTCTCGACCATGTCGAGCGACACGCCCATCGAGCCGACCAGGGCCGCGATCAGCGTCCGGTTGGCCGGATTGTCCTCGGCCAGCAGCACCCGCAAAGGACGCGCGGGCGCACCACCGGACGGCTCGGCATCGGGGAGTGTCTCGACACCCGACCGGACCAGCGGCACGCGGAACCAGAAGGTGGAACCCGTGGCGCCGTCGCTTGTAGCGCCGATCTCTCCGCCCATGATGTCCAGCAGCCGGCGCGAGATCGCCAGCCCCAGACCCGTGCCGCCGAACTTGCGCGAGACCGATCCGTCCGCCTGGGTGAAGCGGTCGAACATCTGGTCGATGTGGGCAGGGTCCAGCCCGACCCCGGTGTCGGTGACGGTGACGCGCAACACGGTCGAACCGTCGGCGCGCTCTTCTGTCGCGAGCGCCAGTCGCACGGAGCCGCGCTCGGTGAACTTCACCGCATTGCTCAACAGGTTCAGCAGCACCTGCCTCAGGCGGGTCACGTCACCGGTCAGGCGGACGTCGTCGCCGACCTCGCAGGTCAGGGTCAATCCTTTCGCTTCGGCCTGGTCCCGCAGCAGGGCCGTCGCCCCCTCGCCCAGGGCCGCGATCGAGAAGGGTTCCGGGTCCAGCGTCAGGGCCCCGGCCTCCAGCTTGGAGAAGTCGAGGATGTCGTTGACGACCGTCAGCAGGGTCTCGCCCGCGCTGCGGATCAGATCGAGATAGCCCGTGTCGCCCTCCGACAGCCCGCCGCCCGCGCCGATCAGACGCGAGAAGCCGAGGATGCTGGTCAGTGGCGTGCGCAGTTCGTGGCTCATATTGGCCAGAAATTCGCTCTTGGCCCGCGACGCCGCCTCGGCCTCGAGACGGGCGGCGTGGAGTTCGGTCTCGGCCTGTTTGCGGGCCGAGATGTCGCGCACGACATCGACGATCTCGGTCAGCGTGCCGGCGCCGTTGATCACCAGACGAGGATTGGCCTCCAGCCAGACCAGGTGGCCGTCCTTGTGAATGCCGCGATACTCATAGCCCTCGGCCGAGACCGCCTCGCGTCGGGCGATCCGTTCGGCCAGAAGGGCGCGGATGCGAACCACATCCTCGGGCGCCACCAGGTCGGCGGGGGCCTTGCCCAGCATTTCGGACGGCGAATAGCCGAACACGGCCCGGGAAGCCGGCGAGACATAGGTCAGTCCCACGCCCATGCGGTGACGCACGACCATGTCCGAGGTGTGGTCGGCCACGAAGCGGAAGGCGCGCTCGCCCTCGATAAGGGTCGCGTCATCGACATGGTCGGTGACGTCGAGAACCATGCCGACCAGCCAGCGACGCCCCTCGGCGTCCGGCGGCTGGCGCCGCCCCCAGGTCAGATGCTGGCGCACCTCGCCCGACGGATGGACCGCCCGGTAACGCAGGGTCGTCGGCGCGTCGCTGCCGAACAGTTTCATGAGCGACCGCGACGCCAGACTGGCGTCGTCGGGATGATAGAGCCGATACAGCTGGTCTATCGTCGGCAGGCCGTCTTCGGGACGCAGGCCGAACAGGTCGTACATCCGGGGCGACCACCAGGCCGTCTCGGTATCGAGGATCCGCCACCAGCCCGCGCCGGCGCTCTCCAGCGCCGCCAGGGCGATGGACGAAGAATCGGCCTCGGAGATGTGCTCGGTCATGCGCGACTGCCGTTACTGAACCGGCAGGATCGCGGACAATCGCTTCAAACCCGTGAACAGTGGGGCTTGTCGAGCCACACCCCCGAAGCGGATTGGGTTTAGCCTAGATCAACAGGCGTCCGAACGACGACCCGCCCGCTGCGAGTGCGGGCATAGTCCTCGCGACGGGCGTCAGGCAGTTGGCGCAGGGCTTCTTCGCGGAATGCGACACGGCATCGCGCCTGGTCGAGAGGGGTCCCGAACACGCAGGCAGTATTGGCCATGCCCCGGACGCGCAGATCGAAGGCCGACGCGCCCTGGGGCGTGGCGAAGTTGAGGTCGCCGATCGGGATGCGATAATCGGAGGCCGAGGCGGCTCCGGCGAAAAGGACGGCGACAGCGAGGGCGGCTGTGGCGGCGGCGAAACGGATCATCACCTGGCTCCTGGTGCTTGTCGCTCTTTGCGGCGACCTGACCTGAGTGCGACCCGATTGTTTCCTCGCCGTGAGGAACCCGAGGCCGAAAAACGACGCTTGATGAAATCGCGGCCATGAAGCGTGGCCGTTCCACTCAGCCGCTGTTGCGCAATCCCGCGGCCACCCCGTTGATCGCGAGCAGAATGCCTTCGCGCACCCGGGGATCGTCGTCCCCCGCCCGACGCCGGCGGATCAGTTCGATCTGCACGTGGTTCAGCGGCTCGACATAGGGCATGCGCAGACGGATCAGCCGGTCGAGCTCAGGCTGACCGCCCAGCAGCTCGGCCTGACCGGTGATAGCCAGCACAGCTTCGCGCGTCCGGTCCCACTCGGCCTGCAAGGCCCCGAAGATGGCCGCCGCCAGCGCCTGGTCGGGCACGAGCGAGGCGTAGCGCCGTGCGATGGTCATGTCCGACTTGGCCATGATCATCTCCATGTTCTGAACCAGGGTGCGGAAGAAGGGCCACGCCTTCTCCATGGCCTGCAGCTCGGCCATGTCCTGACCCTGCACCGCCGAGCCGAAGCCGAACCAGCCCGGCAGCATGACCCGGCTCTGCGACCAGCTCAGCACCCAGGGGATGGCGCGCAGATCCTCGATGGCGGTCGAGGCCGTCCGCGACGTGGGGCGCGAACCAATCTTCAGCTCGGCGATCTCGTTGATCGGGGTGGCGGCGCGGAAATAGTCGACGAAGCCCGGCGTCTCATGGATCAGGGCCCGATAGGCGGCCATCGAGGCGGCCGACAGGGCCGAGGCGGTCTTGCCATGCCTCGCCGTCATCGCGTCGTCCGGCGGCGGCGCCAGGGAGGCGATCAGGGTTCCGGCGGTCAGGGCGTCGAGGTTGCGGCGCGCCACGTCCGGCTCGCCATATTTGTTGGCGATCACCTCGCCCTGTTCGGTGATGCGAATGCGGCCCGCGACCGTCCCCGTCGGTTGCGACAGCACACCGGCGAAGCTCGACCCGCCGCCACGCCCGACAGCCCCGCCCCGGCCGTGGAACAGTTGCAGCCTCAGACCCGCGGCCTGGGTCACCGTCAGCAATGCCCGCGACGCCTCGTGCAACTCCCAGGTCGAGGTCAGGTAGGAACCGTCCTTGTTCGAATCCGAGTAGCCGATCATCACTTCCTGGACGCCGCGCGCCTTGGCGACGGCGAGCGCGGACGGCTCCTTGAACAGCCGCTCAAGCGTGGGCCTGGCGCCTCTCAGGTCGTCGATGGTCTCGAACAGGGGCGCGGCCTGGATCGGACAGGCGGCGGGATTCTCTGGCCGATAGAGACCGACCTCCTTGAGCAGAAGATAGACCTCCAGCATGTCGGAGGCCGCGTCGGTCTTGGAGACGATATGGGTGCGGATCGCGTCCGGCCCGAACTTCGCCAGCGCCTCGGCCGCCGCCTCCAGGATCGCCCGCTCCTCCAGGGTCTCGGGGTCGTAGGTCGCATAGGGACTGAACAGCAGGCGAGGCGCCGCCAGTTCGGTCGCCAGCAGGGCCAGCCGCGCCTCTTCGTCCAGCGCCGCATAGTCCGGACAGACGCCGCCGACCTTCAGCAGATCGCCCACGACCCGCGCATGGACGTCGGAGTTCTGGCGCAGGTCGAGCGTCGCCATGTGGAAGCCGAACACATCGACCGTGGCGATCAGGCGCGACAGGCCGTCGTCGGCGAACACCGCCCCATGGCTGGCGACCAGACTGTCATGCAGCACGGCGAGGTCGGACCGGAACTCGCTGGGCCCGGCATAGGGCGGCGCGGCGAACCGGGCCGGCCGCGGCGCGGTCTGTCCCGTCAGGATCGGGTGGGTCGCAGACAGCCGGGCGTAGATCTGACTCAGGGCCCGGCGATAGGGCTCATCGGCCCGGTGCGGGGAATCGTCCCCCGACCCCTCGGCCAAGGCCTTCAGAGCGGGGCTGATTTCCGCCAGCGAACCCGACAGGCTAAGCTCGGCGCCCAACGCGTTCGTCGCCTCCAGATAGTGGCGCATCACCGCCTTGGCCGGCGTGGCGAAGGCGGCCCTCAGCGCGCTCGCATCGACATTGGGGTTGCCGTCGCGATCGCCGCCCACCCAGGCGCCGATGCGGATAAAGGGCTTGAGGTCCGGCGCGTCCAGCCTCCGACGCCAGTCGATCAACTGCTCAGGCGCGACCTTGAGGAACACGCGCTCGAGGAACGAGACGACGGTGTCGATCTCGTCCTGCACCACCAGGCCGGTCGTCCGTACCAGCCGCGTCGCCCACAGGATCACCGTCTGCCGACGCAGGCCCGCCTTCATGACCTCCGGCGCGCAAGCGAGGCCCCCTTCCTCGAAACCTGGGCGATCGCAGGCATCCAGCAGGTCGGACACGGTGGCGATCCGGTCGATGACGCTCTTCCTGCGCACCTCCGACGGGTGGGCCGTCAGCACCGGCGAGATCAGCGCCTCGGACAGCAGGGCCCGCGCCTCCTCCACCGTCCGCCCCGCCGCCGTCAGCCGGGCCAGCGCGCCTTCGGGCGTATCGGCCCGCGCGCCCTCTGCCGTTTGCACCCGCGCCCGCCGCCTGCCGGCCCGGTCCTCGGCGACATTGGCCAGCAGGGAGAAGACCGCGAACCCGTGCGCCAGCCCGACCGCGTCGTCGAGCGACAGCTCGTTCAGCAGCCGCTCCAGCTGCGCCGAGCCCTTGGCCCCCGGGTGTCGGTGATAGGCGACGGAGGCCACCCGCACGGCCTCGATCCGGTCGTAGAGATCCTGACCGCCTTCGTCTCGGATCACCTCTCCGAGCAGACCGCCGAGCAGCCGCACCTCCTCGCGCAGGCGGTCGTCAGCAGCGGGTTCGGCGGATACGGGCATGGTCATCTCGTCCAGCGGGGAGGCTGTGAAGCGCGACCGTATCAGCGGTTTTCCGATCGGTCCTTGCAAAGAGCAACGCTGAAACCGGATGTGCGAGGCTGTTTCCTGATCCGGTTGGCCGACTTCGTTCGACGGGATTCGACAAATCGCCTCATTTCCCTCATAAGCCGCCGCTTCCGGCGCAATTGAACCTGCGTCTCCACCATCACGCCCCCCGTTTCGACGGGACGAGGATGGCGAGAACCCTCTGCCGACGTGATCGTCGCCAGAGGCCGTTTCGCTATGGAGATCGGTTCGGCGTCGGCCTGAACGCCCTGAGGGGCTGGCGAGGTAGTGAATTGTTCGAGGCTCTGAACGAGCGACTGACAGGCGTTTTCGACCGGATCACCGGCCGCGGCGCCCTGTCTGAAAAGGACGTCGCGGAGGCGATGCGCGAAGTGCGCGTGGCCCTGCTCGAGGCCGACGTCGCCCTGCCGGTCGTCAAGGACTTCATCGCCTTCGCCACCGAGCGTGCCACGGGCGAGGACGTCATCCGCTCGGTCAAGCCGGCCGATCAGGTGGTCAAGATCGTCTATGACGGACTGGTCGAGATGCTGGGCGGGGACGAGCCGACCCCGATCAACCTGAACGCCACGCCGCCGGCCGTCATCCTGATGGCCGGCCTGCAGGGCTCGGGCAAGACGACGTCCTCGGCCAAGCTGGCGCTGCGCCTGACGAAGTTCGATCGCAAGAAGGTCATGATGGCCTCGCTGGACACGCGTCGTCCGGCCGCGATGGAACAGCTGGCCCAGCTCGGCAAGCAGATCGAGGTCGTGACCCTGCCGATCGTGGCGGGCGAGAGCGCGGTCCAGATCACCCGCCGCGCCCTGACCTCGGCCAGGCTCCAGGGCTTCGACGTCCTGATCCTCGACACCGCTGGCCGCATCACCCTCGACGAGGGGCTGATGGCCGAGGTCGCCGAGGTCGCCGACATTTCGAAGCCTGTCGAGACCCTGCTGGTCGCCGACAGCCTGACCGGCCAGGACGCGGTCCGCACCGCCAAGGCCTTCCACGAACGCCTGCCCCTGACCGGCCTGATCCTGACCCGCGCCGACGGCGACGGTCGCGGCGGCGCGATGCTGTCGATGCGCGCCGTCACCGGCCTGCCGATCAAATACATGGGCTCGGGCGAGAAGGTCGACGCGCTCGAAGTCTTCGACGCCCGCCGTGTCGCCGGCCGCATCCTGGGTCAGGGGGACATCGTCGCCCTGGTCGAGAAGGCGTCCCAGGACCTGGACGCCTCCAAGGCAGAGGCCATGGCCCGCAAGCTGGCCAAGGGTCAGTTCGACCTCAACGACCTCGCGGCCCAGCTGCAGCAGATGAAGCGGATGGGCGGTCTTCAGGGCATCATGAGCATGCTGCCTGGCGTGGCCAAGATGAAGAACCAGATGGCGGAGAGCGGCGTCGACGACCGCATGATTCTGCGCCAGGAGGCCATCATCTCCTCGATGACCAAGGCCGAGCGCAAGAAGCCCGACCTGCTGAACGCCAGCCGCCGCAAGCGGATCGCCGCCGGCGCCGGGGTCGAGGTCCAGGACCTCAACCGCCTGCTGAAGCAGCACCGCCAGATGGCCGACATGGTCAAGTCCATGTCCAAGGGCGGGCCGCGCAAGATGCAGCAGATGGCCGCCATGCTGGGCGGTCTCGGCGGCGGCGCACCCGGCATGGGCGGCGCCGACCTCAACCGTTTGAAGGCCATGGGGGGCGGCAAGATGCCCGAACCCGGCGCCGACGAAATGAAAGCCCTCCAGGACCGGCTCGCCGGACTGGGTGGCGGACAACTCCCGGGCCTGCCCGGTCTACCCACCAAGAAATAATTCGAACCTAGAGAAAGAAGACCGAAATGCTGAAGATTCGTCTGGCCCGCGGCGGCGCCAAGAAGCGCCCCTACTACTACATCGTCGTTGCCGACTCGCATGCTCCCCGCGACGGCAAGTTCATCGAGCGCGTCGGCACCTACAACCCGATGCTGCCCAAGGACGGCGACAAGCCGCGCATCACCCTGAAGGCCGACCGCATCTCGGAATGGCTCGGCAAGGGCGCCCAGCCGACCGACCGCGTCGCGCGCTTCATCTCGCAGAGCCAGGACGAAGCCCTGGCCGGCAAGGTCAAGTGGACCCAGTCCAACAACCCGAACAAGGGCGCTCCGGGCAAGAAGGCCCAGGAACGCACCGCCGAGCGCGCCCAGCGCGAAGCCGACCGTGCCGAGGCCGAGGCCGCTGCAAAGATCGAAGCCGCTGAAGCCGCTGTCCGGGCCAAGGAAGAGGCCGCCGCTGCGGCTGAAGCCGCGAAGAACGCCCCGGTTGTCGAAGAAGCCCCGGTTGAAGAGGCTGCTGCTGAAGAGGCTCCGGCCGAAGAAGCCGCTGCTGAAGAGGCTCCGGTTGCCGAAGCTGAAGAAGAGAAGACCGAGGCCTAAGGCTTCATTTTCCGCTCATCCCCGCGAAAGCGGGGACCCAGTGCTTTGGGCGATCGGCGCCGCCTCCGTGGCGGCGCCGTCGATCCAGGCCGGTGATTCACAATAGACCTGGGTCCCCGCTTTCGCGGGGTTGAGCGGATTTCTCTTATGACCAACACCAAACCCAAGCTCATCCTCGTCGGCCATGTCGCCGGCGGGTTCGGGGTCAAGGGCGAGGTGCGGATCACGGCCTATACCGCGGATCCTCTGGCGCTGACCGACTACGGCCCCCTGCTGCGCGCCGACGGCTCGCACGGCCTGACCCTGACCCAGACGCGGGCGACGAAGGACGGCGTCGTCGGGCGGGCGAAAGAAATAGCCACCAAGGAAGACGCCGACGCCCTTCGCAACCTGAAACTCTATGTCCACCGCGACGCCTTCCCGGCGCCCGAGGAGGACGAATTCTACCTCGCCGACCTGATCGGCGTGGAGGCCCGCGACGCCGAGGGCGTCGTCCTGGGTGCGGTCAAGGCGGTCCAGAACTTCGGCGCCGACGACATGCTGGAGATCACGCCGGTCGCGGGCGGCCAGACCTGGTACCTGCCGTTCACGAAAGCAGCCGTGCCGGACCTGCATCTGGCCGAGGGCTGGCTGCTCGCCGTTCCCCCGCAGGAGACCGGCGAGCGCGAGCCGGACTAGGCCTTATTCGATCTCGACGGTTTCCGCGTCGCCGACGTATTTCTTGATCGACTCGATCGCGCGCCTGGCGCCCGACTTGTCCGAGTATCCCTCGGTCGAGAAGATGATTTCCGAGTTGTATTTGAACCGGACGCGGAACTCGCCGGCCTTGTCCTTGTAGACTTCGAACTTGTGGGCCATCGGGCGCCTCCTCGTTGGTGAGATCCGGATAAGGCCTCGCTTCCCGGCGCGCGACAACCCGACAGAGTCTGACGGCATACCCGGCCGTGTGAGGCGGCGCCGCGCCGCCCCTTGCGGCGCACGGATCGTCACCCGACATGGGCGTCATCAGCAACCGTCACGGCAGCCAATGACCGATCTTTCCGCCTTCCCGATCACGCGCCAGTTTCCGGCCGCCCATCCCGACCGGCTGCAACTCTATTCCCTGCCGACGCCCAACGGGGTGAAGGCCTCGATCATGCTGGAGGAGATCGGTCTCCCCTATGAGGTCCACCTGGTGGATATCATGAAGAATGAGACCTGGACGCCCGACTATCTGTCGCTGAATCCGAACGGCAAGATTCCGGCCATCCTCGATCCCGACGGCCCGGGCGGACAGCCGATGGGCCTCTGGGAATCGGGCGCTATCCTCGTCTATCTGGCCGACAAGACCGGCAAGCTGATCCCGACCGATCCCGCCGCCCGCTACGAAACCCTGCAATGGGTCTTCTGGCAGGTGGGGGCTGTGGGCCCGATGATCGGGCAGATGGGTTTCTTCCACAAATTCGCGGGCGCGGCCTATGAGGACAAGCGACCGCGCGACCGGTTCGTGACCGAGGCGAAGCGGTTGCTGGGCGTGCTCGAGCAACGGCTGAAAGGTCGCGACTTCATCATGGGGGCCGGGTTCACCATCGCGGACATCGCCCTGATCGGCTGGGTCCGGGCGGTGCCGGGCTTCTACGGGGCCGGCGATCTGGTCGACTGGTCGTCGCTGACGGCCGTCCAGGCGTGGGTCGCGCGGTGCGAGGCCCGTCCGGCCGTGGCGCGCGGCCTGAACATCCCCGCACGTCCCTGATCATCGAACCGGCGGCGGCGGATGAGCGTTGAACGGACAGGTCCTCCGGCGCCATCCATCGCTTCCACTGTGACGGCCGCCGCCGCCGACTGACGGTGACCTTCGTGCCGGTCGACGTCTACGACAACGAGGACGTTCCGGCGGAGGTCACGGAGGATTTCCGAACCGCCAATCCGGGGCGCCCGTGAACTGCAAATTTTCCGGGGCGTGAACCGCCGACACCGCCATCTCAACGGCTTGGGCCGCCAATGGCGCCAACCGGTCGCCTAACCCCGCAGCTTCCGCGTCAGGGCCTCGACATCGCGGGCAATCTGGTCGTCCAGCGGCATCAACTCCTCGATCTTGCGCACGCCGTGCAGGACCGTGGTGTGGTCGCGTCCGCCGAAGCGCCGGCCGATGTCGGGATAGGAGCGGGTCGTGTGCTGTTTGCACAGCCACATGGCGATCTGGCGCGGACGGGCCACGGCGCGGGTGCGGCGTTCCGACAGCAGGTCCGCCTGTTTCATGTTGAAATGCTCGGCCACCGTCTTCTGGATCTCGTCCACGGTGATGCGGCGCTCGGGTCCGCCGCGCAGGGCCGAACCCAGCAGGGTCAGGGTCTCTTCCACGCCCAGGGATGACAGCCGCGATCCCGCGGCGGCGGCCAGGGTGTTCACGGCGCCTTCGAGCTCACGCACTGAACCGGGGGTCCGGTCGACGACCTGTTCCAGAACCTCGCGCGAGGCCTCTCCGGACACCACGCCCATGCGGGCGAAGGCGGCCAGACGGTTCTCGGCCACGGCGATCTTCAGCGCGCGATCGGCGGGCTCGACCGGGCAGGTCAGGCCGGCGGCCAGGTGGCTTCGCAGGCGCGGCTCGACCTCGGTCAGAGCCATAGGCGGCCGGTCGGCCGACAGGACGATCCGTTTGCCGTCCTCGATCAGGGCCGTCAGGGTCGACAGCAGTTCTTCCTGGGTCGAGGCCTTGCCGCCGACGAACTGGACGTCGTCCAGCAGCAGCATGTCGGCCGAGCGCAGGCTTTCCTTGAAGGCGGCGGTCGAGCGGTCCTGCATCGCCTTAACGAAGGTCGACAGGAAGCGTTCGGCGGTCAGATAGACCACCTTTGCGTCCGGGCGCAGACGCTGCGCCTCCCAGGCGATGGCGTTCAGCAGGTGGGTCTTGCCGTAGCCATAGGGACCGCAGAAGAAGATCGGATTGAAGTGGCCGTCGGCCCAGGACGCCGTCTGGCGCGCGATGGCCAGGGCGAAGGCGTTGCCTTGCCCCTCCACAAAGCTATCGAAGGTCAGCCGCTCCTGAAGGCCTGCGGCACGCACGGCGCGGGCGCCGTCGGTCACGGGGCCGACCGTCGGCGCCATCGGTGTCTGCTCATGGGCGGCTGAGAGGGGGGCTCCCGACAGGGGCTGCATGGCCACGGCGGAGGCCATGGACGAGGCTGGAGGGGCGGAGGTCACCTCGGCGCGGCAACGCACCTCCAGACGGCGCGACAGGCCGTCGAGGCCCAACCACAGCTCGTTCAGACGGCGCAGCGCATTCTTGCGCACCCAGTCACGGGCATAGCCGGTCGGAGTCACCAGGATCAGCTGACCGCCCCCGTCAATCCGCACCGCCGAAGGCGCGATATAGGAGCTGAACGGTCCATCGCCGATTTCGGCCCGGAGCCTCAACGAGGCCTCGTTCCAGATCCGGTCCGGGTCCGTCATGTTCGCCAACGCCAAGCCCCCCATCGTCCGATCACCCGCCCTGAAATAGTCATGCCATCCCGGAACCGTGCGGTTCCGGACCCCAAGCCGGGTCGGTCGATCCAGGGACGCATTCTCCTGTCCCTTGAAGCGTGGGCTTCAAGGGCGGGTGCGACCTCGCGGACAGACGTCTCCCGCTGGCGCAAGGGCTCGCCCCCGCCCCGTCTTCATCCGTGTGGGGATGGAAGTGCGTTAGTGCCCAAAACTTACGCTCGGCGCGGCGTGGGTCAACGCTGATTCGCGAGCCGATTCGCAGTTAAATTGTTTGACTCCGCTAAAGCCAAATCACGCCTAGGAAAATCTCGATTTCGCCTGTTCGGCGAGCGAAGTTCCGTTGCGAACACTTATCCGCACACGGCGAAACGGCGAGTAAGCTTGAGCTTACTCGCCGTTGAAATCACTGAATTTTCGTATGACAGAGGCGTGACCGCCCGCTGAAGACGCCTGTGTACGCAGACGTACCTAGCGGTTTAGGCCGCCGACATTTTCTTCAGTTGGGCGTGCAGGCGCGAGACCTTGCGCGAGCCCGTGTTCTTGTGAACCACGCCCTTGGTGACGGCGCGCATCAGCTCGGACTGGGCCTCGACGAAGGCGCCCTTGGCGGCGGCGGCGTCGCCCCCGGTCACGGCTTCCTGAAACTTGCGCAGGAAGGTGCGGACGCGCGTGCGACGCGACTTGTTCACTTCGGTACGCGCGGCGATCTTGCGGATCGCTTTCTTGGCGCCGGGATTGTTGGCCATCGTCAAACCTATCAACGGAAACGCCGCAGACACCCGTCCACGGCGCAGAAAATCTTCAAGAGCGGGCGGCTATAGCGGAAGGGGGCGTGAGGGTCAACGCGAGTCTGGGTGGGGCAGGTGATTGGTGATGGGTGGCCGGTGATTGAAGTCCGACAGCCGTGATCAATCCGGCCATTCAGCCACCAGCCACTGACCATCAGTCACCTACCGGCCCTTGAACATCGGCTTCCGCTTCTCGACGAAGGCGGCCATGCCTTCCTTCTGGTCCTCGAAGGCGAACAGGGAGTGGAACAGGCGGCGTTCGAACTGGACGCCCTGGGTCAGGGTCGTCTCGAGCGCGGCGTTGACCATCTCCTTGTTGGCCATGACGGCCAGGGGGCTTTGCGAGGCGATCTTCGAAGCTATCTTGCGGACCTCGTCCAGCAAGGTCTCGTGCAGGACGACGCGGGAGGCGAGGCCGGCGCGTTCGGCCTCGGCCGCGTCCATCATCCGGGCGGTCAGGACCATGTCCATGGCTTTCGATTTGCCGACCAGCCGCGTCAGCCGCTGGGAGCCGCCGATGCCGGGGGCGACGCCGAGGTTGATCTCCGGCTGGCCGAACTTTGCCTTTTCACTGGCGACGATGAAGTCGCACAGCATGGCCAGTTCACACCCGCCGCCCAGGGCGAAGCCGTTGACCGCGGCGATGATCGGCTTCCTGAACCGGGTGATCCGGTCGTGGCCGAGCGCGAAATAGTTGCCCCGGTACATGTCGGCATAGGACTGGTCCGCCATCTCCTTGATGTCGGCGCCAGCCGCGAAGGCCTTGTCGCCCGACCCGGTCAGGATCAGGCAGCGCACCGTGTCATCATGCTCGACCGCGTCGAGGAAGTCCGACAGATCCCTGAACAGGGCCGAGTTCAGGGCGTTCAGCGCCTCGGGCCGGTTCAGGGTCACCACGGCGTATCCGTCGGCGTGCCGCTCGATCAGAAGGGTTGAATAGGCATCGGCCATGGTCGGTCTCCGGTTCGTCTCCCGCCTGCATACCGGCCCCGCCCCTGCGACGAAACCCGCATTGCCAGAACGCGAGCGCCGGCTAGGGTGGCGACAACCTCGGGGAGAACGCCATGCTGATCTGGTTCCTGACCGCCGCCCTGATGCTGGCCGATCTCAGCCCTGCGGCGCAGGCGAAACTCGCTCAGTTCAACGCGACGGTTGCCGAGGCCCGTGCCGGACTGGCGGCGATCGGGCCTGAGGCCTCCGTCCGGGCACGGCTAGAAGCCCTGCTCACCCTGGACCAGGGACCGCTGATGATGGCCAGCCATTCCGATCTTTCAGACCTGCCCGAAGCGGATCGGCACGTGGTCCAGGGAGCCATGGACGCCGAGGTCGAGCGGTTGAGCGCCGAGAACGTTCAGGCCCTGCTCGCCATGGTCCCGGCCGAGGGCTGGTTCTCCATCACCGTCTACGGCGAAGAGGCCGCGACCGGCGCCTTCCTGGTCGTCCAGCATGCGGACACGGCGCTGCAGAAGCGCTTCCTGCCGGCCATCGAGGCCATGGCGGATCGGGGCGAGGCCAGCAAATCCCACTATGCCCTGATGTACGACCGGATCGCCGTCGCCGAGGCCAGACTCCAGCGCTACGGCACCCAGATGCAGTGCGTGGACGGCTTTATGCGTCCCTTCCCCACCGAGAACCCCGACCAGCTCGAGTCACGCCGCGCACCGATGGGATTCCGCTGGCCCGACTACGCCGGCTACCTCGCCAACTTCGGCGCCTGCGGCCCGCACTAGGGCCGGGTCACCCCTCCCACTGGAACACCTCGGTGATCGGCACGCCGAAGACGGCGGCGATGCGGAAGGCGGCCTCGAGGCTGGGCGAGTATTTGCCCTGTTCCATGGCGACGATGGTCTGGCGGGTCATGCCGATCTTCTCCGCCAGCGCCGCCTGGGTCATCTCGCCGGCATGGAAACGCAGCTCGCGGATGCGGTTGCGGATCGGCGGGGGGCCCTTCACGCAGCGATCCGGCGGTGGAGGATCACGACGACGGCCGACTTCACGACTTCGGCCACGACGATGGCCAGCAGCAGACCCTGGCCCATGATGGTCGCGGCCTCGCCGCGCGACGCGATGGCCAGACCGCCGAACTCCATGCCGACCGCGAATGGACTGATCAGCGCAACGCACAGGACCAGACCGGTCAGGGCCGCATAGCCGACGCTCGTCGCCCTGCCGTCGATCTGGATCTCGCGCTCGTCGGACAGGGTGCGTTGATCTCGCGGCGTCCGTATCGCCGCCAGCCCCATCAGAACCCCCTGAACCAGCAGGCTGGCGATGACGCACTCGACGAACAGGGCCACCGGCCATTCCCCGGGCAGTTCGACGAGGCGACTCCAGACGACGACGAAATAGAACCCCCAGATGACGGCGCCGCTGCCCAGGCTGATCCAGGCTGCCTTTTCCCGGAACGACATCAGCGCATCCCCCGCAGCAGGGCGATGTTGAAGACATAGCGGATCAGCTCCGACACGATCACCGCGCCCATCAGGATGTTGGCCGCGAAGATGAGAGCGTTGGTCGGAGTCATCGGCAGGGCGGCGGCTCCCGACGAGGCGGCGTTCGCGAAGCCCAGCAGATAGGCCGCGATGGCCAGGCTGAAGACGATGGCGATCAGAGCCATCAGGGAGACGTGGCTGGCCTTCAGCGAGGCGACCAGTTCCCGCTCATCCCGCGCCTCGCGCTCGGCGCGCCGGGTGGTCGCCGTCGCGAGGAAGGTGAGCCCCACCTCCAGAAGGACCACAACGACCAGACAACCGATGAACAGCCCGCCCGTCGCGAAGGCGAAACCCGGATCGGTCAGCCCGCCCCCGGCGATCGCCTGCATCAGCCGCCAGCCGTAAAAGCCCCATACGCCGACGGTGGCGACGATGCTGATCCAGAGATGCTTTTCGCGAAACGACATGACAGGTCCCCAGCCGCAGCAGGCGGCGGGGCTCGATGTCGCACGACACGGACATCGTGTCTATTATTTTTTACATCAAGTCCAAGCGATCAGACATCTACCATCTCTCCCAGCTTGAGGATGGTGTTCCAGTTCCGCCCGGTGCCCATGCCGAGCATCCGAGGCGTGGCCTTCCTGAAGATGCCGGACCCGCCCTGGCCGTTCGGGAACCAGAAATAGAGCACGTCGTCTCTGGCTTCGACCGCCTCGCCGCCCTCGGCCAGGGCGCGACAGGCCTCGATCGCGCCGGCCTTGATCCCGTCCTTCATGACCATGGCCACGATCCTGGCCGGATGCTCGGCCGCCTCATTCGGGAAGGGGTTGGCGGCGATCAGGTCCGCCCACTGCTGCGGCGTGCGGGCCATGGCGGCGATCTTCACATCGAAGCGGCGCGCCATCTCCGCCTCGATCGCGGCTTCAAGAGTCGCCGTCGCCATCCCGCTCTCGACCACCAGATTGCCGCTGGCCAGCAGGGTGCGCGGGTTCTTCAGCCCCATCGCCTCGGCCATGGCCCGCTGCTCGCCGACGGGGGCGCGGACGCCGCCGGTGTTCATGCCCCGGAACAGGATGATGCGGTGGGTCATCAGCGCCTCTGGCAGGAGGGGCAGTAGAAGGTCGACCGACCGCCCTGGACGACACGTTTGACCACGCCGGTGCAGCCCTCGCCGAAGCACGGTTTGCCCTCGCGGCCGTAGACGTCGAACCGGTGCTGGAAATAGCCCTGGCCGCCCTCGGCGTTGGCGAAGTCCTTCAACGTCGAGCCGCCCGCCGCGATGGCGTCGTAGAGCACGTCGCGGATGACCGCGGCCAGGGTCTCCAGCCGTGGCTTCGAGAGCTTGCCCGCCGCGATCAGGGGCGAGATGCGCGCCCGGCAGAGCGCCTCGCACACATAGATATTGCCCAGCCCGGCGACGTTGCGCTGGTCCAGCAGCGACACCTTGATGGTCTGCTTCTTGCCGTCGAAGACCTCGGCCAGATGGGCGGCCGAGAAGCCGTTGCCGAGCGGTTCCGGCCCCATGCCGACGAACCACGGGTGGATCTCGACCTGGTCGGTCGGGATCAGACCCATGAAGCCGAACCGGCGGGCATCGGCGAACCCCACCCGCGTGGCGTGGCCGTCCTTGAGGGCGCAGAAGCTCATATGCTCATGCTTGCCGGCGATCGGCGCCGGCTCCTCGAACTCACCGAGCTGTTCGCCGTCGACAGTGAACCGGCCGGTCATACCGAGGTGGGTCACCCAGGTCTCGCCGGTCGATAGCGCGGCCAGCAGATATTTGGCCCGCCGGTCGATCCGCTCGACGCTAGCCCCCTCCAGACGCGCGACGAATCGGTCAGGGAAGGGGAAGCGCAGATCCGGGCGGTTCTGCCGCAGCCGGGTCAGCCGTGCCCCGACAAGCACTGGCTCCAGGCCGCGTCGGACCGTCTCGACCTCGGGAAGTTCAGGCATGTCATCCGTCTAGCCGGTCCCCGCGACAGGGTGAAGCCGGGCAGGCGACGCCATAGGCCATACGGCCAAGGACGTCTCTACACGCGTCCGACACGGAAACGCCGCCAAACTCCCATGTTTCCGTGACGCGCCCGCCGCATGAGTCAGCCAAGCTCGGGCTACGGCTCTTTTGGGGGATCGATGACGGAGGTCACAGCCATCGGCGAACGGGGTCGACGGGCGCGCCGTCTGTTCAATATCCACGCCCTTCGGCGGGCCGCGACGCGATTGCAGCTGTCGCTGGCGTCGGGCGTGCGCGCCGACGAGCCCGTGACCCTGGCCTTCGTGACGCTCGTTGTCCTGTCGCTGTATTTCGCCCTTCTGCCGGGCGTCGATATGGCCGTCAGCGCGCTGTTCTACAGCCCGGACGCGGGCTTCGCCCTGGCCGACAATCCGGTCCTGAAGGGGCTGCGCAGGTCTTCGACCTGGGTGCTCGGACTGATGCTTCTGGGCCTGACCGGCGAGATCGTCCTGGCCCTGCGCCGCAATCCCCGCCGTCTCGAGGGCTGGGGTCGTCGGGCGACCGTTCTGCTGGTCGGTCTGGTCATCGCCCCGGGATTCCTGGTCAACGGGGTTCTGAAATCGATGTGGGGCCGCGCCAGGCCGATCCAGATCGAGGCCTTCGGCGGCGACACCGACTTCACCCGCGCCTGGCAGGTCTCGGACAACTGCGTGTCCAACTGCTCCTTCGTCTCGGGCGAGGCCTCGTCCGCCGCCTGGATGGTGGCGGTCGTCGTCCTGATGGTCCCGGCGCCGTGGCGTCGCTGGGCCCTGCCCGCCGTCATGGCCTATGCCGCCGCCCTGTCGCTCAACCGGATCGCTTTCGGCGGCCATTTCCTGTCGGACATCCTCCTGTCGTGGGCGCTCACCGGCCTGGTCGTCGCCGCCCTGCACCGGCTCGCGCTCGCCTGCCCCCGGGCTGCGCGACAGATGCGCCGCGCCCGCCGCCGGAGCAGCGTAGCGGCCTGAGGCGTGCTATGGCTTGGCCATGCCCAGCCATTTTCAGCGTTTCTGCATCTACGCCCTGATCGCCCTCGCCCTCTCGGCCCTCGCGACCTGGGGGCTGGCCCTGTTCTGGGTCGCCATAGGCGGGGGCGACCTGCCGCTGCACGGCTGGATCGCCATGGGCCTGGGGGTCGCGGGGACGGTCGGCCTGAGCTGGGGACTGATGGCCCTGGCCTTCAAGTCGAACCGCGAGGGGTGGGACGATCAGGTCGACAACAGTCTGGATCCCGGTCGCGCCGAGACCGACGAAACTTGACCCGGACGGGTTCGCCTGCATGGTCGTCACGAACCTGTCCCGGAGCCGATCCGATGCGCCTGCCCCTTCTCGCTCTCGCCCTGCTTGCTCTCGCGGCCTGTTCCAACCCGGGCGAAACTCCCCGGTCTGAGGCGCCTCCGCCGGCCGCGTCCGCCGTCCTCGGCGGCGTCGATCTGGGCCAGCCGCTCCGCGCCATCGGCACCGAGCCCTTCTGGGGCGTAGAGATTACCCCCGGGACCCTGACCTATTCCGCCGTCGACAATCCGGGCTTCAGCGTGACCAACCCCGGCCCAACCCTTCAGGGCACCACGGCGGTCTATGCAGCCGCCGGGGCGGACGGCGCGACTCTCGTCGTGACCCTGATCGCCACGGACTGTTCGGACGGCATGAGCGACCGGGTCTATCCCCTGACCGCGCGCGTCGAACTGGGTGAGCAAACGCTGAACGGTTGCGCTGCCTCCGTCGCCTTCCTCGAGAGCCAGCCGGCGCCCTAGCTGTCGCCCAGCAACGGCCCCACGCCCGGCACGCTGCGCACCGCCTCGCCCAGCAGGTCACGTCCGGTCGCCGCCCGCACCCGGTCACGCGCGGCGGGCAGCAGCCGTTTGAGCGCCGCCTTGTCTACGCCCTCGCTCCCGAGACGATCCAGCAGGCCCATGGCCTCTGCCACCGCCGCGCCCGACACCCCTCCAGCCGAGGCCATGATCCCGCCGAACAGGCCGCGCTTCGGACGCTCGGCGGCCCTGGAGCGCGCCGCCGTCTCCGCTCCGTCGACGACGGCATAGAGCGCCGCCAGCGGCTCGCGCCCGGCATGGCGATCCAGCAAGCCCAGCGCCCCGGTCAGGGCGGCGGTGGCCTGCGCCTCGGTCAGCCCCGCCTGCGTTGCTGCGGCGCAGGCGACCTCATCGAAGGTCAGGGTCTTTGCGGTCACGTCTGCATCTTTCATCGTTCACTTAACGGTTCTGGAACCGCGTCAGCTGCATAGGGAAGGAATGAGCCAGCTGGAAGCGCCCGCGGACCTCCGCCCCCTCACCGCACTGCGTTTCGGCGCCGCCATCTGGGTGGCCCTGTTCGCCTTCTGGCCGGATCTCGACGTCAGCTGGATGCCGAACCTCGTGGCCAAGGGCTATCTGGGGGTCGAACTGTTCTTCGTCCTCTCGGGCTTCATCCTGTGTCACGTCTATCTGGCGGCGCATGGCGAGAAGCGGTTCAGCTATGGATCGTTCCTGTGGGCGCGGATCGCGCGGGTCTATCCGCTGCATATCGCCACCCTGATGGGGGTCGGCGCACTGGCCTTCGGCGCCGTCGCCGCGGGCCTCAGCATCAACGGCAACATCCTCAGCTGGGCGGCTCTCCCCGCCAACCTCCTGATGGTCCACGCCTGGGGCTTCGCGCCCGTGGCCGGCTGGAACCATCCGTCCTGGTCGATCTCGGCGGAATGGTTCGCCTATCTCTGTTTTCCCGCCTTCGCCTTCGTCGCCTGGCGGCTGCGCGAGCGGCCGATCGCCGCAGTGATCGGCGCAGTGGCCTTCCTCGTGGCGCTCTACGTCGTCTTCCAGATGCTGGCCGGCTTCCCCCTGACCCAGGCCACCATCCTCTGGGGCGCCCTGCGGATCGTCCCCTGTTTCGCCCTCGGCTGCGCCCTGTATCTGATGCATCGCAAGATCCGCCTCCCGCGTCCCGGCTGGATCGCCGCCGGCGTCGCGGCGGCCATCGCCGTGGCCGGTTCGCTGCAGGCGCCGGACGCTCTGATCGTGCCCCTGTGCGGCGCATTGATCGTGGCCCTTGCTTCGCTGCCCAACGCCCGCGCCGGTTGGCTGGCGTCGAAGCCCGCCGTCTATCTCGGAGAGATCAGCTACTCGGTCTATATGGTCGTCGTGCCGTGGAAACTGCTGGCCGTGAACGCGGCGTCGAAGCTCACGGGCGGGGGCGAAAAGCTTCAACTCTTCGTGTGGCTGGCTGTGTTCCTGACCCTGCCGCTGGTAGCGGCCGTGTCCTACCATCTGGTCGAATTCCCCGCCCGACGGGCGCTGCGTGACCTCGCAAAGCGGCGGGCCGAGCGCGCGAAGGCCCGCACAGGCGGTCCGCAACTCGCCTGAAAAGGGGCTTTTACCCTCGGCTAACTATCGTCTAGGGATAGTGCGGGCGTAACAGACGGAAACAATTCAGCATGACAAAACGGATCACCGCCGCTCTGGTTGCCGCGTGCCTGGGGTTCTTCGCCCTGTCGCCCGCCCCCGCCAAGGCCGACGATCCGTACTGGCAGTGCGTCACCTTTGCCCGCATGTTCTCTGGCATCAACATCTTCGGCGACGCCTGGACCTGGTGGAACCAGGCCGTCGACCGCTTCCGCACCGGCCGTGCGCCCGAGACCGGCTCGGTCCTGGTGTTCCGTCCCGAAGGCCGCATGAGCCGGGGCCACGTCGCCGTCGTCTCCGACATCCTGACCGACCGCGTGATCCGCGTGACCCACGCCAACTGGGGCGGCAGCCGCGGCCGCGTCGAGGAAAACGTCACCGTCGTCGACGTCTCGGGCCAGAACGACTGGTCCCAGGTCAAGGTCTGGTACAATCCGATCCGCGACCTCGGTTCGACCGTCTATCCGACCTATGGTTTCATCTACAACGGCGCCCGCGACGCCTATGACGCCGGCCGCCAGGTCGCGGCGAACGCCACGACCACCGCGACCAACTGAGCCCGACCTGACCCCCACACCCCGAGCCCGCCGCGAATGATCCGCCTCTATCGTTCGGGCTGCGCCGCCTGCGAGGCGGTCGAGATCGACGTCATCGGCGGCTGGGAAATGCCGCCCGACACCCTGTGGATCGACATGATCGAACCCAGTCACGGTGAAGACGCCGCCGTCGAGCGGGCCCTGGGCATCTCCATTCCCACCCGCGCTGAGATGAGCGAGCTGGAGGCCTCCAGCCGGCTCTATCGCGAGGGCGGCGCAACCTATGTCACCGCCGACATCCTGCATCGCGGCGACGACGACCTGCCCGGCATCGACCCGGTCACCTTCGTCCTGACCACGGGACCGATGGTCACCATCCGCTATTTTGACCCGCGGCCCTTCACCATGTTCACCGACAAGCTCGAGCGTGAGCCGGCCCTGTGCCAGACCGGCGCAGACATGTTCCTGAACCTGATGGAGGCGATCATCGACCGGGCCTCCGACGTGCTGTCGGGCCTGGGCGCCAAGGTCGAGGGTTTCGGCGTGCACGTCTTTTCCGAGGGCAAGACCGTCGGCTTCAAACACCTGATCACCAAGCTCGGCCGGGCGCATATCGCCAGCGCCCGCATCGAACAGAGCCTGGCCGGTCTCGCCCGGGTCTTCGCCTTCGTCACTGTCGACGACTGGTTCGAGCACGCCGACGAGCCGCGCGAGCAGCTGCGCTCGCTCAGCCGTGACGCCACCAGCCTGATCGCGCACAATCAGGCCGTCGCCTCGGGCATCAACTTCCAGCTCTCGGCCGCGCTCGGCCTGATCAACATCGAGCAGTCGTCAATCTTCAAGATGTTCTCGATCTTCACCGCGGTGCTGATGCCACCGACCCTGATCGGGGCCATCTACGGCATGAATTTCGAGCATATGCCCGAGCTTCGCTGGATGGAGGGCTATCCGATGGCCCTGGGCCTGATGGTGGTCTCGGCGGCCGCGCCGCTGCTGTATTTCCGGCGAAGGGGCTGGATCTAGTCCGCCCTCACCACTCCGGCTTGATCGACAGCTGGAAGGCGACGAGGCCTTCGGAGACATCGTTGTCGATGCCGTGGCCGCCATGCATGCCCTCAGCCTCGACCTCGCGATAGACGAGGCCGAACGAGCCCTGCATGTCGCCCCGGCGCAGAGCCACCCCGATCGAGGCGTCGCCCAGGAACGTGCCGCTGTCGCGGCTGTAGCCGGAGCGGGCGTACTCGCCGTCCCGCGTCCGCGCGAAATTATAGCCGACGGCGGTGCCGGATCCGGCGGCATAGATGTACCAGCGGGCCCGCTCGCCGAAGGCCTCTGCCCCTTCCGGCAGGATTCGGTCTGCGGTCGAGCCGATCCGCAGGGTGGCGCCCGCCTCGGCCGTGCCGCCCCGGTCACCCGCGCCGATGCCGACGTGCGGCGTCAGCGTCACCTCGAGCCCGGAGGCCGTATAGCCGCGCGCCGTCGTCCAGCCGCGGGTGTAGCTGACCTCATAGCCGTCGGCGTCGAGCATCGCCTGGTCGAGTGGCGTCGGCGGCACGGGCGAGCCGTCGGCCCGGCGCAGCTCACCCCGCGTCCGCAACCTTAGCCGGTCGGTGAAACCATCGGCCTCGCGCCAGACGTCGCGAGTGGTCGTGGCCGCGAACGGATTGCGCGCCTCGGCCGGCGCATAGTCGGTGGCGAACTCCAGCACGGGCCCGAATTCGCGCCCCGCAGCCACATTGAAACTGGCCTGGCGGTTCAGCTGCGCGGTGATGCTGGCGGAGGTTTCCTGCTGGGCATCGGACCAGTTCTGGTTCACCCACGTCTGCGCGCTTGCCGGAACGGCCAGGGCCGCCAATGCGAGTACGCTCAGAAACAGGCTATCCAGACGGACCAACGGTCCCCTCACAGTCCGTTAACAGAGCTCACCCTGCACCGGAATCGCGTCAGGTCCAACCGCGTTGTTGCGACACCTTCCTGACATGATCCCCCAACGTGGCTTTCGCTGCACAGGTTCCCCCATCCGGGGTGTCATCGGGGTTAAAGGCCCCTGCAGACGCGAAACGAGCGGGGCCCGGAGGGAACCGCTCGTCAAGATCAGTGCGATTTCAGGGCCGACCCGTCTCGGGTCATTGGCAGGCCAGGCACTCGTCGTAGTCGGTCGGGGCGGCGGAGAAGAGGTCCGGCTGGTTCGGATCGATCTCGACCTCGGCCTTGTCCTCGGCGCCGGCGAAGGCGGCGCGCTGAACCGACTTGGAACGCAGGTAGTAGAGCGACTTCACCCCCGTCTCCCATGCGCGCCAGTGCAGCATGTGCAGGTCCCATTTGTTGACGTCGCCCGGGATGAACAGGTTGATCGACTGGGCCTGGCAGATTTCCGGCGAGCGGTCGGCCGACAGCTCGACGACCCAGCGCTGGTCCAGTTCGAAGGCAGTCTTGAAGATCCCCTTCTCGTCGTCGTTCAGCACGGTCAGGTGCTGGACCGAGCCCTCGTGCTCCAGGATCGACGACCACACCGCGTCGGTGTTGGCGCCCTTCAGTTCCAGCAGGCGCTCCAGATACGGGTTCTTGACCGCGAATGAGCCCGACAGGGTCTTGTGGGTATAGATGTTGGCCGGGATCGGCTCGATGCCCGCCGAGGTGCCGCCGCAGATGATCGAGATCGAGGCGGTCGGGGCGATGGCCAGCTTGTGCGAGAACCGCTCCATGATGCCGCGCTCGGCGGCGTCTTCGCAGGCACCCTTCTCCTCGGCCAGCCTGACGCTGGCCTTGTCGGCCTCGCGACGCAGGTGTTTGAACAGCCGCATGTTCCACGACTTGGCCATGGCGCTTTCGAAGGCCACGCCCTGCGCCTGCAGGAAGGAGTGGAAGCCCATCAGGCCCAGACCGACCGAACGCTCGCGCCTGGCCGAATAGACGGCGGCGGCCATTTCCGGAGGGGCGCGGGTGATGAAGTCCTCCAGCACATTGTCCAGGAAGCGCATCACGTCCTCGACGAAGCGGGGCTCCTCGCGCCACTCCAGGAACATCTCGGCGTTGACCGACGACAGGCAGCAGACTGCGGTGCGGTCGATGCCCAGGTGGTCGGGGCCGGTGTGCAGCATGATCTCGCTGCACAGGTTCGACTGCTTCACCTTCAGTCCCAGCTCGCGCTGATGCCTGGGCATCTGGCGGTTCACCGTGTCAGAGAAGATCAGATAGGGCTCGCCGGTCTGCAGACGGATTTCGAGGATCTTCTGCCACAGCGAACGGGCGTCGACGGTCTTCAGCACCTCGTCGTTCTTGGGCGAGCGCAGGCCGAACGGGCCGCCGGCCTTCACCGCCTCCATGAACTCGTCGGTGATGTTGATGCCGTGGTGCAGGTTCAGGGACTTGCGGTTGAAGTCGCCCGAGGGTTTGCGGATTTCCAGGAACTCCTCGATCTCCGGGTGGTGCACGTCGAGGTAGACCGCCGCCGAACCGCGACGCAGGCTGCCCTGGCTGATCGCAAGCGTCAGGGAGTCCATCACGCGGATGAAGGGGATGATGCCGGACGTTTGCCCCGCGCCCTTGACCTTCTCGCCGATGGAACGGACGCCGCCCCAGTAGGTGCCGATGCCGCCGCCGTTCGAGGCCAGCGACACGTTCTCGTTCCAGACCCGCTGGATGCCGTCCAGGCTGTCCTGCACCGAGTTCAGGAAGCAGGAGATCGGCAGACCCCGTTTCGCGCCGCCGTTCGACAGCACCGGCGTCGAGGGCATGAACCAGAGCTTCGACATATAGTCGTAGACGCGCTGGGCGTGGTCGGGGTCGTCGGCATAGGCCGTGGCGACGCGCGCGAACATGTCCTGGTAGCTCTCGCCGGCCAGCAGATAGCGATCCTCAAGCGTCTTCTTGCCGAAGTCGGTCAGCAGGTCGTCGCGGGTCCGGTCGAGTTCGAGGCTGCGCACCACCGTCAGATGGGGCTTGTCGGCCGCAGGCGCAGCCCTGAGGGCATCGAATTCCACCGTTTTCAACGCTTCGCCGCCAGCCATAATCGTCATCGCCCTGAACTAAAATCGAAGTGAAGCCGCCTGCGTTCGAACCACTGCATCTAGTGGCCGAAGCGCTCCCCGAACCAACATATGGGGCGCAGATGCCTAACCAATGGTCAACGGGCTTGACGCCGGAATTCGTCTCGAATCACTTCGAGACGGGGGATGAGCCTGTGCAAAAGCCGCGACGGCCGTGCGACGCACCATTGTGACAGGATTCACGAAGCCGTGATCGGGAACGGCATCCCAGCTTGGCCGTTAGCGAGCGATGCAATCCTCCGATCTCATCCCTTTTTTGCGTCGCGCGATCACCGTGGCGCGGGCGGAGTTCGCGGCCCTCGGCGCCCTGGCCATCGTCACCCTGGGAATCATGACCTTCGTCGAGATCGCCGACGACATGACCGAGACCGACGGTCAGGCCTTCGACCAGATGGTGCTGCACTGGATGCAGCCGGTCGCCGGCCAGCCGCGCGGCCCCTGGTGGCTGCACGAGGCGGCGGCCGACATCACCTCCCTGGGGGGCATTGCCGTCCTGACCCTGTTCGCCGTGGTCGCCCTGGGCATGCTGCTGATCCTCAGGAAGTGGCTCTCGGCCCTGCTGCTGTTGATCGGTCTCGCAGGCGGAGTCGCCCTGAGCGAGGGACTGAAGGCCCTGTTCCAGCGTGAACGACCTCCCGCGGCCTTTCAGGCGGTGGAGACGCTGAACGCCAGCTTCCCCTCCGGCCATGCTCTTCTGTCGACGGTCTTCTACCTGACCGTCGCGGTGATGATGACCCGCGCCTTCCCCCGGCGTCGGCTGAAAGCCTACGTCCTGGGCGTCGGCATGGCCTTCGCCCTGATGGTCGGACTGACCCGCGTCTACCTCGGCGCCCACTGGGCCTCGGACGTCATGGCCGGATGGTGCGTCGGCGCGGCCTGGGCGATGGCCCTGTGGCTGGTCAGTTATGCGGTAGAGCGCAGGCAGACGCGCCGCCACGCCCGTCTGGTCGACGAAACGCCGGTCGCCGAAGGCTGAGATTTCGCTAGGTCCGCCCTCGTCAAAAAGGTTAATATCCGTCAACCAACCGCCCGGGGCCCGCCCGTCCCGGCTCCGCGGCAGGAGGCTTCCATGTTCAGCCTGATGTTCGCCCTGCTCGCCGGCCCGGCCCTGGTCGAGTCCCAAGCCGTCCAGGCCACGCTGCAGTCCTGCGCCCTCGAAAACGGCCGCTATGTCTGCCGCTACGCCGTGCCCGACATCGTCATCGTCCCGGTCCCCGGAACCGACATCGTCGCCGACGCGCCCGCCATCGTCCTGGGCGGCAGATCGGGCCCGGAGGCGGCGTCGCCCGAGACCCTGCCGCCCGCGCCGACCGTCACGGAGCCTGCAGCCCCTCCGGTCAGTCCGCCCGTCGCTCCCCCGGTGGTCGCTGACCCCGGCCCAATCCAGCCGATCGACACCGGCGTCCTGACCGAGCGCGAGGCGCGACTGGTCTCCCGCTGCGCCGATGCAGGCTGGGTGTCGCTTTGCCTGCCCGACGATCGCCGCGCCGCCCGGTCGCTGCGCGACAAGCAGGACGCCTATCTGGCTGTCCGCCGCCAGGTCACCCGGCTGTTGAGCGACGAGAACTGTGACGCCGCAGTCAAGGCCGCCCTGGACGGCGGCTACCTCGCTCTGGCGCGTGAGACCCGCGACTATTGCGCGGGGTCGACGACGAGGGCTGCTTCGGCCGGTCTGGCTTCCGTCGAAGCCCAGCCCGCGACCGCCGAGGCGGAAGACGCGTCAGCGGACTGACTTTACCGCTCGTTATCCTTCGGCAAGCCGCCCCTTCGCGGCGCAGAGCGGAGGGTGACGAACCAAAGATGCCAACGAAAAGGGCCCCAGCGTCTCCGCAGGGGCCCTTCGTCATTTCAGCCTAGCCGGATCAGTAACCCGGGCTTGCCGGTGTACAGGTGGGGCCTTCGGTGCAGTCCGAGAAGTGGACTTCCGGCGGCTCGACCAGGATCTCCGATGGCCGGACATGGACTTCGGGACGCTGGACGTAGATCTGGGCCGGCGCGATGCGGATCGGCGGCGCGTCGACATAGACCGGGGGTCCGTCGATATAGATGGTCGGGCCGGCGACGTTGATCGGACGGCCGATCACGCGAACGCCCGGCGACGAGACATGAATAGGCGGGCCTGGATTGTTGATCGGCGGGCCCCAGCCCCCCGGTCCCGGCCAGCCGGCGCCGCCGCCGGTCCAGGGGCCGTAGAAGTCGACGACGCGCGTGCATGAGCAGGGTACGTCGCCATAGTGCGGTGCTTCGGGACAGCCATGACCATCCACCGGCGCCGCGGCGCCGGAGATCAGCATGGCGGCCACGATCGAAGTGATCGGATCCATGTTCAGCTCCCCTCAAGTCCTTGCGAGACCTCGCTTTTCTCCCACCAGGCGAACCGCCGAGGTCGGCGGGCGAGCCGCTCAAACAGCGTTATATTAACCATTTCGGCCTGTCTACCGTCACTGTCGTGCTTGCCCCAGGCTGTGGCAGCCGCTACCGCGCCGCCCTTTTCGGGGAGATCCTTGGAAGCTTTTCTGATCTCGGTCGGCCTCGTCTCCCTGGCGGAGATCGGCGACAAGACGATGCTCCTCGCCATCGCGCTGGCGGCGGCCTGGCGGCGGCCCGCGCCGATCATCCTCGGCATCCTGGCCGCGACGTTGGCGAACCACGCCTTCGCCGCCCTCGCCGGGACCCTGGCGGCGCAGTATCTCGACGGCCCCTGGACGAAGCGGATCGTCGGCATCGCCTTCCTGGGCTTCGCGGTCTGGGCCCTGATCCCCGACACCCTCGACGTGCAGGACGATCAGGGGCCGGAAAAGACCTTTGCCGGCGTCTTCTGGACCACCACCGCCGCCTTTTTCCTGGTCGAGATGGGCGACAAGACCCAGATCGCCACGGCCGGCCTGGCCATCCGGTTCGAGAACCTGCCGCTGGTCGTGGCGGGCTCGACCCTGGGCATGATGCTGGTCAACGCCCCGGCGGTTCTCCTGGGCGAGTCGACCGCCAAACGTCTGCCGCTCAAATACATTCGCATGGCCGCAGCCACCGGCTTCGCCGCGACAGGTCTGTGGATGCTGTTCGCAGCCTGATCGCCCGGTAAGGGCAACTACCGATACCGATACTACCCCGAATTAACCCTTTCGTGGGATGACAAATCTGTCGCGCGGCAAGGAATGACGATGATGCAAGGCCGCTGGCGGATTTTCCGCCACGAAACAGGACGTGAGGCCGGCCCCCCTGCCTGGGCCTATGTGGCTCTGTTCTGCGCCAGCCTCCTGATCGGTCTGTGGAGCGTGCAGCAGTTCGGCGCGGTCGTGATGTGGCTGGCCAACGGCATCCTTCTGGCCGCCTTTCTCCAGTTGCATCGTCGCAAGGCCATCGCTGTCCTGGCCGTCTGTTTGGCGATCAATCTCGTCACCAATGTCGTACGCGGCGACCCCATGCCCTTCCTGTGGCTCAATGCCGTTCTGAACATAACTGAGGTCATGATCGCCGGCGTCCTGGCCCGCCGGTTCTGCGGCGCTGCCCTCGACCTGCGCCGTCCGCGCCGCCTGCTGCGCTTCGCCGTGGCGGCCGTGGCCCCCGCGGTCCTGTTCTGTACGTTCGTCATCGTCAGCGTGGCGGCCGTGCTGCGTGACTATTCGACGGCCCTCTATGTCTTCACCGCGGTGCGCCTTTTCGCGATGGAGGCCCTGGGCCTGCTGACCATCACACCGACCCTGCTCCTGCTGGCGCGCCGCCACCGGTTCGCCGACACCAGCCAGGTCGCGAACGCGAAAGAGACCTTCGCCCTGTTCGGCCTGCTGACCGCCACGACCCTGGGCGTCTTCTTTCAGTCCAGCCTGCCGATCTCCTATCTGATCTTCCCCCCGCTCTTGCTGCTGGTCTTCCGCGTCTCGACGACGGGCTCGGCCCTGGCCATCCTGCTGGTGACCGTGATCGGCGGCTTCGCCACCATCACCGGCCACGGCCCCGTCACGCTCCAGCGGCTCGCCGCAGATCCGGAGCTGACTAGCATACCCGACCTGGTGCGCAGGCTGAACGTCTTCTACGGCTTCCTGCTGACCCTGATCGCCGTCGCCCTGCCGATCTCGACGATCGTGTCCGAACGCCGACGCATGGTCCTGCGGCTGCAGACTCGCACGCTCGCCGCCCATGCCGCGCGACGTCAGGCCGAAGCCGCCGACGCCGCGAAGTCACGCTTCCTGGCCCTGATGAGCCACGAGATGCGGACACCCCTGCATGGCGTGGTCGGTTATGCCGAGATCCTGTCTCGCCGATCGGGTCTGCCCCGCGACGCCCGTCATCAGGTGGAGGAAATCCATCGGTCCGGCGCGGCGCTGCTGACGTTGGTCGAGGACCTGCTGGAGGTGTCGCACGGCGAGGCAGACGCCTGTCCGGAGACGATCGACCCGGTCGAGCTGCTGGCCCAGGCCGCGGCCGCCAGCCGCGACGTCGCCGCCTCCAAAAGCCTCCCGCTGCATGTCCGCGTGCTGCCGGGCGCCGAAGCCTTCCTCCTCGCCGACCACCGCCGCCTGCGCCAGATCCTTCACCGACTGGTCTCCAACGCGGTCAAGTTCACCACCCAGGGCGAGGTCGACATCAGCGTGGCGCGTGAAGGCCCCCTGACCGTCTTCCGGGTCTCCGACACCGGTCCCGGCATCGATCCCGACCTGATCCCCACCCTGTTCGACGCCTTCGTCCAGGCCGACGATTCCATCAGCCGCACCCATGTCGGCTGCGGCCTGGGTCTCACCGTCGCGCGTCGCCTGACCCGCGCCATGGGCGGCCAGATCGCCCTGGAGAGCACTTCCGTCGCCGGCTCGACCTTCGTCGTCCGCCTGCCCCTCGCCCTGGCGGACGAGGATGCGACGACCGGCAGCGCCGAGCCCGCCATCGCGGAGGCCGGGGCCGCGGCCCGGGTGCTGATCGTCGACGACCATCCGACCAATCGCGAGGTGGCCCGGCTGATGCTCGCGCCTCTGGGCTGCGACATCTTCGAGGCCGTCGACGGGTTCGAGGCGGTGGAGATGGCCTCGGCCGCGCTCTTCGACCTGATCCTGATGGATGTGCGTATGCCGCGCATGGACGGCCTGGCTGCGACCAAGGCGATCCGCGCCCTGGACGGCGAGTTCTCCCGCATGCCGATCCTGGCCGTCACCGCCGACGCCATGCCCGAAGACGCGGCCCGCTGCCTGGCCGCCGGCATGAATGGCCACGTCGCCAAGCCGCTGACCCACGCCAGCCTTTTCGCCGCCATTGACGCCGTCATGGCCGGCAATGATGAGGCGGCTGATGAAAAGGCCGCCTAGCCCTCGAACACCCTGAACACGAAGCCCCGCCGTCCGGAGGGGAGGGCGGGCCGGCTGGCCTCGCAGGGCGCTCAGCAAGCCGTGACCTCCGACGCTCGGCCGGCACGGGTGAAAACCCTCGTTCGCCGGGCGGGGGTTCCCGGTCGCGCGTCCAATACGTCCCTTGCTTGCCGAAGCCTGTCGTAAAAAAGCGATCCGGCGCGCCTGTGGCGACCGCATCCATGGACAGGACTGAATGCTGAAATCTCCGGCCCTCCGCTATCTCGGCCTGTTCCTGATCCTGACCGTCGCCCTGTTCAGCGTCCTGGCGACGCCCTGGGCGGAGCGTCTGTTCGTCGGTCCGTTCACCCGCGGCCTCGTCCACGCCTGCGCCTTCCTGATCGGCCTGTTCGATGACCGGGTGGAGGCGGCGGCCGCCGTCCTGCGGTTCAACGACGGACGCGGCGCGGTCCAGGTTCTGGCCGGCTGCAACGCGGTCAAGGTCTGCGCCCTGCTGACCGCCGCCATCCTCGCCTTCCCGGGCAAGATCCGATACGGCCTGATCGGCGCGGCCGCCGGCATCGTCGCACTGCAGGCGATCAACCTCCTTCGCATCATCAGCCTTCTCTACCTGTCGCGCGGGTCCGAGGAGGTGTTCGAGTTCTTCCACAACTACGTCTGGGACGCGATGATCGGGCTGGAGGGCCTGCTGATCTTCTTCTTCTGGACCCGCTGGCAGTCGCGTCGCGAGGCGGCCGACCGGGTCGACGCGGAGGCCGCAGCGTGAGCCTTCTGTCCCGCTTCGCCGCTCGAACCCCCGAGGAGACCGCCCGCCGCCGGTTCGGCGTTTGGGCCGGCCTCGCCCTCGTCATCCTGCTGCCGCTCTGGTGGATCTGGGGTGCCGACGTCGTCGCCGGGCTGCTGCGGCCCTTCGTCGGTTTCGTGCTGAGCCTGTTCGGACTGACCGGCCGCATCGACGTCCTCGAGGGCGGCGACTGGTCCATCGGCACCCACCTGACCCAGGGCGGCGAACCCATAAACTATGGGATGTCGAAAGAGGGGCTGCGTCGCCTGCTGCTCGGCTTCCCCCTGACCCTGGCCTTCCTGAGCGCCCCGCCGCGCCCCGTCCGGCCCTGGCGCGCGGCGGCCATCTCGATTCCCGTACTGTGCCTGGTCTTCGCTGTCTGCGTCGTCGTGACCGTCTGGGGGGCACTCGCGCCGATGCTCAGCCCCGACCTCGCCGGCGCAGGCATGTCCATCGCCACCCGGCCTGACCAGCCTCCGCTGCATCCTTTCGCCGCTCAAGTCGTCATCATCGGCCGCTATGTGGCCCAGTCAATCGCCCCGTTGCTGACGGCCCTGATCCTGTGGGCCGCGCTCAATCCCGCAGGGATGAAGACCCTCGTCGCCGAGATCAAGGACTAGGCTCCGCCGAGCGCTACTGAACGAAACGCCGTTAGCCGGCTCCGGGAAGACCGAGGGGCGTGGAGTGGACCGACCGAATGGCGCGTGGCGTCACCCACGGATGTGTCGCCGCGCCAAACCATCCCCCGCTTCACACAAGATGTTGATGCTGGGGATCGTTAACCCTCAACAGGTAGCAATTGGTGCGATTCTGGAGTTCATTGGCTTCAGTCCCCTCCGTTCATCCCGGCGCAGGCCGGGACCCAGTTCCCGAGCTCCCCCCATGAACGCCCACACAATCATCACGCCCGCCCGGGCCGGCCTGCTGACCCCGTCTGCCGCCTACAAGCCGTTCCGTTATCCGTGGGCTTTCGACATGTGGAAGAAGCAGCAGCAGGTCCACTGGATGCCCGAAGAGGTGCCTCTGGGCGAGGACTGCAAGGACTGGGCGGCGAACCTGAACGACAAGGAGCGCAATCTGCTGACGCAGATCTTCCGCTTCTTCACCCAGTCGGACATCGAGGTCGCCGACAACTACATGGAAAAATACGGCCGGGTGTTCAAACCGACCGAGGTGAAGATGATGCTGTCGTCTTTCGCCAACATGGAGACGATCCACATCGCGGCCTACGCCCTGCTGCTCGAGACCATCGGTATGCCCGAGAGCGAGTTCGGCGCCTTCATGGAATACGAGGCCATGCGGGACAAGCATAACTACATGGGCCAGTTCGGGGTCGAGACCGACGCCGACATCGCCCGGACCCTGGCCATGTTCGGCGGCTTCACCGAGGGGCTGCAGCTGTTCGCCAGCTTCGCGATGCTGATGAACTTCCCGCGCCAGAACAAGATGAAGGGCATGGGTCAGATCGTGTCCTGGTCGGTGCGCGACGAGAGCCTGCACTGCGACGGCATCATCAAGCTCTACCACGCCTTCAACGCCGAGACGGGCTGCGTCACCCCGTCGGTCGCCGACGACATCGTCGAATGTTGCCGCACCGTGGTCGGTCTGGAAGACAAGTTCATCGACCTGGCCTTCGAGGCCGGCGATGTGAACGGCATGACCCCCGAGGACATCAAACAGTATATCCGCTTCATCGCCGACTGGCGCCTGCGCCAGCTCAAGCTGCCCGAGCTCTACGGCGTGAAGGAAAACCCCCTGCCCTGGCTGCAGTCGCTTCTGTCAGGCGTCGAGCACGCCAACTTCTTCGAGGCCCGCGCCACGGAGTATTCGAAGGCCGCCACCACCGGCGCCTGGCACGGGACTGAAGGCGTCTGGGGCGAGTTCGACAAGATGATGGCCCGCCGCGACATGAGCATGGTCGCGGGGTAACCCTCCCTCTCCCGGCGGGAGAAGGCTTGAGCGCACGACGGCTTGGCGTCGTCCTTGCGCGAAAGGGGGAGGATCGGATGGCTGGGGGTCAGGGTGAAAGCCGACCCTCATCCGTCCGCTTCGCCGCCAGCTTCTCCCACCGGGAGAAGGAAGAGTTTAAATCCCGGCGTACCATGAATAGCCGCGATCTTCCCAGTAGCCGCCCTTGCCGCCGGCGATGTGGTCGAAACTCTCGACCAGCTCTATCCGCTTGATATATTTGGCCATCTTGTAACCCAGCTGCCGCTCCAGCCGCAGTCGCAATGGAGCCCCGTTGGCGATGGGCAGGATCTGGTCGTTCATCTCGTAGGCCAGGATGGTCTGCTCGTGACGGGCCTCCGGGATGTCGATGCTCTCGTAGTAGCGGTCGCCGTCCTCGGTCTGATCGAGCGCGTCGAAACAGTAGAAGACCAGGAACCGGGCCTCCGGCTTGACCCTGGCCTCGTCCAGGATGCGGGACAGCCGCGCGCCCTTCCATTTGGCGATCGCGGACCAGCCCTCGACGCAGTCGTGTTTGGTGATCTGAGTCCGCGATGGCCGGGCGCGAATCTCGGTCATCGAGAGAGACAGGGGGTTTTCGACGAGGCCGTCGAGGATCAGCCGATAGTCCCGGAAACCGTTGGCCTTCAACGCCAGATAGTCGGAAGCTTGGGGATCGACCGAACCGTTCGCCCGGAAGTCGCTGGAGATGTCCTTCTCCTCGTACTCGGGGGCCAGCCGGTCCCGGGCCAGCGCCCGCTGCGATCGCTGGCTGACCTGTTCGGCCTTCTTCAGCGAGCACTGCAGGCCCGAGGTCCGCGCCACGCGGTCGCACCCGCCCAGCGCCAGGGTCGCGCCCGCGCCCAGGATAAGTCCGCGTCGATGAGCGATCATTCCGCGTCGTCCTTCTCCGGCTCGATCACGAACCAGCCGGTGATCATGGAGCGCATGTTGTTGGTGAACCCGGCCACGAAGACCAAGACCACATGGACGACGACGAAGCCCAGCAGCCCGCTCGCCGACAGGAAATGTAGCGTCCTCGCCGACTGCCGCCCGCCGAGGATCCACAACAGTTCGGGAAGGGCCGCATTCATCATCGGCGACATCGCCAGCCCGGTCGCCAGCATCATCGGCAGGAGAACCAGCAGCACCAGGAGGTAGGTCAGTTTCTGCAGCACGTTATACCGCCGGGCCTCCTCGCCCTTTGGGAACTTCAGCAGGGCGTGCTCGACGATGCTGTGCGGGATGTCGGCGAGGTCCGCCCTGGTCGGCTCCATCATCCGCTGCAGCCGCCCGCTGATCGTAATGAAGGCCAGATAGACCAGGCCGTTGAGGACGAAGATCCAGGCGAACAGGAAATGCCAGCCGCGCGCCGCGCCCAGGTCGCGACGCATCGGCACCATCAGCCAGTCGGGCGCCAGTGGAAAGCTCATCCAGGGGTCGGCGAACGTCGAGCGGATGCCCCAGTACAGATGCGGATGCGCCATCAGGATGTTGATCCCGCTCATGACCAGGATCGTCATCGCGAAGACATTGAGCCAGTGGGTCAACCGTACCGTCAGCGGATGCCGCCAGGTATCGATCCGGCCGCCGGTCAAAGGCCGGTCGGCGTGACGATGGGGCCGCGCAGCCTCGCCCTTCGGACGTTCATCGTCCGCCGTGCCGGCGACCCCGTGATCCGTCATCGCTCGTCCCCTTTCAGCCTACCCTCTCACCGCGCCCGCATCACGGCAATGGGCATTCCGGAAGGGCGTTGTGGTCCCGATCGATCAGGAGCGCGGAGGGGCGCACCGCATCCGGTCGCCGGCCTGACAGGCGCGGACATCGGCCTCCCAGCGGGCGCGGTCCGCTTCCCACTGACGCTGCGCGGCCTCGGACCGGCGGACGTCTTCCTCATAAGCCAGCTGGGCCCGGGTCGCCGCCGTAACCGTCTCTTCGTATTCGGCGCGCCGGGCGTCGAACTCAGCCTGGTCGGCCCGCTCCTGGTTCTCCGCCAGCTGGTTGCGGGAGGCGATCTCGTCGTTCAGCGCCCGGGTCACGCGCAGATCTTCGAGGGTCTGCTCGGAATCGCCGGCCCGGTGGTAGGCCTCCCCGTCGTTGACGGACGGCGGAACCTGGGTCGGCACGGCCTGGCTCAGAAGCTGGTCGGCCTGATCCGCCGGTCGCGTCTGGGCGGACGGTTTCTGCGCCTGGGCCGCGCCGGCCGCCAGAGCGAAGGCCAGGGCCGTAGCCGTGGCCGTGGCCGTGGCCCACGCCACGCGGGTTCTGGTCCTGATCATCATCTCGTGTCCCTCTCGCAATCCCGCCCTCGACTCCAGCCTGAGGAGCTTGGCCATATCAGGGCGGCGCAATTGCCGGAACGTCGTTCGCGCCGAAAGGTGGCGCCCGGCCCCGTGGCGAGGTTAAATGGGGGAATTCTTCTCCTCCCCCGCGAGCCGCGCCCGATGATCCTCTCCACGAGTTCCGGCGACTTTCCCATCCCGCCGGACGTCGCCAGCCGCCTGCCGACCGTTCCGCCCGTGCCGGATCCGACGGCTCCGCAATACCGTCAGGCCCGCCGGGCCTTCTCCGACTGGCTCGACGCGGCGCCGGAACACACGATCGACTTCGAGCGGCTGCGCCGCTGGCATCTGGTCCAGAACCAGCTCGCCGCCGCCGCCCGCGCCGAGGGCCGCGCCTTCGTGGTGACCGAGGACGGGCTCGACTAGGACGGCGTCAGGTTGAGTGTCGCCGGGTCGCCCGCCTGGGCCGACGACGTCAGCCAGATGTCGAAGGCGCCGGGCTGGACTTTCGGGCGACCGTCAGCGCCGACGTATTCCAGACGTTCGCGGCGCAGGGTGAAGGTCACGGTCCTGGTCTGTCCGGCCGCCAGCTCGACCTTTCTGAAGTCGCGCAGGCGGCGGCCGGGCTGGGTCAGGTCGGCGACGCGGTCGCGGATGTAGAGCTGGACCGTCTCCTCGACCGCGTGGTCGCCAGCGTTGGTGATGTCCACCGAAACCTCGACTTCACCATCCCAAGCCAGCGTCGCCGCTGCGGGCGTGACCGCTCCGTAGGTCACCACGCCAAAGGTCAGGCCGTGGCCGAACGGATAGAGGGCGGTATTGGTCGTCTCGCGATAGCGGGCCACATACTCCTGCGACGCCAGGGCGTTGTTGGCCGGGCGGCCGGTGATCTTGTGATCGTAGCTGTAGGGTTGCTGGCCCGAGCGGTGCGGGAAGCTGACCGGCAGGCGTCCGGACGGCGAGACCAGGCCGAAGACGATGTCGGCGACGGCGTGACCCATCTCTCCGCCCAGGAACCAGGTGACGACGATGGCGCCGGCGTCCTTGATGGGGCCGGACAACTCCAGGGCGCGGCCATTTCTCAGCAGGACGACGACGGGCTTGCCGGTCGCGGCGACGGCTTCGGCCAGGGCGCGCTGGGACGCCGGGATATCGATCTCGGTGCGCGACTGGGCCTCGCCCGACATGCGCGCGCTCTCCCCGATGGCCAGAACGACCACGTCCGCCTGGCTCGCCGCCAGCACCGCCGCCGCAATGCCGCCCGGCAGGGCCGTCTCGACGTCGGAGCCCATGACCACGGCGAGGTCCGCCTCGTCGTCCATGGCGGCGCGGAAGCCGGCCTCCAGCGAGATGCGGCGTGTCTCGTCGCCCCAGATGGTCCAGGGGCCGAAGACATTGTCGACGTCAGCGCCGAAGGGCCCGATCAGGGCGATCTTCTGGCCGGAGGGTTTCAGCGGCAGCAGGCCGCCTTCGTTCTTCAGCAGGACGATGGACTTGACCCCGGCCTCGCGGGCCAGATCGCGATGCTCGCGCGAGCCGACGACCCGCCGCTCCCGCTCCGGATCGCAGCCGCGATAGGGATCGTCGAACAGGCCGAGCGCCGCCTTGGTCATCAGCACCCGACGCACAGCCTGATCGACCCGTGCCATCGGCACGTCGCCGGAGGCGACCAGGCCGGGGATATGCTCCAGAAACAGGCCCGAGACGATCGAGGCGTCAACCCCGGCCATCAGGGCGATGCGGGTGGCGTCCCGGCCATCGGCGGCGAAGCCGTGGGCGATCAGCTCCTGATCGGCCGTATAGTCGGTGACCACGTATCCGGCGAAGCCCCACTCCTCGCGCAGGATCTGCGTCAGCAGATAGGGATTGCCGCTGGCCGGTACGCCGTTGATGTCGTTGAAAGCCGTCATGACCGACAGGGCGCCCGCGTCGAACGCGGCCTTGAACGGCGGCAGGAAGGTGCCCCGCAACGTCGCGTCCGACATGTCGGTGGTGTTGTAGTCCATCCCGCCCAGCGCAGCGGAATAGCCGGCGAAATGCTTGGGCGTGGCCAGAAGGGCGTCGCGATCGGCCAGGCCCTTGTCGCCCTGGAATCCCTTGACGCGGGCAACGGCCAGAACCTCGTTCAGCCAGACGTCCTCGCCCGCGCCCTCGACCACACGACCCCAGCGCTGATCGCGCGCCACATCGACCATGGGGGCATAGGTCTGGTGGATGCCGGACGCCGCGCCCTCTACCGCAGCGGCCCGCGCAGTGCGCATGGCCAGGTCGGGATCGAAGGCGGCCGCTTCGGCCAGCGGCACCGGGAACACCGTCTTCAGCCCGTGGATGATGTCGGCGGCGAACAGCAGGGGGATGCCCAGCCGGGTCTCCTCCACCGCGATCGTCTGGATCCGACGCCCGGCCTCGGCCCCGACGCCGTTGAACAGGCAGCCGACCTGACCGTCGCGGATCATCTGCGTCATACGCGCGGGATCGCCCTGGCCATCCAGCGGATTGACGTTCTGTGGCCGGAACCGGAACGGGTCGGCCAGTACGTTCAGCTGACCCGCCTTCTCCTCGGTCGTCATGCGCGCGATCAGGGCGTCGACCCGGTCGAGGTCGGCCTCCGACTTCCGCGACGATATCCGCGGCGCGGCGACGACATTACTCGCGAACATTCCCAATCCCGCCGCCGCCATAGCCAGAAACAATCTACGTGAAGAGGGATAGGCCTGGCGGTTCAACATGGGAATCCCTCTGAGTCCGCCCGTGAGATAGTCGCACGAGGGCGAGGAGTCAGATCACACCCGGTTGCAGGTGCCCTTACCCGATACGGCGGCGGGGGAGAGAGGTTCCCATCGGGGCGACCATACTGTTGTCGGAAGGAAAGTTGGCGCACCCGACAGGATTGTTTGGGTGGCTGGTTTCGTCGGTCATGCCGTGCCCCTGATCTGAAGCGTCCAGCCATCGTCTTGAGAGCGTTCTTGGTCAACGCTTTGGCTGGCGATGACGCGACGCTTGCGACCGATCATGCCGTGCTGGGTGGCCTCACATTCAGCAAGCCGAAGTCGATTGAATCCGTCTGGTGAACGGCCCATCACGACCCGCTCGGACGTCAGGACCACATCCGCGCCTGACTGGTGCTGCTGTTGGCGGGCCTGAATGGAGTTTGCATGCTCAAGAGCTTGAAGTCCGTTCCGCGCGGCGTCTGGGCACTGGGGTTCGTGTCGATGTTCATGGACGTCTCTTCGGAGATGATCCACGCCCTGCTGCCGGTGTTTCTCGTCGGAACGCTTGGTGCCAGCGCGATGCTGGTCGGGATCATCGAAGGGATCGCCGAAGCGACAGCTTCAATCGTGAAGGTCTTTTCCGGCTGGTTGAGCGACAGGCTGGGGCGTCGCAAGATGCTGACCGTCGTGGGCTATGGCATCGGCGCGCTGACCAAGCCTATTTTTCCTCTGGCCGTCACTCCCTTCGAGGTGTTCGGCGCCCGCTTTGCGGATCGCATCGGCAAGGGCATACGCGGCGCCCCGAGGGATGCCTTGGTTGCTGACCTCGCTCCTCCCGACGCGCGTGGAGCGGCATTCGGACTACGACAGTCACTCGACACCATCGGTGCCTTCGCGGGGCCGTTGATCGCCATCTGGCTGATGGTGGTTCTGGCCAACGATATTCGCGCTGTGTTCGCATGGGCTGTGGTCCCGGCGGTGATCGCGGTGCTCCTACTCATCTTCGCGGTGAAGGAACCAAAGAGAGCGCGCGAACCGGGAGCCGCGCGCGTGCCGATCCGTTGGAGCGAGGTGCGTGACATGGGCGCCTCGTTCTGGATCGTGGTCGGGGTCGGGGGTGTCTTCACGCTGGCGCGCTTCAGCGAGGCGTTCCTGATCTTGCGGGCGCAGGACGTGGGATTGGCGGTCGCCCTCGTCCCCGTTGTCTTGGTGATTATGAACGTCGTCTACGCCGTCGCCGCGACCCCGGCTGGCATCCTTTCAGATCGGATCGGTCGGAAGCGACTGCTGGTCGTTGGACTCGCGGTTCTCCTTGCCGCTGACGCGGTGCTCGCGCTGAACGCCACCGTCCCCGGCGTGCTGGCGGGTGTGGCCCTGTGGGGGCTTCACATGGGCCTGACCCAAGGCGTGCTCGCCACGATGGTCGCCGATGCGGCACCTTCCAACCTTCGCGGAACGGCGTTTGGAATATTCAATCTGGCGACCGGCGTCGGGCTGCTGATCGCGAGCGTGCTGGCGGGCGCCTTGTGGGCCAGTCTAGGTGCTCCGGCGACATTCGCGGCAGGGGGACTGTTTGCGCTGGTGGCTCTGTTCGCGACCGTGGCTCTGCGCGATGCGGCGAAGATAGCGTTGGATTAGGCCGCGACGCTCTCCTGACGGCCTTCCTGCACCGTGGCCCCCAGCGTCCGCGCAATGGTCGTCACAGTGGTCGTGGAGGCACGATGTAGGCGGGCGGTGGCGCGGATGCCCAGACCGTCCTGCAACGACCTCCTGATCGCTTCCAGACGGTTCTGGGGCATGGGCTTGCGACCGCTCTTCTTGGTCGTCCGCCGCAAGCCGGAGAGCACCCTCTCTCTATGAATGGCCCTTTCGAATTCGGCGAAGACGCCGAGCATTGAGAACATCATCCGACCGGAAGACGTCGATGTGTCGAGGCCCTGCGTATGAACGTACAGGTCCACATTCTTGGACTGGATGTCGCCGAGGAAGTGGATCAGGTCGGGTAGGCTCCGGCCAATGCGGCAGACCGAAAAACACGCAATTTGATCAAAATCCTTCCGGGCGACGCCTTTGAGCAGGTTGTCGAAGCCGGGCCGTTTATCGCGGCCCTTGGCACCGGAGATGCCCTCGTCGAGGAAGGTCGCCACGATCTCCCAGTCCTGCCGCTGGGCGACGGCCAGCAGGTCACGAAGCTGGTTCTCTACGGTCTGGTTTTTATCAGCCGTCGAGACACGAGCGTACAACGCCACGCGCTTGGTCAGGGGTGTTCTCCGATTGCAGTTGGGAGAACATCACGGTGCCACGGATCGACCGGGCGTCAACGAGAAGAGGCGCGATCCTCGTCCATCGGCATCACGAACATCTGGCTGTAGCCGAGGTGCCCATCGCTGGTGGTGAAGACGATGAAGTCTTCGCCCGCACGCTCGGCGGCTTCGCGGACGAGATTGCTGAACTCTTCAACGCAGTCCAGTTCACCGACGAGCATGTATCCGCCCGCCTCGCGCTTGACGCTGTAGGCGTGAGAACCTTTCAGCAGCCGGTCGAGCAGCTTCCCCATTAATGATCATGAACACCGCTCGACGACCGACGCAAGCGGAACATCCTGTTCCACCAATCTGATGTTGGCGAGAACGGCGAAAATGGGATTAGGCGGTCCCGCTGCGGCTGGGTTTGCCGAGAGCGAGTTCGAAGGGGTTTGCGGGAACGCCTCGGGCCATGCCGTTGGCGCCAATGGCG